>NZ_CP035501.1:3319166-3619583 GCF_004135585.1 Sphingosinicella sp. BN140058 | reverse complement strand
GGGCATCTGGTCGTCCTTCGCAGGTTGAGCGGGCCTTCACCCGGCAATGGTAAAAATGTTTTCTTTAAACAAGAGCAGACCGCATCGAACGGTCGAATTTGCGATCAGCGGCGACTTTCGCCGCGCCTTCCCGAGGGCGCAACAGGCGGGTTCAACGCCCGCAACTGGGTCCGCACGAGGCGACCGGAGGCAGAGATCTGATCCGCGTGCCAGTGCCCGCGCGGACCGGCACCCGGACGCAAAGCCGCCGAACTCTCTTTCTTGGTCGACACCGACCAGTTGAGATAGCTCAAACGATTCGTCTCGAGAAAAGCCCACCAGCGCCCGGTCTCGTCGACATCGACCGGACCGTCGCCGTCGGCATTCGTCGATCCCCATTCGGTGACGAACAGGGCCGCACCCTTCGCCAGCGCCGCGGACGCCTTGTCGCGGAGATCCTGGCGGTGGCTTCCGGCGTAGAAATGCAGCGTGTAGGCGAGATTGGAGAAAGGCAGCGGATCCGCCGCGGCCTTGTCCACGTCCTGCGACCAGGTCTGGGTTCCGGCGACGATCAGATTGTCGGGATCGATCGCCCTGATCTTGGGGATGACGGCAAGATGATAAGGCTTGATCACCTTCGACCAATCATGCTCGCGCAGCGGCTCGTTCCAGGTTTCGTAGATGACGTTCGGCAGATGGCCGTATTTGCGGGCGATATGTGCGAAGAAGCGTGACGCGGCCTCGGGCTCCGGCTGATGCGCATGCCAATCGACAATCACGTAGAGGCCGAGCGCCACCGCGGCATCGATCGCCGCCTCCGCCTTCCGGGTCTCGCGCGCCGGATGCTCCATGTAGCCGCCGTGGTGAACGGCGATCGCGGCGCGGACGACGTTCACGTTCCAATCGTCGCGCAGCCAACGGATGGCGCCCGGATTGTAGAATTCGCCGCCCCACTGGCTCCAGAACAGGGACATGCCGCGGAGCACGACCGGATCGCCATGGACATCGACGATCCGGTTGCCCTCCACGCGCAGCGCGCCATGGCGCTCGACTGCAGTTTCGGCACCGGCCGGTACGGCGAGAACGCCCAGGCAGAGCCCGAGCAGCAACCTCTTCAACATCACCGCTCCTAACGTCTGTCGGCGGAGAAGCGGAAGACAGTTGTGGCCCGGTACGTTTCGCCAGGCCGCAAGATCGTCGACGGGAAGTCAGGACGGTTGGGTGCGTCCGGGAAATGCTGGGCCTCGAGCGCGATCGCGTCATGCTTGCGGTAGATCGCGCCTTGCGCGCCTGCGTCCGTGCCGGGGAAATAATCGGCCGTGTAGGCGAGCAGCGACGGCTCGGTGGTGAGAACGTCGAGGCGACGCCCCGAGGCCGGGTCGCGGAGGCTTGCGGCGAGCGCAAGTCGTCCCCGATTGCCGAGCACCCAGCTGTGATTGATCCCGCGACGCCCTTCGAGCTGCGGGTGCGGCCGATCCATCATCGTGCCGATCACGGCACCGCGGCGGAAATCGAACGGGGTGCCGGCAACATCGACATAGGCGCCTGTCGGAATTCCCGCCGGACTGGTCTCGAGGATCCGGTTGGCGGGAATGGTGAGCACATGATCGCGCACCGTCCCCGAGCCCGCACCGGCAAGATTGAAATAGCTGTGATTGGTGAGGTTGAGCGCGGTCGGCGCGTCCGTCCTCGCCTGATAATCCAGCCGCAACTCATTTTTCCTGGTCAGCGTGTAGGTGACCGTGACGTCCAGCCGTCCGGGGAAATTCTGCTCGCCGGCCGGGCTCACATAATGGAGAACGGCGCCGGCATCGCCGCCGCTGCCGGTCGGGCGCACGTCCCAGATCTTGGTGTCGAACCCGCCGGGGCCGCCGTGGAGCGTATTCGGGCCGTCATTGGCAGCGAGCGTGACCGGCTTGCCGTCGACCGAAAAGCGGGCATTGGCGATGCGGCCGGCATAGCGGCCCATGACCGCACCGAAGCCGTAATTGCCATTCTTCGTCTCGTATTCGGCGAGAGTGCCGAAGCCGAGCGCGACATTTGCCTTGCGGCCGCGGGCATCGGGCACGATCACGTCGGTGACGATCGCACCATAATTGATCAGCCGCACCTCCATGCCGCGCTCGTTACGAAGGATGATCTGGAAGACGTCCCGCCCCTCGCGCGTCGTGCCATAAGGCTTGATGGTGACGCCCGCCGCTGCAGCGGCAGGTGCTGCCGCGCCGAGAGCGACAAGGGCAAGCAAGGCTGCCTTCATCGCGCCTGCTCCCGCCCGAAGCGCCGGTCGGCGGCCAGTGCCAGGAACATGTAGTTCGTCTCTCCACCGCCCATCACATATTCGGTCTGCTGCCAGAAATAGGGCCAGATCTTGAGCTCCGGCAGATCGGGGCGAATAAGCGCGGTACCCGAGATGACGCCGCCGGGAATGTACGACCACTCGGCGCGGTTGGTGCCGTAGGCGACAGTTGCCGACTCGGCGCCGACGCCGGACGCGAACGACATGTTGTTCTCGCCCGGATGCACGCCGAGCACGAAGTTGAGCGCATTCAGCCAGCTGTCGCGATCGGTTGCCTGCGGCCAGCCCTTGGCGAAGAAATACTGACGCACCCCCCGCTCCTGAATGGTCCAGCCCGCGCCCCAGATGTCGGGCTTGTACGGCACACCATAGGGGGAATCGGTTCGCGCGCTCTGCTTGACGGTCGTTTGATAGGCAGCGACGGCATCGCCGAGCCGAAGCTTGAAGCCGGCATCGTTGATCAGCGGAAGCGCGGGTGCGAGCCGCCAGGCGGCCTCCTCGACATGGGCGACGATGTCCTTCTCCATCGCCAGCAATTGAACGACATAGGCCTGATCGCCCGTCGACTGGATCAGCTCGGACAGAGCGAACGCCTTGTTCGCCACGCTCTTCGCCCGCGGCAGCGCCGCCTTCGTCACCGCCCGCGAGGCGGCGAGCGCCTCGGCGGCGAGCTTGGGATTGCTCGCCTTGATCACCCTTGCCGCCGCAGCCAGGCCGGCGGCAACGTAGAGTTCGCGATCGGGATTGTCCTCCGTGAATACCCAGCGATCGTCGGCCTTGATCGAAGTGCCATTGTTGTCGCGGCCGAGCCCATCGACCGGTCTCTTGAACACGCCGTCGGTGTGGTTCGCTGCATCGCCGAGCATCGCATATTGGCGTAGGCTCGGCGCAATGATCCCACGGTACAGCCGACCCAAGGCTCGATAGCCGCCGAGCACGCTCAGCAGGCCGTGCTCGATCTGCTGGACGGCGTCGTTGCGCCCGTCGGGTGCGTGGATCTCGACAAGTCTCTTCTGCTGATCGATCGTAGTCGTGTCGTAATCGAGGCCGAATTCCTCGACCATCTTGGCCAGCAGCCAGACGGTTCCGATCTGGCTCTCGACGCGGAGATCGAAGTCCCCCGCATCATGCCAGCCGCCGGCATTGAGGCCTGGAACGATGTCGCCCGGCTTGTACTTGGCCAAAGTCGACGGACCCTGCAGATAGCCATCGAAATGGTTGAGCGCCGTCGGTGCCATCAGCGCGTCGTCCTGGTGATCGAGACCATGCCAGACGCGATATTTCTCGTTCACCCGCATGTGGCACATCTGGATCGGCAGAAAATATTCGAGCGTCGGCTGCCACACGTGGCGAGCATAGACGTCGCTGCCGATCTTGAACGGCTCCGACAGCTGATCGCCATAGCCGACGACGTACATGCCCGGTTCGCGCACGTTCGAAAAATCGAAGACGCGGTAATCGTAGCGCAGGAATTCGCCCCATCGTTCCGGATTCGCCGCCGCCACCTCCTTGCGCCCCTCATCGGTAAGGCGAAACAACCGGGCGCGCTTCACGTCGCGGTCGGAGGGATCGAGTTCGATCACCGCCCGCTTCGATTGATCGGGGGCGTAGCCGACCTGGCTGACCTGGATCACCGGGCGGTAGGTCCAGTCCGGCTCCACATTGGGCGTTACCACCCACTCGAGCGCATTGACGGTGGCGCCGGCCGGGATGGTGCCGCGAACGATGAACCAGCTGTTGTTGTGGTTGAGGCGACCGTCGATCAGTTCGAGCGTCCCGCTGCGACTCTCGATGGTGAGGCGCTGCAGATCCTGATCGGGCGCGACCACCAGCTTGCGCCCGGTGGCGAGCGGCGCGGCGAGCGGCTGCCCGTTCAGCGACGGCACCGGCCCGTTCGTCTGCACGTTCGTCGGCACCGGCACGATTGCGCCGGCGCTGCGCACCACGGGTCCGTTCGGCTGGCGGGGGAAAATGCCGCTCTCACCATCCATCAGATAGCTCTTGCCGAACAAATCTGTGGGGAAGAGCTCGAGATTGAAGCCGACCTTGCCCACCCATGCGGCGGGCACCGGCCGATCGAGGTCGACGCTGATCCGGACGCTGTTGCCCTCAAGCGGCGTCACCCGAACCTTGTAGCCGAGTTGAAGGTCAGGGTAGAAAACCGGGTTGAAGCCCTTCCCGTTCTTCGACGGATCCGGATAGGTAAGGGCCTGCGAAATGGTCTGCGTTTTCGGATCGACGATCCGCTCGCCGACCAGCGGTATCGGCGACCACTGACCCGGCGACGCCTCCAGCCGAAGGTCTCCGTTCGCGGCGACCCGGCTACCATGCTGAACGATGGTGACTCCGGTCTGGTGGCCTTCCGGGTAATAATCCGAGAACACCATCACGTTGAGCCCGTGCCGCGCGAAATAGCCCTTTTCATTGAGCTTCAGATCCTGCGCGCCGGCACCGCTCCCGACCATCGCCGCCGAGCACAGCAAGGCAAGCGCCACCTTCAGCTTCATCCCTTAGTCTCCCCTGAACCCTGTTGTGGTTATTGGCGCAATCCCGTGTGGACAGCGCTGTCATCGTTCCTGCAAGAAAGCCCCTCGCCTCGCAAGCTTAGCGCAAGACTTGTGTGTAGGGACCGAGCCGGCAGCGCGGCACCGACTTCAGCCCGCCGACCGGCAGGTCCGCCGGATCATAGATGCGGACGAAATCGCCCTGGCACATCCGGTTCTCAATCGGATCGATCGCCAGAGTTCCGAAGTTCGACGCGCGCTCCACCCCCGGGCATGCCTGCGGCAGATCGTTGCGGAAGACCCGGCCATCGTCGAGCTCGAAGATCAGCGCCCGGTTGCTCTCCGCGCGACGCCCGGCAATGCGGCTTGCTTCGATGCAGCGTAGCTGGCCCGGCGCCAGTGCCGACGTCTCGGCGGCAGACGCCGTCTCGGTCGTTTCGCCGGTGCAGCCAAGGAGTGCAAGCGGCGCAAGCAGGACCAGCGAACGGCGCATCGTCATCTCCAAATTTTGCCGATTTCTCCGTAGCCTAGCATGAGCGGCAAGCCGCCCACAAGCCGCTCAGCCGTGGCGGCTGGAAGCGGTTGCGAAGGCGGCCGCGATCGCTTCGCGCAGCGGCTTCGCGCGGAACTGCGCGTCGTAGGGCGTGCCGCGCTTGATCGACTTGTCCGCGCGCGGGTCGAAACCTGTCAGCCAACTATAGCGGTCGACCATTCCCCAGGCGAGCACGTCGCCGAGTTGCTCGTAGCCCAGCATGATGTCGAGATAGGCGCGCGCATAATCGGCGACCATGCGATCACGAATGGCAATGTCGTCGGGCGCCTCCCGGTCGTTGACGTCGAATTCGGTGATCACGAGATCGTAGCCCATCGCGACCACCGCATCGAGGAAGCGTCGCCACGGGCCTTCGGACTCGCGGACGATCTCGGCCACGGGTGCATCCTTGAGCAGGCGAATGTGCGACTGGATACCGAGCGCATCGACCGGCGTGCCGCGCTTCCTGAAGCCTTCGAGCAGCTTGAGGACCCCGGCGATGTGGGTTTCGTCCTCGGTGCCGCGCTCCCAGCTCATGTAATCGTTGTAGACGAGCTGTGCATGCGGCGCTTCGCTACGGGCGGTGTGGAACATCAGGTCGAGCATGGGCTCGCCGCCGCCCATCGCCCGGGTCATCACGGTGTCGCGCAGCGCGCCGGTTTCGGGCTCGACGGCTTCGTTGACCACATCGTAGGAGCCGATCCTGGGCCCGTACCGGCGGCAGACGGTGCGGACATGCTCGGTGAGCATTGTCTCGGCCGCCTTGATCGGCTGCGCGCCGAAATCATGGGCAACCAGCCATTGGGGAAACCATTTCTCCGGCGCCCAGAACAGGGTGTGACCGCGAAGGGCGAAACCCTTGGCCGTCGCATAGTCGCCCATCGCATCGAACTGGCGAAAATCGAACGTGCTCGCCGACGGCCTCGTCCAGGCCCATTTGAGCTCATTCTCCGGAACCAGCACCTCACATTCCCGCTCGAGAATCTCGGCGTAGAGAGGATTGGCGAAACTGCCGCGGTCCTCCCCGGGGCGGCCGAATGCCAGCTCTGATCCGAAGCGGCGGCCGCTGCGCGCCGCCAGGTCCTTGAGCGTCTCACCCTGCCCGGAGCCCGCGCCCGCGCCCCCAAGCGTGCCGGGCGCGCATGCAGTGGCAGCAAGCGCCAAAAAGGAGGCGACGCCTTCCCGACGGCTGAATTTCATCACGGACGAATTCCTTACCAATTGAACATCGACCCGTCTTCGAGCCGATTCACGGGCAGATAAGCCCGATTATAAGGATGACGGGCGGCTCGCTCCTCGTCGATGTCGACGCCGAGGCCGGGCGCCTCGCCGGGATGCAGGCTGCCGTTGGCGAACGTGTAAGCGTGCGGGAAGACGGCGTCGGTCTCCTCGGTGTGCCGCATATATTCCTGGATGCCGAAATTCGGCACCGAGAGATCGAAGTGAAGCGCCGCGGCCATGGTGACCGGCGACAGATCGGTGGCGCCATGGCACCCGGTGCGGACGTTGTACATGTCGGCGAAGGACGCGATCCGGCGCAGATGGGTAATGCCGCCGGCATGGACGACCGTAGCCCTGATATAGTCGATCAATTGCTCCTGGATGAGCTGCTTCGCGTCCCAGACCGTGTTGAAGATCTCGCCGACCGCGAGCGGCGTGGTCGTATGCTGCCGGATAAGCCGGAAGCTGTCCTGGTTGTCGGCGACCACCGCATCTTCCATCCAGAAGGGACGGTACGGTTCCAGGTCCTTGCCGAGGCGGCCCGCTTCGATCGGGGTGAGCCGGTGATGGACGTCGTGGAGCAGGTGCACATCCCAGCCGAGCGCGTCCCGCGCGGCGGCGAACAGCTCCGGCACCACCCGCATGTAGCGCTCGGTCGACCAGATATTCTCGGTCGGAAGATCGGCATCGGCTGGTTCGTAGAACAATTTGTCCTTGGACACGCCGTAGGTGGACGGCAGGCCTGGAACACCGGATTGCAGCCGAATGGCCTTATAGCCCTGGGTCTTGTAGTCGCGCGCCGCGGCGATCGTATCCTCGATGCTCTCGCCGTTGGCGTGTCCATAGACCATGACGCCCTCGCGGCTGGCGCCGCCCAGCAATTGGTAGAGCGGTAGACCGGCAACCTTCCCCTTGATGTCCCACAACGCCATGTCGACCGCTGCAATCGCGGACATGGTCACCGGACCGCGCCGCCAGTAGGCGCCGCGATAGAGATATTGCCAGACATCTTCGATGCGGTGCGCATCTCGGCCGATCAGGCAGGGTATGACGTGATCGGAGAGATACGAAGCGACAGCGAGTTCGCGCCCGTTCAAGGTCGCATCACCAACACCGGTGACACCGTCCTCGGTCTCGATCTTCAAGGTCACGAAGTTGCGACCCGGACAGGTGACGATGACTCGGGCGGAGCGTATTTTCGACACGGATCAATCCTTTATTGCGGGAAAGGTAAGCGTGCGATCACCGGTGCAGAGGTGCGGCGACAAGCAGCAGACGCTCGTGCGAGCAGGCGCGGTGTCAAACCGGGTCCGTTTCAATTCGCCTCTCCGATGTGGTGTTCGCGCATTGCCCCTCTTCACGGAGGCCCCTTTTCTGTTACCGGTAACATGAATGAGTCGCGGCAATCTTGTCAACGCGCGGAGGCCGAGATCGCTGATAAAAGCGGCCGAGCAAAGGAGAGTTTCCGGATGGGCCCTGTTTTTCGCCTGATCCTTGCCACGTTGCTGGCATTCGGCCTTGCCGGTGCTGCCGGCGCCCAGGCGGCGGAAGACGGGTACGATCTGTGGCTGCGCTACCGGGCGCTTCCTGCCGCGGCGCAGCCGGCCTATGCCGGCTGGGGCACCGAATTGGTGACCGACGGCGACACGCCGACTCTCCGGATCGCTGCGGCCGAGCTCGAGCGAGGCCTGACGGGCTTGCTCGGCCGACCGCCTGTGCAGTCGGGCTCGGTCAGCCGCGATGGTGCGATTTTGCTCGGCATTGCCACGTCTCCGAAACTTGCGGGCCTCGATCTGCCGACGGCAAAGCTCGGCCGGGAGGGCTATGCGATACGCTCCGCCCGGATCCGCGGACGCGATGTCACCGTGATCGCCGCAAACACCGAGATCGGCCTGCTCTACGGCGCGTTCCGTCTCTTGAAGCAGGTTCAGACCGCCGCCCCGATCACGCGGCTGGACATTCTCGACGCACCCAAGGTCAAGCTGCGCATGCTCAATCATTGGGACAATCTCGATCGCACCGTCGAACGCGGTTACGCAGGCTTTTCGCTCTGGGACTGGCACAAGCTCCCCGATTATCGCGATCCGCGCTACACCGATTATGCCCGCGCCAACGCTTCGATCGGGATCAACGGTACCGTCCTCACCAACGTCAACGCCAATGCCGATATCCTGACTCCGGCCTATCTCGAGAAGGTGAAGGCGCTGGCTGACGTCTTCAGGCCCTACGGGATCCGCGTCTACCTCACCGCCCGCTTCAGCGCCCCGCTGGAGATTGGCGGCCTCAAGACCGCCGACCCGCTCGATCCCAAGGTTCGCGCCTGGTGGAGGGCGAAGGCGGACGAAATCTATCGCACCGTGCCGGATTTCGGCGGCTTCCTGGTCAAGGCCAATTCGGAAGGCCAGCCCGGGCCCCAGGATTACAAGCGCAACCATGCAGACGGCGCAAACATGCTCGCCGACGCGGTGAAGCCTCATGGCGGCATCGTGATGTGGCGTGCCTTCGTCTACGCCGCCGAGAATGTCGAGGATCGGGCCAAGCAGGCCTATTCCGAGTTCAAGCCTCTCGACGGCAAGTTCCGCGACAATGTCGTCGTCCAGGTGAAGAACGGCGCGATCGACTTCCAGCCTCGCGAGCCATTCCATCCCCTGTTCGGAGCGATGCCGAAAACGCCGCTGATGATGGAATTCCAGATCACCAAAGAATATCTCGGCTTCGCCACCCACCTCGCCTACCTCGGCTCCGCGTGGGAGGAAGTGCTGGCGGCGGATACCCATGCCAGGGGCAAGGAATCGTCCGTCGCCAAGGTGATCGACGGATCGATCCAGCCTTATTCGATCACGGGCATGGCCGGGGTCGCCAATATCGGCGACGACCGCAACTGGACGGGCTCTCACTTCGATCAGGCGAACTGGTATGCCTTCGGCCGTCTGGCCTGGGACCCGGAATCATCATCGCGCGACATCGCCGAGGAATGGGCGCGGATGACCTTCTCGACCGATCCCGCCTTCGTGCGTCCGGCAGTCGGGATGATGATGGCCTCGCACCAGGCCGTGGTCGACTACATGACCCCGCTCGGCCTCCACCATCTGATGGCGACGGGTCACCATTACGGGCCCGGGCCCTGGGTCGGCGATCTCGCGCGGCCCGACTGGAACCCCACTTATTATCATCGTGCCGATGCGAGCGGCATCGGCTTCGATCGCACCGGCAGCGGCAGCAATGCGATCGGCCAATATGCGCCGAACGTGGCACGCAGCTTCGCCGACCCGAAAAGCATCTCAGAAGACTATCTGCTCTGGTTCCATCATCTGCCCTGGGACTGGCGGATGAAATCCGGCCGTCCGCTTTGGGACGAGCTCGTGCTGCGCTACGGCCGCGGTGTCGACGCGGTCGGCCAGATGCGCGCCACCTGGAACAGATTGGAGCCGTTCGTCGATCCGCGCCGCTTCGCCGACGTCACCGCCTTCCTCGGCATCCAGCACAAGGAAGCGCAATGGTGGCGCGATGCCAGCGTCGCCTATTTCCAGAGCATATCGAAGCGGCCGCTGCCTGCGGGTGCCGCGCCGCCGCCGCACGATCTCGACTGGTACAAGGCGCTGCAGTTCAAATATGCGCCGGGACATCATTGACCCGCCGCCGACCCCCTGCGTTCCGTCAGCCGGCCAGCTGTCCCGAGGCGCCGGCGTGCTCGGCCGTAGCCGGAGGCACGACGTCGAGGATGGCGCGGGACGGTCGCCCGATCAGATAGCCCTGCACCTGGTGACAGCCCCAGCGCCGAAGGTCTCGGAGCTGCAGCTCCGTTTCAACCCCTTCCGCGACGATGGTGACGCCGAGGCTCTTGCCGAGCCCGATCGTCGCCTTGACGATCGAGGCGGAGGATTTGTCGTCGCGCATCGCAGCGACGAAGCTCCGATCGATCTTGAGCTTGTCGAACGGAAATTCCTTGAGATTGCTGAGCGACGAATGACCGGTGCCGAAATCGTCCATGACGATGCGGGCACCGCTCGCCTGCAGCAAGGCAAGGCCGCGCAGCACCTCGTCACGGTGGCTGCCTAGCAGGGTCGCACTTTCCGTAACCTCGAATTCCAGGCGATCCACGGCCAGTTCATGCTTTCGGGCGCAAGCAATGAGATCCGCGGCCGTGCCGGCCTTGCGAAACTGCACCGGCGAGAGGTTGAGCGACAGCGAAATGGCCGGATCCCACGCCGCCGCGGCGGCGAACGCCTCGTCGGCAACCCATAAGCCGATCGATTCGATCAGCCCCGTCTTCTCGGCAATCGGAATGAACTGGTCCGGCGGCACTTCGCCGAAATCGGGGTGGCGCCAGCGCAGCAAGGCTTCATAGCCGACCGGCTGGAGCGTGCCGATGTCGGCGATCGGCTGGAAGACCACGCGCAGCTGCCCGGCAGCGACGGCATGCTCGAGATCGCGAGCAAGGTGCATTCGCAGCCGCTCGCGTTCCTTGAGCCCCGCATCGAAGAAGCGCCCGGTATTCCTTCCCTCGGACTTTGCCTGATAGAGTGCGAGGTCGGCGAGATTGTGCAATTCCTCGCCATCCTGGGCATCGCCCGAGATTGCGACGCCGACGCTGATCCGGATCTCGATGTCCTCCTGCGCTGTCGCCGCGCTCGCCGCGAACAGGCGCTTCATCAGGGCGGCCGCCGCCGCGGGCTGATCGGGTGCCGCCTGGATGATGGCGAACTCGTCGCCGCCGAGCCGTGCGACCAGATCGTCGCCGCGCACGCAGCCCGAGAGCATGCTGGCGACCCGCTTCAGCGCCTGGTCGCCGCCGGCATGACCGTGGCGATCGTTGATGCCTTTGAAGCCATCGAGATCGATTGCGAAGATCGCGATCTGGTCGCCGGTGCGCCGGCTTCGAGCGAGTTCGTGCGCAAGGCGATTGTCGAACAGCAGGCGGTTGGCGAGGCCGGTCAGCACGTCGTGATGGGCAAGGAAATCGGCCCGGCGCTCCGCAACCGCTCTCTTTTCCACTGCGGCGCGATATTCGGCGAGCCCGCGGGCGAGTTCGCCGAGTTCGTCCTGACGATGGAGCCCGGGAATGGCGCCGCCGGCATCGCCGCTGTTGAACTCGCGCAGACGCGCTGCGATCGACACGATCGGCCAAAGCAGCCGGTCGCGCAGCCAGACTGTCATGGCGAAGATGATGGCTGCGGCGAAGAAGCCGCCCGTGAGCACCCAGATGATCCTGCGATAGGCCTCGGTGCGATTACGCTCGGCAGATCCGCCGATCTCAGCGACCAGTGCTTCACGGCTGCGGCTTCGTTCCGTTTCCAGCTGCCTAAGGGACGCCAGGAACATGGGCATGGCGCTCTTCACCGCGCTGCCGTCCTGTCGTGCCGCGGCGACGAGAGACCGGCTTGCCGCAACGAAGCGGGCCGAGGCGGTGCGCGTGCGCACCGATGCGGCGGTGACGCCGGAAAACGGAAATTGGGGTGATGCGCTCGGATCCGCGGCCGAGGCGGCTTCGAACTCGTCGAGCGCGCGCGACAGCGCCTTCCAGCGGCTGGGGCTGACGGGAACGCCCTTTTCCGCCATTCGCGTTGCCTCGCCGAGGTCAAGCCTGATCGCGCGCTGCGACTGATCGTTTCGATCCTGCACCTGCAGCGCGCGGGCCAGAATGACGATGCCCTCGTTGCTGTCGCGAATGCCGTTGCCGACGGCGAGCCCCGATCCCAGCAGAAGCAGGGAGAGAAGCAGCACGGCCGCGCAGGCAACCGAGACTCGTGTTGCTATCGACACTCGCACCAGCTCCTCCTGAGACACGCGGCTATCGAAACAGGGTTACGATATGGTTAGCCCGCGATGGTCGGAGTTTGGGCCGGCGCGTCTTCAGCGGCCCCGCGCCTCGAGCAGTATCCGCCGCCGGATCGTCTCGTCCAGAAGGCAGTTCGGGATATCGACGAGGTCGATGGTGCCGCCCACGGCCACGTCGTTGCACGCGGCGTCCCGCTGCTTGATCCAGGAGCGCTCCTCGGCACGCAAAGCCGCCCGTCCAGACCTGTCGAGGCTCTTCATGATCGCAGCGTAAGCCGCGTTCAATCGTGAATCCTGCAGCGCAAGCTCCTCGCGCATGCAGGCCCCCATGGCCACCGAGACACCCCTGGCCGCGTCTCCAGACCGCAGGCAAGCATCCAAAGCAGGCGAATATTCGGCCTCGATCTGCTGCTGCGTCGGCTCGGCCTGCCCGCGCGCCGGGCATGCCAGCAGAAGCAGGGCCAGAGCGGGCAGCCGCATCTTGAAAGTGCGCAAAGCGGCAGACATTGCGAGGGCCATAGCCCCGGCACCGGCAGGCACCAAGCGGAACCCGATCAGCTGGCGCCGGTTGGCCAGAGGTCCGTGGAGATGGAGCGAGTCAAAGATGGATCCGAGCGAGGCGAAGAGGATCGTGATCACCGGATCCTCAAGCGGCATCGGCGCCGCAACCGCGGAGGCGTTCGCGGCGGGCGGGGCCAGACTGGTGCTTTCCGCGCGCAATGCCGAAGCGCTGGAGGCCGTGGCCGACCGCTGTCGCACCGCCGGCGGCGACGTGATGGTGGTGCCCACCGATGTCACCAAGCCGGCCGCGGTCACGCACCTTGCAGCCCGCGCGCAGGCATTCCTGGGTGAGATCGATCTATGGTTCAGCAATGTCGGTATCGGCGCGGTGGGGCGGTTCCAGGATGTGCCGATCGAAGCGCACCGCCGCGTGATCGAGGCCAATCTAATTGGGCATCTCAATGACGCCCATGCCGTGCTGCCGATCTTCGTCGCCCAGCGGCGCGGCATTTTCGTCAACATGATTTCCGTTGGTGCCTTCGTGCCGGCGCCGTTGGCGGTCGCCTACAGTGCCAGCAAGTTCGGGCTGCGCGGCATGTCGGAGGCGCTTCGCGGCGAGCTCACCGAATATCCTCATATCCACATTTGCGACGTCTATCCGACCCTGGTCGACACCCCCGCCTTTCGTCACTCCGGCAATTACCTGGGAAGCGCGGTCGGCGTTTCGGGCGCCATGGACCCCCGCCATGTCGCTCGCGCCGTGGTCGAGCTCGCCGATCATCCGCGTAACAGCGTCGGTGTCGGTGCGCCCGTCGGGCTGATGAAGCTCGCCCAGATGCTCGGTCCCAATCTCGGCGCAGCCGCGACCCGCCGGGCGATCCTGAACGGCCTCGACCGCTCCCAGCCTGTGCAGGCCGGCGCGGGCAATCTTTTCGTCCCTCCCGCCGAAAGCGGCCAGGTGGACGGCGGTTTCCGCGACCCCCGCCGCCGTGATATGGCAAGCACCGCAATCGGGATCGCCGGGATCGCTGCGGTTGCGATCGGCAGCCTCTGGCTCGCCCGACGAAGGTCCGGCACGGCGGGTCCCTTGCCGCCCCCATCTGCGTAGAATTATTCACCGGGCCTGCCCTTACACGTGCACTGGCTCTGTCAGGAACGCGCCGTGGAACAAGACCAAGTGCAGACCAATTCACGGCAGGCACACGGAGGATTGACGCTGACGGAGAAAGATTGAAGACTGAGCGCGTCTCGGAATTGTCTTCGATTGGTAACGTCATGACGAACAGTGTTGGATTGATGCGGGCAGCCGTGGGGTGGCGCCCGTGAGGAATGTCGTTCTGCTCGCACCGGCGAAGGGTTGGGCATCCGGCCTGGACGAGGTTCCGGACGAGGTCTTTGCCGGACGCATGATGGGTGACGGCATGGCCATCGATCCGCTGGCCGGAGAGATCGTCGCCCCGTGCGACGGCACGATCACGCTGATTGCCCAGACGGGACATGCCGTGACGCTGCGCGCCGCCAACGGCGCCGAGGTATTGATCCACGTCGGACTGGAAACGGTACGGCTCGGCGGCAAGGGCTTCACCGCCCACGTCGGCAAGGACGCACAGGTTCGCGCCGGCGACCTGTTGATCTCGTTCGATATCGACGCGATCGCGTTGGACGCCCGCAGCATGGTGACACCGATCGTCGTCACCAACAGCGAGATGTTCCGCTTCACCGTGGAGGCACAAGGTCTCGTCGCGGCCGGCGCGCCCATCGGCACGATCGAAGCGATCGAGGAGGGCGCCCGTGACGGCGCCGAGAAGGCGGGCTCGAGCGCCGTGCGCGACGTGCTGGTCAGCCTGCCTAACGGCATCCACGCCCGCCCCGCGGCGCGGATCGCGGCCGGCGCCAAGGCCTTCAACGCCGACGTGACGCTTCGCGCGAAAGACGGCGAGGCGCGCGCGCGCAGTCCTGTCTCCGTCATGGCCCTGGACATCCGCGCGGGAGATCGGATCGAAATCCATGCAACCGGCCCGGATGCCGAAGCCGCCGCGAGCGCGCTTGCGACCCTGATCGAGACCGAATTGCCCGCGCTCGAAGATCATTCGCCGCCGGTGCGCGCGGCTTCGGAACCGGCATCTGCCCCTGCCACCTCTGCCGGCGCCGAGCCTGGCCGGATCTCCGGCGTCTGCGCGGTGCCAGGTCTGGTGATCGGAACCGCCGTGCAGCTTCGCAAGACGGTTCAGGAGGTTGCGCGCGAGGGGAAGGGGGCGGCGGAGGAACGCCGTACGCTCGATACCGCCCTGTCCGAGGTGCGCGCGAATCTTGCCGCCGCGAGCGCCGGCCGCGAGGCGACCGCAGCAGCAATCGCCACCGCCCATCTCGAGCTGATCGAGGACGACGATATCCTCGAAGCCGCGCATGCGGGGCTCGCCCGGGGAGAAAGCGCCGGCTTTGCCTGGCGTAGCGCACTCGCGGGCGTCGCCGCCGATCTGCAGGCGACCGGCAATCCTCTTCTCCAGGAGCGAGTTCAGGATCTGCTCGATCTCGAAAGGCAGGTGCTCGCTGTCATCGGCGGCGAGCAGCGTGCTTCGCTGCCCGATTTTCCGGCTGATGCGATCGTGCTGGCTGAAGGCATCCTTCCGTCCGACGTCGTCGCGCTGACCGGCCGCATTGCCGGTCTGTGCACGGCCGATGGTGGACCGACCTCGCATGTGGCGGTGCTCGCCGCGGCGGCGGGTCTGCCGACCATGGTAGCGGCCGGTCATGGTCTCGCCCGGATCCCCGACGGCACCCGGATCATCCTCGACGCCGCGGCCGGACGGATCGATGCCGATCCGACGCCGGATGATCTCGCCGCTGCCGAAACGCGCATCGCCGCCGCAGCCGAGACACGGCGCCGCGACGAAGACGCCGCCAAGCAGGACTGCCGCACCGCGGACGGTGTCCGCATCGAACTGTTCGCGAACCTCGCTTCGGTCGAAGAAGCCGCTGCTGCGGTCGCCGTCGGTGCCGAGGGCTGCGGCCTGCTGCGTACCGAATTCCTGTTTCTCGAGCGCGAGGCTGCGCCAAGCGAGAACGAGCAGCGCACCGTCTATCAGGCGATCGCCGATGCGCTCGGCGATCGGCCGCTGATCGTTCGCACGCTCGATGTCGGCGGCGACAAGCCGATCCCGTTCCTGCCGATCCCGCACGAGGACAATCCGGCCCTGGGCCTGCGCGGCGTGCGTACCAGCCTGTGGCGCCCGGACCTGCTCGACGATCAGCTGCGCGCGATCTTGCGGGTTCGTCCCGCCGGCCGCTGCCGGATCATGGTGCCGATGGTGAGCGGTCTCGACGAGCTCCGCGAAGTGCGGGAGCGGGCTCACGCCGTCGCCGCGGAGATCGGCGAGACGGCGCCGTTCGAGCTCGGCGTCATGATAGAGACCCCGGCGGCGGCGATGCTGGTGGATCAGCTTGCCGCGGAAGCGGATTTCTTCTCGGTCGGCACCAACGATCTTACCCAGTATACGCTGGCGATGGACCGCACCAACGCTCTGGTCGCGGCCCAGGTCGATGCCTTTCACCCGGCGGTGCTGCGCCTGATCGGGGTCGCGGCAGAGGCGGCGCGACGCCGCGGCCGCGTGATCGGCGCCTGCGGCGGCCTCGCCTCCGATCCGCTTGGCGCCTGCCTGCTCGTCGGGCTCGGCCTCACCGAATTGTCGGTCACCGCAGCCTACGTGCCGACGATCAAGGCCCGCCTGCGCGGCATTACCGTGGCGGAATGTACCGCCCTCGCCGAGCGCGCCCTCGCCCAGACCTCCACCGCCGACGTCAGGCGCATCGCCGACGAACCGGTCGCCACCATTCGCCTTGCAGGAGCTTCGGCATGATCGCTTTCCGGCTCGACCGCCTTCAGCCGCTCGGCCGCGCATTGATGCTGCCGATCGCAGTGCTTCCGGCCGCGGGCATGCTGCTCCGCCTCGGCCAGCCCGATCTGCTCAACATCGCCTTCGTCGCCGGCGCCGGCGAGGCAATCTTCGCCCATCTCGGCCTGCTCTTCGCGATCGGAGTCGCAGTTGGCCTCGCCCGCGAAAATCACGGCGCCGCCGGCCTTGCCGGTGCCGTCGCCTTCCTCGTCACCACCGAAGGCGCCAAGGCCCTGCTTCAGGTGCCGCCCGAGACGGTTGCCGCCTTTGCCGATCAGGCCGCCAAGGATATGGCTGCAGCCGCCTACAAGAACGCGCAGCTCGCGAAGCTCAGCATCCCGGCCGGCATTCTCTCCGGCATCGCCGGAGGCATGCTCTACAATCGATTCGCGACGATCAGCCTGCCCGAATATTTGGCCTTCTTCGCGGGGCGCCGCTTCGTCCCGATCGTCGCCGGCTTTGCAGGCCTGTTCGGGGCCTTGCTGTTCGGGCTCGGCTTCCCCTGGCTGGCCGGCGGCATCGACGGGCTCAGCCGCTGGGTGGTCGAAGCGGGCAGCGTCGGCCTGTTCGTCTACGGCACGCTCAACCGGCTGCTGATCGTCACCGGGTTGCACCACATTCTGAACAATCTCGCCTGGTTCATCATCGGCGATTACAACGGCGTGACCGGCGATCTGAAGCGCTTCTATGCCGGCGATCCGACCGCCGGCGCGTTCATGGCCGGCTATTTCCCGGTGATGATGTTCGGCCTCCCAGCCGCCTGTCTGGCGATGTACCACTCGGCGCGGCCGGAGCGCCGTAAGGCGGTCGGCGGCATGCTGTTCTCGCTCGCGCTCACCGCCTTCCTGACCGGCATCACCGAGCCGATCGAGTTCAGCTTCATGTTCCTTGCACCGGCACTCTACGCCGTGCACGCGGTGCTGACCGGCCTTTCGGCCGTGCTGATGAACGCCCTGGGCGTGAAGCTCGGCTTCGGCTTCTCGGCCGGCCTGTTCGATTATGTGCTCGGCTACGGCCTGTCGACGCGGCCGCTGATGCTGATTCCGGTCGGCCTTGCCTATTCCGCGATCTACTATGCGATCTTCCGCTTCTGCATCGTTCGCTTCGACCTCAAGACTCCCGGCCGCGAGACGGAGGAGATGGTGGAGACCGCAAACGAGGGCGGCGACACCAGCCGCGCCGGCAATTTCGTCGGTGCACTTGGCGGCGCGGCCAATTTCGTTCGGATCGATGCCTGCATGACACGGCTTCGGCTCGAACTGGCCGATCCCGCGAAGATCGACGAACCTCGCCTGCGGGCGCTCGGCGCCAAGGGCATCGTTCGCCCGGGCGGCAACGCGCTCCAGGTCGTGCTCGGGCCGATCGCCGACCAGGTCGCCGGCGAGATCCGCGATGCCGTGCGCAGCGGCGACGGCGTATCCGCACCCGCGCCGATTGCCTCGCCCCAACCCCGTTCCGAGCCGGCCCAGTCGCTCCCGGCTGCCGCCTCGCGCGACGAATCCGCCAGCATAGTTGCCGCGCTGGGCGGCGACTCGAACATTCAGCGCCTCGTCGTTCGCGCGAACCGGCTGCTGATCGATCTCGCCGAGCCCGGCCGGCTCGACGAAGCCGCCCTCGCTAAGCTCGGCGTCCGCGCTGTAACCCGGTCTCCCGCCGGTGCCCTTCACGTCCTGCTGGCGCCGAGCGCGGCCGGCTGGGCGAAGGCGTTGGCACGCGAACACGCCTGATGCGCGAAAACCCTCCCCCGTTGCCGGGGGAGGGAAAGCAGGCGGCCTTCCGGAGCTATCTTGGCTTACCTGCCCAACGTCACCGTGCGGCTCGCCCGCCGCCCGCTTGCCGTGCGGGTGCGCAGATCGACGGAGCCGGTGACCGCGACCGGGCCGGTATAAGGCTGCCAGGCGCCATCACCTTCGCGATATTCGATTGCGGTGCCCGGAAATTCGCTGTTCGCCTGCAGCATGCCGCCCTCGATGCGGCCGCCCGGAGGTGCCAACCGGTAATCGATGCCGGCGGCTTCGAGGAACGTCTGGTGGACTCCCATGCGCGCTGCAAAGCTGCGCCAATCCTGCAGCAAGGCAGCCTCGTTCACCTTGCCGTCACCGAAGGCATAAGCGGTGCCCGGCCGATATGCCGGCTCCCAATCGCCCTTGTGCCAGCCGCGCTCGGCGAGCGCGAGCACGCGCGGGAACAGCATATATTCAACCTGATCGTCGCTGCGAACGGTCTCGCTCCAGATCTGCCCCTGCAGGCCATCGATGCCGCGGCCGGCGCGAAGCGGGGTCTTGTCTTCGATGCGCACCCCACGCGAAGTCAGGTCCTTCATCACCGAGGCATTGGCGGCGAGGTTTTCGGGCATGAAGGCGAAGACCTTGAAGGTATCGCTGTCGCGCGAGGGCCAGTCATAGCCGCGCTCCATCGGATCGGGCGCATAGGGCGAATCGAGATAGGTCACGGTGGGCACCGAAATCACGGTCCGCCAGCCTCGGTTGGAATGGTCATGCGCCTCGGCGACGCCGCCGCCGAACAGATTGCCCCAGATGTTGGATTGAACCGCCTTCGGCATCTTCTTGGGATCGGTGTGGCCCATGCCGTCGCTCCACCCCGCGACCTCGATGCCCTTGGAGCCGAGGCTCGCCGCCACCTTTTCGATGAACATCGCGCCCAGCTGCTTCGGCTGAAGCCCTGTGGACGCCATCACCCTCTTGCAGGCGGGCGACTCGCTCCACGCGCCGGCGGTTTCGTCGGCACCGATATGATAGGTTTGAAGGGGCACGCCCGCGGCCTTGTGCAGGGTCGCGAGCTCGCCGACCACCGTGTCGATGAAGCGGTAGGTGGAATCGATACAGACGTTCAGCGTGTTGTCGTCATAATGCTGGATGCTGCGGTACCGGGTGGTGTCGCCGGGCTCGACCAGCCGGTATTGCTCGGCACCCGCCCGATCGCCAGCCGCGCTCAAGCGTCGGTAGCGCGCTTCCATCGATCGGATCGCCGCACGTGAGTGGCCGGGCATGTCGAACGAGGGGATGACGCCGATGCCCCTCGCCTTGGCGGCGCCGAGGATCTCCAGGTAATCGGCCTGACTGAAATAGCCGTTGACCGGTCCATCGCCATAAGGCCCCGCGCCGAGCTGCGGCTGCAGGCAGCGTGTCTCCGACGGATCGTGGCAGCGGAAGCCGCCGACCTGCGCGAGCTCCGGCAGCGCCTTGATCTCGAGCCGCCAGCCTTCGTCGTCACCAAGATGAAGGTGAAGGCGGTTCATCTTGTAATTGGCCATCTGCTCGAGAAGCAGCAGGATCTCGGCCTTGCTGTGGAAGTTGCGGGCGACGTCCACATGCAGGCCGCGAAAGGGCAGCCGCGGCGCATCGGCGATCTCAAGCGGACGCAATTGCCCGCCTTCGTAAGCGGCCTGCTGAGCAAGCGAGCGCAGCGCGTTGGACGCGCCGGCGGCATCTGCGGCCCGCACCCGGATCCCGGCTGCGTTGGCCGTGATGCGGTAGCCTTCGGGGGCGAGCCCGGCCACTGGCGCGACTTCGATCCTGAGCTCGGGTCCGCGATCGAGCCCGCCGACGCCGGACGCCACCAGACGGTTGAGTGCCGCCTGAAGATCGTCCTGGCCGGCACCGGCCAGACGGAGCCGGACTCCACCGCGCAGATCGATCGGTGCGCCGGGCAGCCGCTTGATGCTTGCGGGAGTCGGCAGGATCGCGAAATCGGGCCGCGAGAGGTTTCCGTTGCGGGCATAGAGCGCGAACGCGCGTTCGGGCGTGCGCCACTGCGTCGCATCGTCGTCCGAGGCGGTCGCAAGCTTGGCCTCGTCGGTCATCGGCGCGACGAACGGCAGATATTCGAGCCCGGTCTCCGGATCGATGGCCGGCCGGGTCGCCTCGATCACGCGCGCACTGAGGCCATCCGGCGCGAGGTAGAAATTGGGCATCGGGTAGTAAGCGGAATAGAAATGACCGCTGGTCCACAGTTTCACGCGGTAGGTTCGGCCGCCTTCCAGCCGCAGGTCGCGCTTGGCCTTGAGGACGTGGAGATCGCCATTGATCAGAGACACGTCGAACATGTCGCTGTCGGCCCTTCTGAGCGGGGCCACCAGGCTGAAGTAGATCGGCAGGTCGCCCGCGGCGAGGCGCCGCGGCAAGCGATCGGGAAGTCGGAATTCGATCTCCGACAGGAAGCATCCCTCTTCGCCATCCGGGCACTTCTCGGGCTTGTTGTCGACCACCGTGAATCGCAGATCCATGTCGCGCGCAATCTGGTCCAGCTCGTTCTGGGAGATGGCCGCGTACGCGTGTCCAGGCGCGGTCATCGCGGCGAATGCGAGCAGGGCCGTCTTAAGCTTCACGCGTCTCTCTCCCGAGTTGTCGTTGCGGTGGGATAGATTTGTCATGTCATCCAGCAGCCGTCAACGCAGCGGTCGAGAAGGAGCACAACCCATTGAAAACTGCCATTACCCAGCTCTTGGTGACAGCGGCTCAACAAGGCTTGGCGACGGCGGCAGGTGCGTGCTAGCGTCGAGTGGATACAAAAAGGTATTGTCGGGGGAGACGAAAAGACATGGGCGGAACCTGGCTCGCGCGCGCACTTCTGCTCGCCATCCTGCCTGCGGCGACCGCCGGCGCGGCCGAACCGGCGAGCCGCCCGCTGGCGGTGGGCTATATCCCCGTGTTCAAGGGCCTCGAGCGCTCGATCGCGAAGGTCGACTTCGCCGATTACACCCATCTCGACCTCGCCTTCGTCAATCCCGACAAGGACGGCAGGATCTTCGACGGTTCGCGCTTCACCTGCGCCCAGAACGGCACTGGCGGAATGCTGGGCGCGGACAGTGTCCGCAGCGTCGCTGCCAAGGCCCATGCCGCCGGCAGCAAGCTGCTGATCTCGCTCGGCGGCGGCGGCATCCCCGCCTGTTCCGGCGACTGGAGCGTCCTGCTTCAGCCCGGCAGCCGCGATCGGATCGTCGCCGGCCTGATCGCTGCGGTCGATCGCCTTGGTCTCGATGGTATCGATGTCGACATCGAGGGCGCCTTGCTGACCAAGATCGACAAGGAGGGGAATTTCACCCCGTTCATCGCTGCGCTCAGCCAGGCGCTGAAAGCCAGAGGCAAGTTGCTGGCGTGCGCGACCGCCTCCTACGAGGGCGGGATGATCCCGACGGCATCGGTGCCGTTCTTCGATATCGTCGGAGTGATGTCCTATGACGCCATCGGCAACAGCTGGGGCAAAGCCGGAGACGAGCATTCGACGGTCGAGCAGGCCCGCAAGGACGTCCAGCTCTGGCTCGATCGGGGGGTACCCAAGCGCAAGCTGGCGCTCGGCCTGCCTTTCTACGGCTACGGCTATGGCCGCTACCGGCCCAATTATAATTTTCGCGACATTCATGCCGAATATGGCGGCGCGGCCCTGCTGACCGACGTCATCGGCAGCCGCTGTTCGGAATGCAGCTACATCACCTATAACGGGCCGCCGACGCTTGCCGAAAAGGGGCGGCTCGCCGGCGAAAAGGCGGGAGGGGTGATGGTCTGGGAAGTCTCGCAGGATACGGACGATCGCTTGCTGATCCGGACGGTCAACGAGGCCGTGCGCCGTGCGGCTGAGTGAGGCTAGCGGGGCGCTTCGCCGGGATGACCCCCAGCCGCTCTATCTGCAGCTCCAGCAACTGCTCCGCAGCGCCATCCAGGAATCGCGGATCGCCAAGGACATGGCGATCCCCACTGAGCGGGACCTATCCGAGGAGTTCGACGTGTCGCGGATCACGGTGCGCAAGGCGGTCGACGGCCTGGTCGACGAAGGCCTGCTCACCCGCCGCCGCGGTGCCGGTACGTTCGTGGTCGGCCAGCGGGTCGAGAAGATCTTTTCCAAGCTCTCCTCCTTTTCGGAGGACATGATCTCGCGCGGGCGGCGGCCGCACAGCCTCTGGGTGTCGCGCGGCGTCGGCAGCGTCACGCCCGAGGAAGCGCTGACGCTCGGTCTGTCGCCGGGATCGACGGTCTATCGCTTTCACCGCATTCGCCTCGCCGACGGAGAGCCGATGGCGAGCGAGAAAGCGACGATCCCGGCTTATTGCCTGCCCTCGGTCGATGCCGTCGGCGACTCGCTCTACGAGGCGCTCCAGCGTACCGGGCATCGGCCGGTACGCGCGCTGCAGCGCTTGCGCGCGGTCTCGTTCGGCAAGGAGCAGGCCGAAGCGCTCGACGTGCCGGCCGGCGCGCCGGGGCTGTTCATCGAGCGGGTCGGCTTCCTCGCCGACGGCCGGGCCGCGGAACTGACCCACTGCCATTATCGCGGCGATTCATACGACGTCGTCGCCGAGTTGCACGACATCTGAGGGGGACATCATGAGCGATAGCGAACGACAGCCGGATCCCGTCAACGCCGGCCCCGGGCCGCAAAGCCGCCTGCTCTCGCTCGACGTGCTGCGCGGGCTGACCGTCGCCGGCATGATCATCGTCAATTCGGCGGCCGGAATCGAGAGCAGCGGCGAGGTGTTCCCGACGCTGCTTCATTCGCACTGGGCCGGGCTCACGCTGGCCGATATCGTCTTCCCCGGTTTCCTGATGATGATGGGCGTCTCGATCCCACTCGCGCTCGGCCGCATTCGCGCGGAGCAGGGGCTGACCGCAGACCAAAGGCGCCATATCCTTGGCCGCACGATCCGCCTCTTCGTGCTCGGCTTCGTCCTCTCCAATCTCTGGTATTTCTCCGATTTCGCGGCAACCAGCTGGCGCCTGTTCGGCGTTCTGCAACGGATCGGCCTCGTCTACGGCGCCTGCGCCTTCCTGTTCTTCCTGTGCAGCCCGAAGGTGCGGCTGGCGATCATCGCTGCGATCCTTCTTCTCTATTGGCCGCTGACCCTCCTGCCCTCGCCCGACGGCCTCTCCACGGACATCTGGGCGCGCGGTCATAATTTCGTCGCGGCGGTGGATCGGATCCTGCTCGGCGCCGGCAACCACAATTATGTGAAGGGCCCGGAAGGCTACGACCCGGAAGGGCTGCTCGGGACCCTGCCGGCGATCGCGCATGGACTGATCGGCGTCGCGATCGGCGAGTATCTGCGCAGCCGCCACCCGAACGCGCCGCTTCGCCTGGCGCTCGCCGGGCTGGCGATGGCGGTGGTCGGGATCGCCTGGGGCTTCGCCTTTCCCGTCATCAAGGACATCTGGTCGAGCACCTTCGTGCTGCTCACCTGCGGCCTCACCACCATCCTGCTGGCCTTGCTCCACCTGTGGCTCGATCGCGACGGCGCCCGATCGGCAGCGGCCAGGCTGATCCTGATCCTCACGCTGCCGTTCGGGATCAACGCGATCGCAGCCTACGTCATCCATCAGCTGACCAGTTCGATGGTCGGCTGGGATCTGCTGATGGCGCCGTTCGAGGCGACGCGCGGCGCGCTTGGCGACCGCTGGGCGACCCTGCTTCCGATCGCGCTCTATCTGCTGTTCATCTGGGCCTGCGTCGAAGCGCTGCGCCGCAAGAACTGGATCGTGAAGATCTGAGCCATGGCGTCCTTTGCTGACGACTTCGCGGACGCGCGCGGCTAGACTCCCCTGATGGCCGAAGCAGCGATTTCGACGACAACAGCCGACCTGCCCGCAGTGCGCGCGATCGACGCCCGCGACATGGACGCCGATCGATTTCAGCGGGAGGTCGCTTCGCTGTATGAACCGACCCTGCTGCGCGGGCTGGTGGCGAACTGGCCGGCGGTCGTGGCCGGGCTTCAGCCCCCGCAGACGATCCAGGCCTATCTCGGCCGGTTCGACAGCGGCATGGAGACCAAGGCGTTCTTCGCCCCGGCCGAGATTGCCGGCCGCTTTTCCTATCGGCCGGCGATGGACGGGTTCAACTTCAACGTCGTCGACACCCGTCTGGCGTTCCTGCTCCAGACGCTGATCACCGTCGCCGAAAAGAACATGCGCCAGGCGATCTACATGGGATCGACCTCGGTGCCGCAATTGCTGCCCGGCTTCGATCGCGAGAACAGGATGCCGCCGCTGGAGGGCAAGGATGCCGAACCGCGCATCTGGATCGGCAACGACACCAACGTCTCCGCGCATTTCGACGAAGCCGACAATATTGCCTGCGTGGTGCGGGGGCGGCGGCGCTTCACCTTCTTTCCGCCGGAGCAGGTCTCGAACCTTTATGTCGGCCCGCTCGAGCGCACCGTCGCCGGCCGCCCGACCAGCCTGGTCGATCTCAACGCGCCGGATTTCGACGCCTATCCGCGCTTCCGCGATGCGCTCGCCGCAGCACGCGTTGCCGACATGGAGCCTGGCGACGGCCTGTTCATCCCCAGCCTGTGGTGGCACGCCGTGCAGGCGAGCGGGCCGCTCAACATCCTCGTCAACTACTGGTGGAACGATGCGCCCGCGGATGCCGGCTCACCCCTTCATGCGCTCGCCCACGGGCTGCTGACGATCAGCCACTTGCCGGCGGAGAAGCGGGAAGCCTGGCGGGCGCTGATCGAGCATTACGTCTTCCGCAGCAATGGCGATCCCGCCGCGCACATTCCGCCGGCGGCGCGAGGGCTACTCGGCGAGTCCAGCCCGGCGCAGCGGAGGATGCTCAAGGACTTTCTGCTTCAGGTGCTGCGGCAGCTCTGAGGCCGCCGCAGCCACTGGTGTCAGTCTCTGAGGCTGTCCGGCACGATCCCGCCATTCTCGGCGAGCTTCGCCATCACCGCCTTGTGAAGGGCGATATTCTGTTCGGCGCTGCCGTCGGCACCGGCGTGCACGCCCAATTCGCCGGCAAGCTCCTTGCGTGCCGAGAGGCTGGAATCGAGATCGAGCAGCTTCAGCAGATCGACGATCGAGCTGCGGTAGTTGCCGCCGCCATCCTTCATCGCCGCCATTTCTTCGAGCACCCGGCCGACGTCGACGGCCTGCGCGGGGGCGGCGGTGGCAGGCGCCGCAGCCGGGGTCGCCGGCGCCGGGGCACTCGCCTGCGGCGCTGGCTGCGCTTGCGGCGGGGACGGAGCCTGGGATGCGGGCGCCTGCCCCTCAGCCGCCGGCTTGTGGTGGAAGATCTTGTTCATGATGCTGCCGAAGATACTCATCGTCTCTGTCCTTCCGTGCAGACCTGCTGGCCTGGTTCCTGTCGCTCCTGAACGTCACGGGTGACGCTTGGCTCCGCGCCGGAACGGCTTCGGGGGCTGACACGTTCACCGCGCACATCGAACGGGAGAAGATCATGCGTCTTGCAACACTCGCCCTGGTGGCGGCGAGCGCCATTGCCGTCGCCGCCTGCGGCCAGAAGCAGGAAAGCGCGGACGGCACGAACACGAACGTGCCTGCGGAAACAAACACCGCCGGCCTCGATCCGGCGGTCAATACGGCCATGCCGGCGGCGAGCGGCGGCCAGACCTTCGCGAACACGGCCGCAGCGAGCGACGCGTTCGAGATCGCCACCTCGCAGCTTGCCGAAGCCAACGGCCAGTCGGCGGCCGTCAAGAAATTCGCAGAGCAGATGATCAAGGCGCACACCGAATCGACGGCGAAGCTCAAGACCGTCACGGCCGGGCTTGCCACGCCGATCACGCCAAGCCCGACGCTCAGTGCTCAGCAGCAAGGCGTGGTCGACGACCTCCGCTCAAAGACGGGCGCGAGCTTCGATCAGGCCTATATCGCCGCCCAGCAGGCCGCCCATCAGCAGACCCTCGACGCGCTGCGCACCTATGCCGGAACCGGCGATGTCGCCGAATTGCGGACCTTCGCTTCGGACCTCACGCCGACGGTGGCGGCGCACCTCAACATGGCCAAGGGCCTGAAGCCCTGATCCGGCGGTGGTCGGCGGCGCTTATCGGGAGCCGCCGCCGACGGCCGTGCCGCGCGCCTCGACCGCGTCCGCGGGGTGATCGCTGAACACGCCGTCGACACCGAGACGCAGGAATTGACGGAGCTCGCCGACGGCATCGCCGCGCTCCTGCGGAGCAGCGCCGCGGCGCGCTTCCAACGGCAGGAAGTAATTCTCGCTTCGGAACGTCTAGGGGTGGACGAGCAATCCGGCCTTGTGAGCATCGCGCACCAGGCTCGTCGCGGCGAGACTCCTTCCTGCGGGGTCCCGCGGGACGATCAGCGCCTTGGCTGGACCGATTCCGGCAGCATAGCGGCGGATCGCGGCGAGGCCTGCCGGGGTCACCATCGCGGCGTAGCTTTCCTCCGCCGGACGATCGGCCGGATGGCCGCTTGCGTCGACAAGCTGGATCAGCGGCAGGTCGGTCAGCCGGTGAAGCCGTTGCAGATTGCCGACCTCGAACGATTCGATGAAGATCCGGGCGCCCTTTCCGGACAGCCCGTTGCGTTCGAGCAGCCCGACCAGCGCTTCGTCCATCGCGAGCCCTAGGCTGCGGTGATAGCTTGGATGTTTCGTTTCGATGTACAGGCCGATCATGCCGCGGCGTGCTTTCTCTTCCGCACGCACGAGATCGATGACCTCCTGGAGCGTCGGGATCGCCTCGTCGCCGTCGTGGCGGCGGCTTTCAGCCGCAAGTCGGGCAGGCGCTCGCGCGCGCGCAACGTCTTGAGCTCGGCCAGGGTGAAGTCCTCCGCGAACCAGCCGCTGACCGAGGCTCCGTCGATGGTCTTCGTGGTGCGGCGCGCCGCGAACTCCGGATGGTCGGCGACATCGGTGGTGCCGCCGATCTCATTCTCGTGCCGGGCGACGAGCACGCCGTCGCGGGTCATCACCGCATCGGCCTCGATGAAATCGGCGCCCTGCGCGATTGCAAGCCGATAGGCCGCGATCGTGTGCTCGGGACGAAGGCCGCTGGCGCCGCGATGGGCGATCACGATCGGCTGGGCATATGCATCGCCCGGCATGGCAGACATCATGGCGGCGGCGGCGAGAAGCGCTGAGCGGAAAAGCATGCCCCCTGCTCTAGTCCGCGGGCGTGACAATTTTGCTGCGACACAGCAGCTTTATGAGACTGCCACATAGGCTTCACATCCCCGCAACGGCCCTGCCACGGAGCGGCCCTAGGCATCCCCCGAACGCGCAGACTCGCGCACCTTTGGGAAACGACATGAAGCTTTTCCGCACCTCGATCCTGCTCACCGGCACCGCCACGATGCTGCTGGCGGCGCCCGCGTTCGCGCAGGAAGCGGCCATCGTCGACGCGGAAACCGCGGCCGGTGGCGGCGAGGAGGAGATCGTGATCATCGGTACGGGTCAAACCCGGCAGGTGCAGGAACTCGACGCCGCCGACATTGCGCTCGAAGTGCCCGGCATCAGCCCGTTGAAGGCGATCGACAAATTGCCGGGCGTCAACTTCCAGTCGTCGGACCCGTTCGGCAGCTACGAATGGTCGAGCCGAATCTCGATCCGCGGCTTCAACCAGGCCCAGCTCGGCTTCACGCTCGACGGCATTCCGTTGGGCGACATGAGCTACGGCAACCACAATGGCCTGCACATCAGCCGGGCGATCGCCAGCGAGAATGTCGGGCGCGTCGAAGTGGCGCAGGGTGCCGGCTCGCTTGCCGCAGCCTCCTCGAGCAATCTCGGCGGAACGATCGAATTCTTCACCCGCGCGCCGAAGGACGAGTTCGGGATCGAGGCCAGCGGCACCTATGGCAGCGAAGACAATGTGCGCGCATTCGTGCGCATGGACAGCGGTCAGCTCGTCGAGGGCGGCTCGGCTTTGTCGCTCAGCTATGCCTTCCAGGATGCGGACAAGTGGAAGGGCGACGGGATCCAGCGCCAGCACCAGGTCAATGCCCGCATCGAGCAGAAGCTGCCCGACGGTCGCTTGTTCGGCTTCGTCAACTTCTCCGATCGGCGCGAGAACGACTATCAGGATCTCTCCAAGGAGATGATCGACCGGCTCGGCTACGATTGGGACAATTTCGCCAAGGATTGGGACCTGGCCGTCCGGGTCGCGCACATCGCCAACAATCGCGGCGACACCGGTGCCCCGGTCAGCAACCCCGCCGCAGGAACGGTCTATCCGGCGCCGATCAAGACCGCGGATGACGCCTATTATGACGCCGCCGGCCTCCGCAAGGATTGGCTGGGCGCGGTCGGCTTCGACACCGGCCTCAGCGATGCCTGGAGCATCGCCGGCACCGCTTATTACCACCGCAACCGCGGCCGCGGCATCTGGTACACGCCCTACGTTCCCACCCCCGGGGGCGCGCCGATCAGCATCCGTACCACCGAATATGAAGTCGATCGCTACGGCTTCATCGGCTCGACCGCGCTCGAGCTCGGCGCCAATCGAATCGAGGCGGGGGTCTGGTACGAGGATAACGACTTCAACCAGGCGCGGCGCTTCTACGGCCTTGCCAATACCAGCGGCGCCCCGAGCCGCAGCAGCATCGACTGGCCGAAGAATCCGTTCGCCACCCAGTGGGAACTCGATTTCAACACCAAGACGTTCCAATATCATGTTCAGGACACGCTCACCGCGGGCCGGCTGACGGTCAATGCCGGCTGGAAGGGCCTGCGCGTCCGCAACCGGGCCGAGCCCGTCGTGCAGGGCAGTCTTGCCGTCGGCGAGATCACCGCTCGCGACTGGTTCCTGCCCCAGGTCGGCGCCCTGTTCGAGATCACGCCCGATCAGGAGATCTTCGGCACCTTCTCGCAGAACATGCGCGCTTACGCCTCGTCGGCGACAGAAGGGCCGTTCGCGACCACCCAGGCCGGCTTCGACGCCCTCGATCTCAAGCCGGAAAAATCCTCCACCTACGAGCTCGGCATTCGCACCAAAAGCCGCCGGTTCCAGGGCGTGCTCGCCGCCTATTACGTCGATTTCCGCAACCGCCTGGTCGCCTTTTCCAGCGGATCCGGAATCCAGGGCAATCCGGCCATTCTCCAGAATGTCGGCAGCGTCCGCTCCTACGGCATCGAGGCGGCCGGAACCTACCGGCTCACCCCCCAACTGTCGGTGTTCGCGTCCTACGCCTTCAACCAGTCGGAATATCAGGACGACGTGCTGAATGCAGCCGGCGCGGTGGTCGCCGCCACCGACGGCAAGATCGTGGTGAACTCGCCCAAGCATCTCGCCAAAGCGGAGATCACCTACGACAGCAACGGCGCCTTCGCGCGGCTGGGCGCGAACTACACCTCCAAGCGTTACTACTCCTACGAGAACGACGCGTCGGTCGGCGGCTTCGTCGTGCTCGATGCGAGCCTCGGCTATCGTTTCACTTCGGGAACGCTGGACGGCGTCACCCTCCAGGCGAATGCGGTGAACCTGCTCGACAAGAAATACGTCTCGACGATCGGCACCAACGGCTTCGCCAATCGCGGCGACAGCCAGACTTTGCTGGCCGGCACGCCGCGCCAGCTGTTCGTCACGCTGAAAACGCAATTCTGAGCGGCGGGATGCGGCGGTTCTTTGCGAACCGCCGCATCTTCCCGGTTCGACACAAAGCGGAAAAGCTCCGGACATGATCGGGCTGCACAAGCGCCCCCTCGATTCAGCTTCGGAGACAGACATGATCGATCACGACGGACCGGCCCGCCGCTATGAAGTGCGCGGCGCGGATGTTCTGGGCGACCTCCACAGCTTCCGGACCGACGACCGCCAGCGCGCGCTTGAGGTTGCAGAGTTGCTCCGCGAGGAAATCGGCACGGTCACGTTCATCGATCATGCGGCCGAGGGCAGGCCGGACCGCGCGCGGTTGCGCGTGGCCTGATCGCCGGGCTCAGTCGAGCACCATTTCGGTCACGTAGAAGCGCGGGATGTCCTTGTCCGTGGCGTTCTGAACCCAGAATCCCTCGATGGTCTTGTCCCCCGCACCGAGCGCGGTCAGCGGCACCTCCATCTTCGCCCAGCCGCTCGCCGGCAAGGTCACCAATTTGCCCTCGGCGTTGACCGGCTTGCCATCGGCGATGGCGAGGATGCGCAGCTTCTGCCCGCCGGGCGCGGCGCCTTGGACCAGCAACGAGAGCCGGCGGAGCCCGGCCGTGCTGAACGGCGCGTGGTGCAGATACAGCGCCTGCCACGCGCCCGCATCGACTCCGATCGGCGTGCGCGTCGAGCCGTTGACGGCGAGGCTGAGCTCGGTCTTCGCCCAGCTCCAATTCTGCCAACCCTCGCCCAGGGCCTTGTCGTAGACGACCATCGGCGCCGCGTCTGCCGCTGCAGCCGGCGTCGCGGGAATCGCCACGGTACCAAGTGCGATCAGCACGGCACCGAAGCAGCGCATGTTTACTCTCATATCAGCTCCCCCTCCTGCTTTCTTCTTGGGCGCATCTCACACTGGAATCGCGCTGAAAGCAAAGCGGAAAATCGGGCGCCGCGACATGAAAAGGGGCGGCCCCGCGGCCAGGGCGATCGCATTTGAGTTTGTGGGGTCTTGCCTCGAAGATCGCCAATCCTCCCTGTCGCCGTAGGCGATGGGGAGGGATGATCCGGTATGAACTGCCCCGCAGTTCATAGCCATGCCAGCGGCATGGCGGTCGGATCATCACGAAGTGCGGTGGAGGGGCGCTCCGGCGCCGGAGCGCCCCTCCACCAGCTTTCAGCTGGTCCCCCCTCCCCATCCGCTTCGCGGACAGGGAGGATGAGAAGGTCAAATGCAATCGCCCTAGCGCCGCGGCACCGCCCCTTTACGCCTTCGTCGCGGTCGATCAGCCTTGCGGCGTGGTCGCGCTGTGCACGGCGGCGTCGAATTCCGCCTTGCTGATCTGCAGCAACAGGCCCTTCTTGTCCTTGCCGAACGCTTCGGTCGGCACCTTGACCTTGCCTGCGGCAGAAGCGACGACGACACCATCGGCCTCGACGCCTTCGATCATGCCGATCTCGGCGCCGCTCTTGTCACGCACCTGACTGCCGACGACCAGATCCCCAGCGCTCGCCGGCACCGCCTTGATCCGGCGCCCGGGCTTGCTGTCCTTCGCGCCGAGCTGCCGATTGTAATCGGCCTGCGACTCCCGATTGCCAGCGACCACCGCCTTGGAATCGGCAGCACCGGGCAGAGGCGCTGCGCCGCCCGCCCCTTGCGCCAGAACAGCATCCGCGGCGCACAGGGCGAGCACCCCAGCGATCGCGCCCTTCAAACGAATGTTCATCAGTCCGCCTCCCACAATCTCGTACGATTTCAGCCTGCAATGCCCGCTTTGAATGCGGCGCGCAACGCTGCGACAAAGGCTGTGCACTGCCCTGAAATGCGCTAGCACCTTCGCAACGCGGCGCCACGGGAGCGCGATGGCATGGGGGCAATGAGCGCAGCATGAATGCACGGCAGCCGATCCGGGACGTGGTGATCGTGGGAGGCGGCACCGCCGGCTGGATGACCGCGGCGGCGGCGGCACGCTTTCTCGCCGGCGGCGGCAAGCGCCGCATCCGTTTGATCGAATCCGAGGAGATCGGGACGGTCGGCGTCGGCGAAGGCACGATCCCGCCGATGATCGAGTTCAACCAGCTGCTCGGCATCCCCGAGGCCGATTTCCTCGCCGCGACCAAGGCCACCTACAAGCTCGGCATCGATTTCGTCGGCTGGGGGGCTGAGGGCGAGCGCTATTTTCATCCGTTCGGCAAGCTCGGCCTCAACCTCGATGGGATCGATTTCCATCAGGTCTGGCTCAAATATCGCGATCATCCCGCGATCGGCCCGATTTCCGATTATTCGATCGCAGCACTCGCCGCGCGCGATCATCGCTTCGCCCACCCGGACAAAAGCGGGCGCTCGCCGCTCGCCAATCTCGGCTACGCTTATCATCTCGATGCCGGCCTCTATGCGGCGATGCTGCGCCGATATGCGGAGCGCGGCGGCGTCGAACGGATCGAAGGGAGGATCACGACCGTCGATCGCGATCCGGAAACCGGCAATGTCGCCGCCGTCGTCCTGGAGAGCGGGCTACGCATCGAGGGCGAATTGTTCATCGACTGCTCGGGGTTTCGAAGCCTTCTGCTCGGCCAGACGCTGGGCGTCGAGTTCGAGGACTGGAGCCATTGGCTTCCTTGCGACCGGGCGATTGCGGTGCCGAGCGCCCGATCCGAACCGATCACGCCCTTTACCCGCGCCATAGCCCACAAGGCGGGTTGGCAATGGCGAATCCCTCTCCAGCACCGCACCGGTAACGGTCACGTCTATGCGAGCGCCCATATCGACGATGGCGAAGCCGAGGAGATACTCGTCGCCAATCTCGACACCCAGCCGATCGGCGCGTTCAACCGCCTGCGCTTCAAAGCCGGGCGGCGGGTGAAATCGTGGGAGGGCAACGTCGTCGCAATCGGCCTGTCGTCCGGCTTTCTGGAGCCGCTGGAATCGACCAGCATCTACCTCATCCAGTACGGCATCCAGCGGCTGTTCGGCCTGTTCCCCGACAGTCGCTTCTCGGCCAGCGAGCGCACCGAGTATAACCGATTCATGGCCGACGCGTACGAGCTCGTCCGCGATTTCATCATCCTCCATTATCAGGCCACACGGCGCCCGGAACCCTTCTGGCAGGAGGTCCGCTCCGTCGAAATGCCCGCGAGCCTTCGGCGCAAGATCGATCTGTTCGCCGACAAGGGCCGCATCTTCCGCTACAGCGACGAATTGTTCGAGCTGCCGAGCTGGGTCGCGGTGATGCTCGGTCAGGGCATCGTGCCCGCCGGCCACGACCCGTTGGCCGACTCCCTGCCGGACGACCAGGTCATTCCCGCCATTGCCGAATTGCGGCGAGGTTATGCGCGGATCGCCCAGGGTCTGCCCCGCCATGCGGACTTCATCAGCCAGGCGCTCGCTGCGGCCAAAACCGGCTGATCAATTCGCGCGCGCGACAATCCGGTCGAGGAACGCGCGGTGAGACGGCAGACCGTCGACCCTCTCCCGGATCGCCGCCCGAATTTGCGCCAGAGCCAGACGGAGATCGTCGTCCGGCATCGCATCGGCGAGCGGGTGATAGCCCTGCGGCGTCAGGCCCTGGCCGTACAGCACCGCGAACCAGTTCGTTTCGGCGAAGACGTCGTGCGCTTCGACGAGCACCTGGCCGCGAGTGCGGAACAGGTCGAACTTGTCCTGAAGGCTCGCGGGTATCTCCATCGCGCGGCAATAGCGCCAGAAGTCTGTGTCGTCGCGTTCGGTCAGCCTGTAGTGCGCGATCAGGAAATCGCGGACGGCCTCGTAGAGCGAGTCCATCTCCGCATTGAAGCGCCGCAGGATCGCAGGATGGAAGTCGCGGTCCGGGAACATGTCGAGCAGCTTGGTGATTGCGACCTGGATGAAGTGGATGCTGGTCGATTCCAGCGGTTCCAGGAAGCCGCTCGACAGACCGATCGCAAGGCAGTTGCCGACGAAGGAAGAGGTCCGTCGCCCAGCCTTGAAGCGGAGAAGCCTCGGATCGGCCTGCGCTGCTCCATCGAGACGCGACAGCAGCAGCGACGTCGCCTCGTCCTCGCCGAGGAAGGCATCGGAGAAGACATAGCCGTTGCCGGTGCGATGCTGCAGCGGAATGCGCCACTGCCAGCCGGCCTCGCGCGCCGTTGCCCGGGTGATCGGCGCGGGATCGCCGGCCGATGCGCACGGCACCGCCACCGCGCGATTGGCAGGCAGCCAGCGGCTCCAGTCGTCATAGGCCACGCCGAGCGTCTCTCCAAGCAACAGGCTTCTAAAGCCGGAACAGTCGATGAAGAAGTCGGCGGCGACGCGCCGTCCGTCGGCGAGCGCCACGTCCGCGATGAAGCCGTTCTCGGGATCGCGGCGAACATCGACGACCCGTCCTTCACAGCGCACCACACCTCTCGCTTCCGCAAAGCGGCGCAGAAAGGCGGCATAGCGCGCCGCATCGAACTGGAAGGCATAATTGATGTTGGGCAGCGCCCCTCCGGTCGGCGGCGTTCGCCCGAAACGGCCGAGCCGCGCCGCCTCGCCCTCGGCGCTGAACAAGATGTTGTCCGGATTGCCCCCCTCTTTCACCCAGCGCAGCCAATAGTGGCTGAAGGAGACGCCGGTCTTGAGATCGGCTCCGGCGAGCCCGAACGGATGCAGATAGTGATGACCGTGACGGCGCCAGTCGACGAATTCGATGCCAAGCTTGAAGGTCGCCTGAGTCTCGCGAACGAACGCATCCTCGTCGATGCCGATCAGCTTGTTGAACGCCTGGATCGGGGGAATTGTGGCTTCGCCGACGCCGACGGTGCCGATATCCTCCGATTCCACCAGGGTGATCGAGAGCGAGTGGGTTCCCGCCGATCTTGCAAGCGCAGCCGCAGCCATCCAGCCGGCGGTGCCGCCGCCGACGACCACAATGCTGCGGATCCTTCGATCGTCCGTCATCGGGCTACCCGCGGGACGAAAGGGTCGCCGCGACATAGGCCGCTGCACTCGGCATCGCGCGAACCTGCGCGGCGATATCGCGGAGCCGCTGCTGGATGCGCTGGAGGTGCTGCTCCTGCGGGACGAGATCGACGCGCGGGTCCCAGCCGGCGGGAACGACTCCATGGCCCACGAGCATCCCGCTCCAGCTCTGCTCCTGAAACGTCTCGTCCTCGCGCAGCGCCACCAGCCCACGACTGGCGAACAGGCGGATCCTCTCGTCGAGGGCGCCGGGCCCTGGAGCGACGCGGACGTGGTCCCAGAACGGCTCCCCGTCGCGCCGATTGAGCTTGAAATGCGCCGCCTGGAAGTCGCGGAGGTTGGCGACGTGCGAGGCCACCACACGGTTGTAGACGAGCGCTTCGGGCATCCTTTCGGCATTCGCCGGAAACAAAGCGACCAGGTGTGAAACCCCGATATGGATCAGGTGCAGCGAGATCGCATCGAGTGGTTCGAGGCTCGCCGCCGCATCGCCGATCGCGACGCAATTGCCGCGCCACGGCCGATCACGCATTCCAGGCTGCAGAGACGTCACGAACGCGTCGCCGTCGATGGCGATGCCGGCCAGGATCGGCAGGCGCTCGACCATCTCCGCATCCTCCATCGCTCCGCTAGCGTAGCAGGCAATGACGGCGGTGCGATCCTGCAATGGATAGAGGCCGATCCAACCAGCCTTGAACGCCGAAATCTCGCTGAACGCCGGCAATTCCGGCAGACGTGGCCCCGACGCCGCGAGCAGCCGATCGCAGGGAAGCCATTGCGACCAGGACGAGAATTCACCCTCCTCCGGCGGGCCGATCAGCGCGCCTTGGACACCTGACGCATCGACATAGAGATCGGCCTGAAGCTGCTCTCCGCCGCGAAGCGTTACGGCATCGATCCGCTCGCCATCCCGCCTGATCTGCGCCACCGGCTCCGAGCGGACGTCGACGCCGCTCGCGAGCGCGCGCCGCCGAAGCAGTTCGACATAACGGAGTGCATCGACATTGTAGCCGGGCGCGGCGCTCAGGCCGCCCTCGCCCGCGCCCGCCGACGGGATGCGGCCCTGCTTGGCAGCGGCGGCCGCAAGACTGAAATCCTCCAGTTCGACCCGGAGCCCTTCGCTGCGTGCCTTCAGCCAATATTGCAGGAATCCGACCTCGGCGCCCGTCGGAACCGGCGTATCATAACCGAGCACGAAGCCGCCGCGCGCCCGCGCCCAGTTCGAAAAACGCTGCCCGATCACGGGCGCCGCAGCGCAGGCCGACAGCAGCTCGGCTTCCCCGATCCCGAGCAATCGGTTGAGTGCGAGGAAGGCGGGAAGGGTCGGATAGGCGTCGACGGACCTGAGCACGGAGGGCAGCTCGAGCAATTGCACGCGAACCCCGGCGGGGCCGAGCGAGCGCTGAACGGCAAGCGCCGCAATCCATGCTGCCGCATCGCGCCCGACGACGAGCACGCGCTCGATCCGGCGAGTCACGAGCGGACCGTCCCGGCACCCGCCTGGAGACCGTCGGCCGACGCGTAGCGCGCCACGAAATCTGCATGGTCCGGCATCTGCTCGACACGCGTGCGCACCTGATCGCGCAAAACGCCAAGTTGCTCGATCAGGCGATCGCGGGGCAACACGTCGGCCATCGGATGATGGCCGGTGGGCCTGACGTCCTGCCCCGCATAGAGCGAGACCCAGCTCGGCAGTGTGAACAGGCCGTCGCGATATTGCTCGATGAAGCCGGAATGACGGTACAAGGCGAGCCTGCGTTCAAGACTCTCCGGCACCTCCATCGCCCGGCAATAGCGCCAGAGCTCGGAATCCTCGCGGGTGTTGGCGTGATAGTGAAGGATCAGGAAATCGCGGATGCGCTCATATTCGATGTCGGTGCGCCGGTTGAATTCGTCCGCCAGCACTGGATCGCGCGGGCCGCGCGGCAGCAACGGCAGCAAATTCACGATCGCGACCTGCACGAGATAGATGCTCGTCGATTCGAGCGGCTCCAGAAAGCCGCTGGCGAGGCCGAGCGCGACGCAATTGCGGGTCCACGATTTGAGCCGACGCCCCGCCTTGAAGCGCAGCATGCGCGGTTCCCCGAGAGCCTTCGCATCCAGGTTGCGCATCAGCGTATCGGCCGCTTCGTCCTCGCTGATGAAAGCGGAGGAGAAAACGTGGCCATTGCCGGTACGATGTTGCAGCGGGATCCGCCATTGCCAGCCTGCGGCGCGGGCAGTCGAGCGCGTATAGGGGGTGAAATCGGTCGCACGTTCAGAGGGAACGGCGAAGGCGCGGTCGCACGGCAGCCATTTGCTCCAATCGTCCCATTGGCTGCCCAGCGCCTCGCCGAGGAGCAGCGAGCGGAAACCGGAGCAATCGATGAAGAAATCGCCCGTGATCGTTTCGCCCGATTGCAGGCGCAGCGCGGCGATGTCTCCGCTTTCCGGATCGAGGACGACGTCCTGGATCTTGCCCTCGGTTCTGCGCACGCCGCTCGCTTCCGAAAGACGTCTCAGCAGGCGCGCGTAAAGCGATGCGTCGAAATGGTAGGCGTAACTGTAGGTGTGCTCGATCTTGTCCGGATCCGCGCTCGGGAAATCGAAGCGATTGAGACGGCTCGCGACGATCGCGTAGGAGAAATCGCCGATGTCGAACTCGGCACCGGACTGGGCGGCGCGCAGCCAATGCTGGTGGAAGGGCAAGCCGGCAAGCGGCCGTCCGTGGTCGCCGAACGGATGGACGTAGCGCCTGCCCATGGCGCCCCAGTCGACGAATTCGATGCCGAGCTTGAAGGTGCCGTTCGTCGCCCGCATCATCTCTGCCTCGTCGAGGCCGATGCTGTCGTTGAACGACTTCATGTGCGGCAAAGTCGCCTCGCCGACGCCAACGGTGCCGATCTCGTCCGATTCGATCAGCTGGACGCTGCAGATGCGCGGACCGAGGATACGGGACAGAGCCGCCGCCGCCATCCACCCGGCCGTTCCGCCGCCGACGATCACAATCTTCAAAGGCTCATTCACGACCAACCTCAACGCAGCGATACCTCCAACGTCCGCGAGCCGAACGTTCTTGGCAAGTCGGCCAAAACCCAGGGCCGCCGCAAACGAAAAGGGAGACGTCGCCTTTCGGGCAACGCCTCCCTCTCCTCCCCCTGCGAAGCTTAGAAGCGGACGCGGACGCCGGCCGTGAAGCGGCGGTCGTTCTGGAACCAGCCGTTCGGCACGAGGACATTCTTCCCCTCGGGACTCTCCGAGTCGGCGACCTGGGTCCTCAGGACTGACTTGGTGTTCAAGAGGTTGCTGCCTTGCAGACTGAGCTCGACATTCTCCGTGATGCCGTAGCGGATCGAGGCGTCCAGATAGCCGGCTGATTGCTGCCACACCGGAAGGTACACGCAACAGTCGACGACGGTGACAAGATATTTCGAACGCCAATTGTAGGCGACACGGGTGGCCAGCTTGCCCTTCTCGTACATGCCGACGACGTTGAACGAGTGCTTCGACAATCCCTCGAGCGAACCCGGCTCGAGCGCCGTGCCGGCATTGCCCGCATTCGTCTGAGCACCGCCGGTGCTGCCGACCGGCGTCAGCGCGCTGTTCGGAACACCGCTATTCTTGACGTAAGTGTAGTTGGTCTGGATGCCGAGTCCGTTCAGCGGCTCGGGCAGGAAGTCGAAGAAGCGCTGATAGGCAACCTCGAAACCATAGATCTTCGCACCTGCACCATTTGACGGGCCTCGGACGAACACGTCGCGCGTCACATCGCCACGGGTGATCGTCTGCACGAACGTACCGTATTGGATGTAATTGGAGAACGTCTTGTAGAAGGCAGCTGCCGAGAACGAGCCGACGGCCGCAAAGTAGTTCTCGATGCTAACATCGAACTGCCAAGCAGTAGTCGGCTTCAGCAGGGGATTATAGGCTTCCGCCTCGTAGGACGGATTTACCCCGGTGATTTCCCCGGCCGCGTTCTTGATCCAGCGTGGATCGCTAGTCTGCGATTCGGATGGAAGGCCGGCCGTAACCGAAACGAAATTCTTCAGGAACCCGATATCGGGGCGAGACAGCGCCCGCGACGCCGCGAACCGAACGAGCCACTGGTCGCTGAGGTCAATTCGCAAGTTGAAGCTCGGCAACCAATGATGATGGGTCGCCTTCGCCGTGTTCTCCTCGCCACCTCCGTTGATGAACGACCGGTCTGCCGGAGACAAGAGGCAGTGCGCGGGGTCGACGGGTTTAGTCTTGTCAACCTCGCCTGTGACCGGATCCTTAGGCGGAATGCCATCGCACTCCAGTCGATTGTAATCGTATTCGGGGTATCGGAGGAATCCGGTGCTTTCGTTCTTTGTCTCGACGTAGCGAAGACCGAGGTTACCCGACACGCGCAGCCCTGCGACGGTGGCATTCTCGCCGCCGAAGCGGAGCATGGCATAAATCGATTTTACCTCTTCCGAGACATCGGCGATTTCGTTGTCGACGAAGCAGCTGTCCGGCATCTCGTTCAGGCGCTCGCAAATCGGACGGTATTCGCCGACGCCGATCAGGTCACGATTGAACTTGTCGGCATCGCGATTCTTGAGCGCGTTGAACGGAACGAACGGGAACGCGCCGAGGTTGCCGCCGAAGAACGACTCGCCAAAGGGCGAGACTTCGATCAGGCCGGTCGGATAGCCGTTGAAGCTTCCCGACGGTGCGTAGCTGTTGGCGTTCCAATAGGGGTTCGGCCCGCCGGTGTCCGTCCAGGTGTTGGCGACATTGGCCCAATTGTAGGTGCTCCAACGGACCGTTTGATCGCGCTTGGCATAACGGCCGCCGACCTTGATCGATTCGAGCCAGTCGGTGTTGAAATCATATTCCGCGTCACCGCGGAATGCCCATTGATGGCCTTCGCTCTCCTCGAGGTGATCGTTGATGCTGCGGAGATACCAGTTGCTCGGATTGGAAAGACCACCAGGCGACTGGTTGATATTGCTCGGCGGGTTGAGCGCCGTGATCCGCGGATATTTGCCGCTCGCGTCGAGACCGACGTCCGCGAAGGAATGGTATTCAACACCGACGTCGTAATTGTCGACGGTCGAATCGACATATTGACCGTCGAAGTTGAAGCGCAGGCGATCGCTCGCCTCCCATTTGATGTTCAGGCCCGCATCCTGAGTCATGTTGCGGTTCTGATTGATGCGGCTGCCGGTACCTACGTCGATGCCGTAGAGGGGACGTCCGAAGGAATCGCGTGTACAGCCTGGCGAATTGCCCCATTCGTAACAGGCGTTGAACATCGGCTGACCGGCCTCATTGACGCCGTAGCCCGGATTTGCACCCGGATTGCCCCACCACATGGTTTGGCCCTGACGAGCGATCGTTCCGCTCTGGAAGAAGCCGTCCTCGTCGAAGGTGAATGCGGGCGTTGTGCCCGACGGTACCGGGATCCGATCTTTGAGATTGGTCGGGCTGACCCGCGTTCTGATGTTGAGGCCGTAGAGATCCGGCCCAATTCCGAACGAACCGAACGAACGTTCCTGCCAATCGTTCTTGTACACGGAGCGGTTGAACTGCGCCGTAACCAGGAACTTGTTGTCGACATCGCGCCATTGCGCCGCGAAGGCATAGCCGTTGCGCTCGCGGCGATATTCGTTGTCGAGGAAGTTGATCGAGGCCGGAATGTACGCAGTGGTCGGTGCTCCGGTGCCAAGCAGGTCAGCGGCATTGGCATTGTCGATGATTGCGGTGCGGCCGTACTGGATACCCTGCGACGCAGTCCGAATCTTCGAATAGGCGATGTTCGCCATGATGCCGAACTCGCCGATGCCGGTCATCCAGCGGTTCGAGTAGAAGACGTTGGCGTCGGGCGTAATCGCATCGGCGAGATCGTTGTAGTTGAGATTCGCGCCGAACTGGAACAGCTGCCCCTGCGCATCGAACGGGACACGGGTGCGCAGGTTGATCGAGCCGGCGATGCCGCCCTCGATCATCTCGGCCGTCTGGTTCTTGTAGGTGTCGACGCCCGCCATCAGCTCCGGCGTGATGTCACCCCAGCTGAGACCGCGCGAGGAATTGGCGCTGAACGTGTCGCGGCCGTTGAACTCGGACCGGACCTGCGGAAGGCCGCGCACGATCACGCCCGAAGGCTCGGCGGAGAAGTGGGCGGTGTCGCTGGTCGCGGCAAAGCGATTGACGGTGATGCCGGGCACGCGCTGCAGCGCTTCGGCGACCGACTTGTCTGGGAACGAGCCGATGTCGGTGGCGGTGATCGAATCGACCAGAGTGTCCGCATTGCGCTTGATGTTCTGCGACGTGCCCAGCGCGCGGCGCGTGCCGGTGACGATGATGGCATCGTCGTCCGCGGCGGCCTCACCCGAATTGACGGCACCAGTCGGATCGGTGTCGGCACTGACCGACGTCGATTCCTGGTCGGCAGCCGCCTGATCCTGCGCCCAAGCGGCAGACGGGGCGAACAGCATCGCCAGGCCGAGCGCGAGACTGGAGGCGCTGCCCTTCAAAAGGCGCGCCTGGACGGACAGATTATCCGAAGAAACGTTCATTCATCACCTCCCCAACACCCCCGCGACAGGATGTCGCCAGGGGGGCCGCCGCACCGCCGTCTCCACGCGGCCGTTACGACGAGCCAATCGCCCGATGTCCGTCGGCATTGGTAGCGCTAACAAAGGGAGGAAACTAAGGTTCAGCGCGTATCGCCCGACCGCCAGTCACGGTCGATCCCGCCCGAACATTGCCCCCTGAAATCGCATCCTCGGCCGTTCGTATCACTCGAACTTGACAGCTGTGTAAGCGGGATTTCGGCGGCCGGTCAATGGCTTCGGACAGGGCCGCGCAATAAACAAACGGAATGCGTCAAATATGTTGCAAGCCCATCACAGTCCAATTTTCGGCAAGAAAGTTGGAAGCGGTTCCAAGGCCTGGCACCGCGGATGAACCGCTCGTGGCCATGATCTTGGGGCTGTGATCGCGTCCGCGGCGAGCAAGGCCGGGTCCTTTCTCCGGGCGCGCCTCATTTGCTGCGAGGCACCCAAGCACCTAAGGACATGACTGATGGCTGGACGGGGAGATGCGTGTGCGGGGAGTGTTTTGGAGTTTGGCATGTCTGCTGCTCCTTGGCGGGTGTGTCGGCTCTCCCCGCCCGGCCGCCGTTTCCGCGCCGACCGGCGCAGCGGAGTTCGACTGGTTCCTTTATGAAGGCAACGATCCGCAGGATGCGGCATCGCTGGTGACGGCGGACCGCTATCGCAACCCGATCCTGCAGGGCTTCTATCCCGATCCGAGCACCACCCGCGTCGGTGACGATTATTACCTCGTCGGTTCGACCTTCTCGTGGTTCCCGGGCATTCCGATCTTCCACAGCCGCGATCTCGTGCGCTGGACACAGATCGGCAATGCCATCGATCGCCCCGAGCAGCTCGATTTCGGCACCCTCGGCATGTCGCGAGGCGTGTTCGCGCCGGACATCTCGAATCACGCCGACACCTTCTACATCGTCAACACCTGTGTCGATTGCGGCGGCAATTTCGTGATTACCGCCGGCGATCCGGCCGGGCCATGGTCGGATCCGATTTGGCTTCGGGATCTTGAGGGCGGCATCGACCCGTCGCTGTTCTTCGATGACGACGGCAGCGCCTGGATCGTTAACAATGGGCCGCCGGTCGGCGCGCCCCTGTACGAAGGCCACCGCGCGCTCTGGATCCAGCGCTTCGATCCGGTCGCGCGCAGGACGTTCGGTCCCCGCACCCTACTCGTCAACGGCGGAGTCGACCTTGCACGAAAGCCCGTCTGGATCGAAGGTCCGCACATATTTCGCAAGGACGGCTTCTATTACCTGACCGCTGCCGAAGGCGGGACCGAGGTCAATCATTCCCAGGTCGTGCTTCGCAGCCGTTCGGTAACCGGCCCGTACGAGCCGTACGCCGGCAATCCGATCCTCACGCAGCGCGACCTCCCCGCGGATCGTCCGAACCCGATCACCTCGGCGGGACATGCGGACTTCGTCGAAACACAGACCGGCGAATGGTGGGCGACGTTCCTGGCCGTGCGCCCCTATCAGGGCGATTTCTACAATACCGGCCGCGAGACGTTCCTGCTGCCGGTCAGCTGGCAGAATGGCTGGCCTCGGATCACCGCGCCGGGCGCGCCGATCCCCCTCACCCACCCCCGTCCCGATCTGCCTATCGGCGCGTCGGCGCCGGTGCCGACCAACGGGGCGTTCTCGGTGCGGGAAGATTTCGACGGTACGGCCCTTCCGCCCACCTGGCTAATGATGCGCAACCCGCGCCAACGCTGGTACGCCCTCGCCAACGGCCGTCTCTCGCTACAGCCGCGGGCGGTATCCCTCGGCGACTTCGGCAATCCCTCGCTGCTGGGCCGGCGCCAGCAGCATCTGAACGCAACGGCGTCTACGAGCGTCCGCTTCGCACCGCACGGCGAGGGCGATGAAGCGGGCCTGGTCGCCCTGCAGAATGACGAATATTGGTTCTTCCTGTCGGTGTCGCAGCGAGACGGCCACCGCATCGTCAAGCTCGAGCGCCGTGCCGGCCCCTCCGATCCGGCCGGCGGCGTCGAAATCGCAGCGGCCCCACTGCCGGGGAATGCCGAGGCGCCGGTCTCCCTGCGCATTCGGGCGCGCGGCGGAAGCTACGACTTCTTCTACGCGACGCGCGACGGCGCCTGGCAGGCTTTGCGGCAAGGCGAGGACGGAAAGATCCTCAGCACTCGTATCGCCGGCGGTTTCGTCGGGAGCTTCTTCGGTCTCCACGCGTATCGAGGGTCCTCGCCTCCCAACCGCTGACGGATTCCCGTCTGATGACGAAAAGCCGCCAGCGATGGGAGCCTGAAGGCAGCGCTCAGTCGATCACGCTCAGCGTGGCGCTCTTCAAGTCCACCGAATTGGGACCGGCCGAGATGGTGAACGTGCCTGGCTCGACCACCTTCTTCATCTCGCGGTTCCAGAAGGCGAAATCGTCCGGCGTGAGGTCGAACGTCACCGTTCGCCGCTCCCCGGGCTTCAGCGTCACGCGCTCGAACCGCTTCAGTTCCTTGACCGGGCGAGTGACGGAGGCCTCGTCGTCGCGGACGTAGAGCTGGACGACCTCGTCCCCGGCGCGACGGCCGCTATTGGTCACGTCGACGCTGACCCGGACATTCCGGCCCATCTTCACTTTCGCGTCCGCCAGACGGGGCGCCGAGATCGCGAAGCTGGTGTAGCTGAGACCATAGCCGAACGGATAAAGCGGGCTGGTCTGATCGAACAGATAGCCGCGCCGCGCCGTCGGCTTGTGATTGTAGTAGACCGGCAGCTGGCCGACGTTGCGGGCGATCGACACCGGCAGCTTGCCACCCGGATTGGCGCGACCGAACAGCACGTCCGCGACCGCATTGCCGGTCTCCTGCCCCAGGTACCAGCCTTCGATCAGCGCCGGCGCCTGTTCGGCGAGATAGTTGACCGAGAGCGGACGCCCGTTGAGCAGCAGCACGACCGTCGGCTTGCCGAGGGCGAAGATCGCCCTGGCCAGTTCCTCCTGCTGGCCGATCAGGTCGAGCGACGCGCGGTCGCCGAGATGGGCATCGGCCCAGGCCTCACGGCTGGTCTGCTCGTTGTCGCCGAGCACCATCACGACGACGTCGGCCTTCTTCGCCATTTCGACCGCTTCGGCGATCAGCTTTCGATTCTCCTCCGGCGGCACGAGATCGACCGGACCGGCCGACCAGGATCGGCTGCGGGTGATTCGCACGCCTTCCGCATAATCGACCTGGAACTTGCCTTGCCCTTCCTTCTGGATGCCCTCAAGTACGCTGACGACATGGCGCGGCACGTCCGAATAGCCGCCGATCGGCGTGTCGCGCGCATGGGTGCCGAGCACGGCCACGCGCTTCAACGCGCTTGCGTCGAGCGGCAGCACCTGCTTGTCGTTCTTGAGCAGCACCATCGCCTTGCGCGCCGCTTCGCGCGCGAGCGCCACGGCGTCGGGTGTGGCGGTGCGTGCATCGGCGGCTGCAACATCGACATAGGGGTTCTCGAACAGACCCGCCTGAAACTTCATGGTGAGGATCCGGCGCACCGAATCATCGATCAGCGCCTGCGGAACCACCCCCTTGCGGACCAGTTCCGGGAGGTGAACATAGGCTTCGCCGTCGGGCGTTTCGGCATCGACTCCGGCTTTCACTGCCATCTCGGCGGCGACCGTCGGATCATCGGTCATCTTGTGACGGGTGATGAGTTCGCGAATGGCGAAGTAATCGCTGATCACGGCGCCCTTGAAGCCCCACTCGCCGCGCAGCACGTCCGTCAGCAGCCACTTGTTGCTGTGCGATGGGATGCCGTCGATCTCGTTATACGAGGCCATCACCGACATCACCGGCAGTTCCTTCACCGCACGCTCGAACGGCGGGAAGAAGTTGGTGCGCAGATTGCGCTCGGAGATGTCGGCCGGGCCGACATTGGTGCCGTTCTCCGGCTGGCCATGTCCGGTCAGGTGCTTGAGCGTGACGAAGACCTTGTCCCGCGCAAGCGGCAGGCTGGTGCCCTGATAGCCCCTGATCGCCGCGAGGCCGATGGTGCCGACGAGGTACGGATCCTCGCCATAGGTTTCCTCGATCCGCCCCCAGCGCGGATCGCGGGCGACGTCGACCACCGGTGCCAGCGCCAGATTGGCGCCAGCCGCCCGCATTTCGCGCGATGCGACGGAAAAGACCCGCTCGACCAGGGCCGGATCCCAGGTGCTGGCGAGGCCGATCGACTGCGGAAAGCTGGTCGCACCGCGCGCGACATAACCGTGCAGAGCCTCCTCGTGCATCAGCAGCGGAATGCCGAGGCGAGTCTTCTCGACCGCCCAGCGCTGCGCGGCATTGGCATAGTCCGCGGCCTCGCCGGCGGTCCGATTGACGACACCGGCGGCAGCTCCGGCCGCGCCGTTGCTGCCCGGCGCGTTCTCGGCCTTGACCCCGCGACGGTCGGAAGGTCGGGAAATCTGACCAAGCCCGTTCGGGAAATTCCTGGAGGCGAGCGCGGGCGAGAAATCGCCGCGCGGAGTCTGGATCTTGTCCTTATGCTCCCAGATCGAGAGCATCTGCGCCACCTTTTCCTCCAGGCTCATGCGCTGGAGCAAATCCTCCACCCTCCGCTCGACCGGCTGCGAGGCCTCCTTGTAGAGCATCTTCTCGGAAGCCGTGCGGCGCGCGGTCTGCGCCCATGCTCCGGACACGGAGATTGTCGCGGTGGCGGCCAGCAGCCCCAAAGCAAGCACCCGCGCGGCAGTGCGCGGGGTCGAGAGCGTGGCGGTCATTTCTGGATTCCTCTCCTGCGGCCATGCCGTTCCGCGGGTGCGGCCAGCCTTTTGTGTTAGCGCTACCAAAGACTTGGCACGACGCTTCCCGGCGGTCAACACGCGCGGTCCGGACAGGCGAGACCATTTACAAGCGCTCCGCTGTCACCATAGGCTCCGCGTCGAATGTAGGGGGATACGGATGAGCAGGCCGAGCCGAAGAAGCCGAGGCACCGTCACGATCGAGGACGTCGCGCGCGCCGCGGGCGTTTCGGCGATGACCGTCTCGCGCGTGATCAACGGCGGCAAGAACGTGCGCGAGAGCACCCGCGTCTCTGTGCTCGAGGCCGTCAAGACCCTGAATTACTCCCCCAATAGCGCGGCGCGGAACCTCGCGGCGGGGGAGGCGACCCATATCGGCCTGCTCTACGCCAACCCTTCCGCCGCCTATCTCAGCCAGTTCCTGATCGGCGCGCTCGAAGCCGCGCGGAGGGCGGGTTGCCACCTGGTGATCGAAAGCTGCGAATCGGAAAATGGCGGCGAACAGGCCGATGTCACCCGGCGCTTTGTGACCAGCGAGGTCGAGGGCGTCATCCTGCCCCCGCCTCTTTCGGAATCCGTGGCGATCATGGATGCGCTCCGTGAGATGGGAATCCCGGTCGTCACCGTGGCGATGGGCAGCGCCGACCATGAGAACCCCAACGTGCGCATCGACGATTTCGGCGCGGCCAAGGAGATGACCAAGCATCTGCTCGATCTCGGCCATCGCCGGTTCGGCTTCATCAAGGGTCATCCCAACCACATCGCCAGCCACGATCGCGAACGCGGGTTCCTTGCCGCGATCGTCGAGCATGGCCTCAAGCCGTCGGAAGTGGCCGCCGTCGAGCAGGGTTATTTCACCTACCGTTCCGGCCTCGCCGCCGCCGAACGCCTGCTCGCCGATCCCCACCCGCCGACTGCGATCTTCGCCTCCAATGACGACATGGCGGCGGCGACGATCAGCGTCGCGCACCGCCGCCACATGATCGTGCCGGAAGACCTGAGCGTCGTCGGCTTCGACGACACCTCGCTCGCGACCACAGTGTGGCCGGAGCTCACCACCGTGCGCCAGCCGATCTCGGCGATGGCGGAAGCCGCGCTCGACATGCTGCTCGCCGATATTCGCGCACGGCGGGCGGGCGGGCGCTGCGACACCAACGAGATCGTCCTCGAACATGAGATGATCGTCCGGGAATCGACTGCTGCCGCGATCGTCGTCCCGAATAAGAGCAGAAAGGCGCGCTCGCCGGCGGTTCAGCCTGCCTGACGGGCATGCAAAATACCCCCTGTTCAGACCGCGTCCGTTAACGCTAACATCGCCGCAGACACACCCGGGTTATCCGGGGAGAGGGAGGATCTTTCATGACCGAAGCAAGCCCGGCCCGGGCGAACATGGGCTTCATCGGCGCGATCGTCGCGGTGGCGACGATCGGCGGATTGTTGTTCGGCTATGACAGCGGGGCCGTGAACGGGACCCAGGAGGGCCTGACGCAAGCGTTCAATCTATCGAAGGACGGGCTTGGCTTCACCGTGGGTTCGCTGCTGATCGGCTGCTTCATCGGTGCGTTCCTGGCGGGCTGGCTCGCCGACCGGCTCGGCCGGCGCAACGTCATGATGCTCGCCGCCATCGTGTTCCTGATCGGCGCTCTCGTTCAGGGCTTCTCCCACGTTCAATGGCTGTTCGTCGTCGCCCGAATCTTCGGCGGCATGGCTGTCGGCGCGGCGAGCGTGCTCTCGCCAGCCTACATCTCCGAAGTCGCTCCGGCGAGCATCCGGGGCCGAATGACGACCGTGCAGCAGATCATGATCATCACCGGTCTCACCGCAGCCTTCGTGGTCAACTACTTCCTCGCCGCCTCGGCGGGTGAATCGACCGCGCCCTTCTGGGGCGGGATCGAAGCCTGGCGCTGGATGTACCTGATGCAGGCAATTCCGGCCGCCATTTTCCTGATCGCTCTCCTCTTTATCCCGGAAAGCCCGCGCTTTCTGGTGTCCAAGGGGCGCCATGAGCAGGCCCGGACCGTGCTGACGTCACTGTTCGGCGCTGAGGTCGCGGATGCCAAGCTCGAAGAAATCCGCGCCAGCTTCAGCGTCGATCACCGCCCCCGCCTCAGCGATCTGATAGCGCCGGGCGGCGGCATCCGGCCGATCGTCTGGGCCGGCCTGCTGCTCGCCGTCTTCCAGCAGCTCGTCGGCATTAACGTGATCTTCTATTACGGTGCGACGCTGTGGCAGCTCGCCGGCTTCACCGAAGACCAGTCGCTGCAGATCAACATCGTGTCGGGCGCAGTCTCGATCGCCGCCTGCTTCGTCACCATCGCGCTGGTCGACAAGATCGGCCGCAAGCCGCTGCTGCTGATCGGCTCGGCCGGCATGGCGGTGACCCTGTTCGCGCTCGTCTACGCATTCGCGAACGGCACGCTGGATGCCGGCGGCAAGCTCCAGCTGTCGAGCAACCTCGGCACTCTCGCGCTGATCGCCGCCAATCTCTACGTGATCTTCTTCAACGTCAGCTGGGGCCCGATCATGTGGGTGATGCTGGGCGAGATGTTCCCGAACCAGATCCGCGGCTCTGCACTCGCAGTCTGCGGTTTCGCGCAGTGGTTCGCCAATTACCTCATCGCACAGACCTTCCCGCGCATGTCGGAGTGGAGCCTTGCCGGCGCCTACACCTTCTACGCCTGCGCCGCGCTGATCAGTTTCTTCCTCGTCAAGAAATTCATCCACGAGACGAAGGGCAAGGAACTGGAGCAGATGCAGGGCTGAACGCTCTTTTGTCGAACACTTACCGGGGGCGCAGCCGTTTGGCGGTTGCGCCCCTTGCCTTACCGGAGACGATCATGACCCGCACGCCCGCCCGCCCGTTTCGCTCCCGCGAATGGTTCGACGCGCCGGGGCGGAGCGACATGACCGCACTCTATCTCGAACGCTTCATGAACTACGGGATCACCCCGGCCGAATTGCGCGGCGGCAAGCCGATCATCGGCATCGCCCAGTCGGGCTCCGACATCGCGCCGTGCAACCGCATCCATCTCGAGCTCGCCGACCGCATTCGTGCCGGCATCCGCGATGCCGGCGGGATTCCGATGGAATTCCCGATGCACCCGATCTTTGAGAATTGCCGCCGTCCTACGGCGGCGCTCGACCGCAACCTTTCCTACATGACCTTGGTCGAGATCCTGAACGGCTATCCGATCGACGCCGTCGTCATCACCACCGGCTGCGACAAGACGACGCCGGCCGGCATCATGGCGGCATCCACCGTCGACATTCCGGCGATTACCCTCAATGGCGGGCCGATGCTCGACGGCTGGCACGAGAACGAGCTGGTCGGCTCCGGCACCGTGATCTGGCGCTCCCGCCGCCTGCTCGGCGCGGGCAAGATCGACGAGGAGGAATTCCTTCGCCGCGCCGCCGACAGCGCGCCCTCCGCGGGCCATTGCAACACGATGGGCACCGCCTCGACGATGAACGCAATTTCCGAGGCCCTGGGCATGTCCCTGCCCGGCAACGCCGCGATACCGGCGCCTTATCGCGAGCGCGGCCAGATGGCCTACGAGACCGGCCGCCGCGCGGTCGAGCTTGCGTTCGAGGATTTGCGTCCGTCGGATATCCTGACGCGCGAATCGTTCCTGAACGCGATTCGGGTCACCACTGCGATCGGCGGGTCCAGCAATGCCCAGCCGCATATCGTCGCGATGGCGCGCCACGCGGGAGTCGAGATCACGCACGAGGACTGGATGGAGCATGGCTACGATCTCCCCCTCCTCGTCAACATGCAGCCGGCCGGCAAATATCTGTCCGAGCGCTTCCACCGCGCCGGCGGCGTCCCGGCGGTGATGTGGGAGCTGCTCAACGCCGGCAAGCTCGACGGCAGCCAGCGCAGCGTCACCGGCAGGACGATGGCGGAGAACCTGCAAGGGCGCGAAGCCAGGGACCGCGATGTGATCTACCCCTATGACCAGCCGCTGAAGGAGCGCGCCGGCTTCCTCGTCCTCAAGGGCAATCTGTTCGATTTCGCGATCATGAAGACGAGCGTGATCTCCGAGGAATTCCGCACCCGCTACCTAGCCGAGCCGGGCCGGGAGGGCGTGTTCGAAGCGCGGGCGATCGTCTTCGACGGATCCGACGATTATCACCACCGGATCAACGATGCTGCCCTCGAAATCGACGAGCATTGCATCCTCGTCATCCGCGGCTCGGGACCGCAGGGCTGGCCCGGATCCGCCGAAGTCGTCAACATGCAGCCGCCCGATGCGCTGCTCCAGCGCGGCATCACCAGCCTGCCGACGCTTGGCGACGGGCGTCAGTCCGGCACCTCGGACAGCCCCTCGATCCTCAACGCCTCGCCCGAGAGCGCCGTCGGCGGCGGTCTCGCCTGGCTTCGCACCGGCGACACGATCCGCATCGATCTGAACAGCGGCCGCTGCGACGCACTGATCGATCCGGGCGAGATTGACCGGCGCAGAGGCGAAGGCATCCCCGCGACGCCGGCGAGCAATACGCCGTGGGAAGAGATCTACCGGGAGAAGACCGGGCAATTGGGCGAAGGCGGCGTGCTCGAGTTCGCAACCAAATACCGCCAGACCTCCGCCAAGGTGCCGCGCCACAATCATTGAGGGGCCGAGCGCTGCGCCAGAAATCCGTTGCAGCGGGAGCTTATAGGATGTCTTTCGTCAAAACGGATTGAACATCTGCTGCCAAGCCATTGCAGCCGGGTTGTGCTGGTTGCATATGGCTACGGATGTTGCTTCGAGATTCGCCGTACCAGATCTCTTCGCGTCTGAACGTGCGGTACGAGAAGATCGGTGCGGGGATACCGGTCCTCTTCGTCGATGATTTCTATGCACGCCCCGACGACGTTCGCGAAGCGGCCCTGCGCCTTCCGTTCGAGAAGGCTCCGTTCTTCTATCCCGGCAGGGTCGCCCCGGTGCCTGCCGAAGACGGCGCACTCAGGGAGGTTCGTCGGAAGGTGTTGGAACTGGCAAATGGCGAGTACCTTTCCCGCGTGCCCATCCGCAAGGACGGTGCGCGCATTGCCGCCTTCGATGATCTGCACACGGATTTCGCGGTCGTCGACGTCCATCCCGACGCCTTGTCGCCGCAACAGCGCAAGCCTCATACCGATCCCGTCGCCGTCTTCGGTCTCGTCTACCTCAGCCGGGCGCCCCGCGGCGGCACCTTGTTTTTCGAACAGACGGCCGGGGAACCGGACGGTGGTCGGGGCTATTTCAGCGGCAGCACCGCCGAATATCAGCTGCGCGGACGGATCGAGGCTGCGTTCAACAGGCTGGTCATCTATCCCGGCTTCATACCGCATTCGGCGGAGATCGAGGGCGACTGGATCAAGGGTGACGAGAGATTCCAAGCGCCGCGCCTGACCCAGCGTTTCGCGTTCATCGCCTAAAGCATGGTCTGCATCTTGATCACCTCAGGTCGGAGCTAGACGCTCCCAACCTGAGGTGATCAGGCTCTAATATGCTGGATGCAGCGTGCCCGCCTCGCGCTTGCCCCGCACCTCTCGCGCCGCGATGTCGCGCCCCGCTACCAGGCGCCGGCGAACGACGAGTTCCGGGGTGGCTTTGCCGCCGGTTGAGCGGCACGTTCAGACGATCCCGAAATGCCGCTCGAGCGCCAGCCGTCCGGGCGGCATGATCGCGACTGCGCGACTGTCGGCGGCCTGTCGCATCCAACCCTTGTCGACGAAGCCGCGATAGAGTGCGGCGCCGACGGCACCGGCGATATGCGGCCGCCGCTCGCTCCAATCGAGGCACGGACGGCAGAAGGTCGCACCGCCGCGGCGAGCCCCCACCGCAATGTCGAGCGTGCCGAGGAACGTCCTTCCGGCTTCGGTCAAGGCAGCCCCGTCGCCGCTGAGATCGAGTTGTCCGCGCTCCGCCATCGCATCGGCAATCGCGACGGCGACTTCGCCGGCGAGATGGTCGTAGCAGCGGCGCGCGCGCCGGAGCGCGCGATCCTTGGGCCCGGTGGCGATCCGCTTCGACGGCGCTTCGTTCCGAAGCGCCGTGTCGAGCGCCATCATCCCTTCGAGCGTCGCCGCCACTGCGGGGCTGGCGAGGCGATAGTAACGGTGTCGGCCCTGCCGCTCGAGCGCCAGCAGCCCGCCTTCCAGCAATCTGCCGAGATGGCCGCTCGCGGTGGCCGCGGTCACGCCCGCCGCCTCGGCAAGCTCACCCGCGGTGAGCGCGCGACCGTCCATCAGCGATACCAGGATCGCCGTGCGCGCCGGCTCCCCGATCAGCGAGGCGATCTGGGCAAGCGATCCGATGCTCGACATCCTTTCTCCTTCCCGTGCCAAGCTGCCCGGTTCATCGACCTCGATGCTTCGGCTTCGGCCGAACCGTTCCCCCTCCTCTGCGGCCTAGATCGAGCGGGCCAAGGAGGACCTCCGATGATCACCTGCTTCATCCGCTACGAGCTCGATCCGCACAAGCTCGACGCGTTCGACCAATATGCGCGCAATTGGGGACAGGCGATCCCCCGCTGCGGCGCCGATCTGATCGGCTATTTCGGGCCGCACGAAGGCTCGGCGACCACCGCTTACGGGCTCTACACGATCGACAGCCTGGCCGCCTACGAAGCGTATCGCGCCCGACTGAGAGACGATCCGATCGGCAGGGAGAATTATGCGTTCAGCCGGCGCGAGCGCTTCATCCGGCGCGAGGATCGAATCTTCCTGCGCCTCGTCTCAGGCCCGCATGCGCCTTTGGTAAGGCCATGATTGCGGTGCTGTTCGAGGTCTGGCCCGACGACGCGGAGACCTATCTCGATCTCGCCGGGTCACTCCGCGCCGAGCTCGACGGGATGGACGGCTTTCTTACGATCGAGCGTTTCGAGAGCCTCTCGGACCCGGGCAAGCTGCTCTCCCTCTCCTTCTGGCGGGACGAGGCCGCCGTTGCCGGGTGGCGGAACGGCCTTGTTCATCGGACGGTGCAGGCGAAGGGACGTGCCGGCGTGTTTCGCGACTACCGTCTGCGCATCGCCGCGGTCGTCCGCGATTACGGCATGCACGATCGAAACGAGGCACCGCCCGATAGCCGGGCGGTGCATGGCTGAAGACCCTTCAGGCGGCGATCGCCATCGGCTGCTCGGCTTCGGCCTCGATCTGCGGCTGGCCGGTCTCAACCCGGGTCTTGCGGTTGAAAGGCCACATCCGCTCGCCTTCGGGAACAGCAAAGCGAGAGATCATGACGACCAGCCCAAGTCCGAAATAAGCCGCGACCACCCCGATGGGGCTGAAGTAGAGCGCCGCCGCAAAGGCGATGCGCAGCAGGACGGGAGGAAAGCCGAGATCCTCGCCGATCGCCTCGCAGACGCCGAGAATGGTGTGGTTGCGGAAAGCGACGTTCTGATGGTCGGCGGACATGACAGGCTCCGTGCTGAGATTGGCGTCGATTGCGACACCAACCCCTCAGCACGAGCCGTGCCAAATTCCTGCCGCCTAGTGTATTCAGCCACTTAGCGAACCCGAACCCGTCAGGCGCACAGACCCGATCAGCGCATCGCGCCAATATTTGGCGAAACCCACCGATTCACGCGCTTGCCTCAGAAGCTGGCGCGCACGCCGAAGTTGAAGCTGCGCCCATATTCGTGGATCTGGTACGGCCGAGCCTCGGTGCCCTGATAGGCGGCTTGCCGCTCGTCGAGCACGTTGGTGCCCTCGACGAAGATCTCGAGCGCCGGATTGATCTTGACCTTGGCACTCATGTCGAGCGTGCCCGAGCCATCCTGCACGATCGCGTCGAGCGGGTTGGTGACGGCGTTGCTGCCGGGCGAGATATTGCCGTTGGTGCTGAAATCGGATCGCCACGTGTAGCTGAAATTGGCCTCGACCGGTCCAAGCTTGAAGAACGGGCTGATCGAGAAGCTGGTATCCGACACGCCCTGCAACTGCGCCTTGATGAGGCCTGCCGGAGTCTCGATCTTCGCTTCGCTGTCGGTGAACGTCGCGCTGCCGGCGATGCCGAAGCCATAAGCGATCTCGACCGCAGCGCCGATCTCGATGCCGCTGACCTTGGCGTCGCCGATATTCTGCGGCCGGGTGATCAGGAAGTCGGCAGTCACGGTCTGGCCGGTGCGGGTGTTGAGCACGACCTGCTCCGTCCGTCCGATCGACCCGATGAAGTTCTTGATGTCCTTGTGGAACAGCGCGACCGAGAGGCCGCCGAAGCCATCGAAATAATATTCCAGCGAGGCGTCGAAGTTGAGCGCGGTATAGGGTTTGAGATCGGGATTGCCGCCAACGCCGTTCAGCGCCGATGCCGGCCGTTCGTCGATCGCCGCCTGGCCGCGGTCGTAAACGTCGGAAATCACCGAGCTGTTGGGCACCGTTGCCGTGCGCAGATCGGCAAGCGACGGCCGGGTGAGGGAGCGCGACGCGGCGAGACGCAGCACGAGATTGCGGGTGAGATCGAAGTTGAGGTTCAGGCTCGGCAGCCACTCGTCATACTTGCCCTCGAACCGGGCCGGCTCGATGATCGTCGTCGCCGCGCCGTTCGGCCCCGTTCCCGCCCTGAGGATGGTGCCGTCGACCTCGGTGCTGGTGGTGACGTAGCGCAGGCCCGCATTGCCGCGCAGGCCGATCGCATCGGCAGCGAAATCGGCGCGGACATAGCCCGCCTTGATCTTCTCGCCGATCGCATAGGATTGCTGGAGATCCTGGCCATTGGCGACGAGATCGTCCGACTGGGGATCGGTGCCGTCATATTCGCCGGGGACGATGAAGGCGTCCTTGAACGCGTCACGATCGTAGCTCACCCACCGGCCGTAGAAATCGTCGATCATCTGATTGAACACGTTCGAAGGGACCAGCTGATCGACGAACGATCCGTCGACGCTCGCCCCCGGGCGCAGCGACACGGTGCGATCGCGCCGCTGATAGTCGCGGCTGCGATCGGTATATTGCCCGCCGACGCTGATCTTCGACAGCACGAACCCGCCGAGATCGGCCTCGAACGTTCGGCTGATGTCGACCAAGGCCGTCTTGTCGTCGTCGAGCGAATTGGTCGGACGGATGCGGTAGCGATAGAAGGGCGCCGCATTCGCCTGGGTCAGATCGAGGTTGGTCTGAACCCGTCCGATCCGCCGATTGCCGACCGGATCGTCACCATAGACCAGGCTGTAGACGAGACCGGGCTGATTGTCGGCGGTACGCCCGTCGATCCGCTGCAGCGGCAGATCGAGACCGCTGTCCGCCCGCGAATAGCTGAACGACGGCGCGATCCGCCACCCGCTCGCATCGTAGGTGGCGCTCGCCTGCAGGAATAGATTCTCGTGGGTCTGTTCGGAGAATTCGGCGTTGCGATTGATCCGGCCGCCGCGAAGCTCGCCGCCATAGAGAACGCCGTCCTTGATCACGGCGCTGCCGGGGACGAGCTTGCTCGCGAAATCGGCACGGGTACCCCATTCGAAGCTGACCCGATCCTCCATGATCTCGTTGTTGAAGTTGGAGTAGAGCGCTTCCGCCTTGAGCCGCAACGCGGGAATGGGAGCCCATTCGACGCCGCCCATCGCGCTCAAGCGCCGGCGATCCTCGCGTTCCAGGGTGGTCACGACATCGTTGGGGACGCTGACCGTCTGCCCCGCAATCACCCGATCGGTATAGCCGAAATGCTGGAAGCGCTCGAACTGAACCTTGCGGGTCTGGTAGGAGATGCCGCCGATCACGCCGAGCGTGCGTGCGTCGTTACGCCAGCCGGCCGACAGCGAGCCGTTCGGCGTGAGCTCCTCGGTCCTTTGCTCATAATGCCCGAACGCTCTTGCGCTGACGAAGCTCGCCGTGTCGAGCGGGCTGGCGATGCGGATATCGACAGCGCCGCCGATGCCGCCATCGATGATGTCCGCCGTCGGCGCCTTGGTGACGACGATCCCGGAGATGAGGTCGGCCGGAATGACCCGGAACTGGAACTGGCGGCCGCTCTGATCCGAATTGCGGATATTCTCGTTATACGCGATCGGCGCACCGTTCAGCGTCACGTTCGAGAAATTGGGGCCGAGGCCGCGGACGGAGACGAACTGGCCCTCGCCGGCCTCTCGGGAAATCGAGACGCCGGGCAGCCGTTGCAGCGCCTCGGCGACGTTGACAGACGGGAAATCGCCGATGTCGGCGGCAGAGACCGCGTCGGCGATGCTGTCGGCCCGGCGCTTGATCCGCAGCGCGTCGTTGAGGCTCTCGGCGAACGAGCCGGTGATGACGATCTCGGCCTCTTCGCCGGCGCCGCCCGCGCCATCGTCCGGACCTGCGGCAGCATCCGTCGCCTGGGCGGCGGCGGCCGCAGCGAAGCCGAACAGGGCGCAGCCGGCAAGCAGCCGGGTGGCGAGCGTCGTACGTGTCATGTCATTCCCCCTGGAGATCACCCGTTCGCGCTGCGGTGCGGCGGCATCGCTGCCGCACCGCGTCGATCGAGCCGAAGCCCATCCAACAACGGCCCTTGATGGAGCCGCCGGTGAACGTTCACGCGTCCTAGCCGGGGGTCGTGTCAGCAGCGCTGCGGGAGTGTTGCACCACCGTTACGAATACACGAAGACTTCGCGACAATGGGCGCGCGTCAGCTTTCGGCAGCGATGGTGCGAAGCGCGCCTTCGAACGCATCGGCCGGCTGCCCGCCCGAGATCAGGTAGCACCCATTGATGATCACCGCCGGCACCGCCGAGATGCCGCGCGACTGCCAAAGCTTCTCGGCGGCACGAACGTCCGGGCCGTAGCGGCCGGAGCCGAGCACCTCCGCTGCCGCTGCCGGATCGAGGCCGGCCGCGCGCGCCGCATCGACCAGGACTTCGTGATCGCCGGGATTGCGGCCGTTGGTGAAGTAAGCTTCGAACAAGGCATGTTCGAGCGCTTGCTGGCGGCCGTCATACCCTGCCCAATGAAGCAGACGATGCGCGTCGAACGTGTTGTAGATCCGGCTTTCGTCCGAAATCGCGATGGTGAAGCCGACATTAGCCGCCCGGTCGCGGATCGCGATTCGATTCGCTGCCGATTGCTCCGGCGTGGAGCCGTATTTGCGGCCGATATGCGCGACGATGTTCTCGCCTTCGGGCGGCATGTCCGGGTTGAGCTCGAACGGGTGGAAGCGAATTTCGGCCGCGACTTCGCCCTCCAGCCGTCGCAACGCCTCCTCCAGTCCGCGCATGCCGATCACGCACCAGGGGCAGACCACGTCCGAGACGAAATCGATGATCAGGGTCTTGGGCATGGACGTTCCTCCGACGTGACAGCGCCCGCTTCCCCGAATTGCGAGGCGAGTTCAACCGAGCAGCCTGCGGAATGCGTCGGACCGCGGGCCATCAACCCCGATCGCAGCCTGGGCGCTAAAAGCCGATCCCCAAGGAGAGCACGATCGCGGATCCGCCGCCAAGGTCTTGGGCCAGATCGGAGTCGACATAGGTCACACCTGCCGTCACCGGGCCCAACGACGTTTCGATGCCGGCAGACCAGTCCACGTAATGATCCTCGAAGGCGAGGCTGCCGCTGGAGCGTCCGACGTGCGCGTTGAGGGTCAGCGGTGTGCCCGGCAGGTCTGCAGAAGCGTCGCCGAACAGGTAGAGATTGTCGCCGCTGATCGCCGCCTGCTCCCAGGAGTAAGCGATTCCGGCCGAAGTTTCGACGGGACCAAGCGTGCGATCGAGCTTGGCGACGGCTTCGGCATAGTCGCTGTTCCCGGCCGAGGCCCTGCCGCGGGGATAATGATAATAGGTCACCGACAGATCGGCTGTCGTGCCGGTCGCCAGTTCGCCGGTCCAGCCGCCAATGAGATCCAGCTCGATATCGCCCATCAGGGCGCTGTCCGCGATCGTCGAGCCCCAGACCCCGGCGTAGAAGCCGTTTTCATGCGCAATCGTGATCCCGCCCTGCAGCGCCGGGTCGTTGCCCGACAGCGATAGGCCCCGAAAACGATAGTCGGACACCAGAGTGGCATCGCCGCTGATCGTGATGCCGCTGCCGCTCTCCGCAGCAATGGCGTGAGCCGGAGACAGCGAGGCGAGCGCCGCGCAGGCGGCGACGCGAAGGCGGACTGGATTGCGCATGGATCCTGAACATTTCGATGTGTTTTCAGGATCTATAGCAGGGCCCGCTACCTCCATACGGCCAGTTGCGGCTTTTCTCGGCCTGCGCTCGGCGCCCTACTCCCCCGCGCCGGGCGCCGCTTCTTCGTCGAGGAGCATCGCAAAGCAATCCGGGAAGCTTTCGGACACCGGCCTGCGCGGCACCAGCGCGGGCGGCGGGGTTTCCTTCTCCGGCGCGTCCGCGGCGGGCACCTTGCGCCGCGATACGTTGGGCTTGTCGACGATCATGTTGTTGACCACGGCGCCGACATAGCTGCCGTCCAGCCGATAGGCTTTCTCCGCCACGACACGGCCGATCGGGGTCCCGTCGAGCGCGTAGATGAAACCGCTGAGCCTGAAGCCCTGCGGCTGCCCGTCGCTGGTATAGATGCCGTCCGCCATCCGCCCCGTGTAGGCGCGGGCGGCCCCGCTCCGCAATGATCGAAAGCAGGCTTTCGCGACAGCCGTCGCCATCCGGTGGCGCCGCGTCCCGACGGGCCCGGTCTGATCGGTGGATCCGGATTCAGCGGATCGGCAGCTCGAACGGTCCCGGCGGCAATGTCGCCTCGTCGTAAAGGTTGGTGACCGGCGTGTCGGCCCAGGCGTAGCGGACCCGGGTGGCCGGCTTGCCGTCGTCGGCGATACGCACGATCGAACCGTCCGGAACCGCGTCGGCGAAGCGGCAGCTCTCCTGGGTTGCGCCGCACAGCTCGAAGGCGAGCGCCCGCGTTCCGCTCCACGACACCAAATTGCCGGTCACCCCGGTGAAACGAACCACGATTCCCGCTGGCGTGCGCTCGGCTGACGCTGCCGCGGGCCCGACCGGCTCAGGCTTTCCATAAGCGACATGGCGGGCAGCCCGGGCAAGGCGGCGACCGACATCCTGCTTGTTGGCCGGATGGATGTCCGTCCGCTCGCCCAGATCCATGGCGACGACCAGAGCCGCATGACGATCCCGGGCGACACCGATCCGCTGCTGCTCGCGCAGCTCCGCCCAGCCGCTCGCCCGCGGCGCCGGCTGAGGCGGGCCGTAATTGGCCAGGCTGACGACCAGGAACGGCAGCTCCGGCGCGCGAAATTGCTTGCGCCAGCTCGCCATCAGCGCGCTCAGCTTGTCGGCATAGGGCTTGTTGTTGGCGACGTCGCTCTCGCCCTGATACCAGGCCGCGCCCTTCAGCCCATAAGGTCCGAGCGGCGCGATCATCGCGTTGTAGATAAGCGAAGCGCCGGCATTGCTGTCCCAGGGCGGCCGCGGCGGATCGACCACGCCGGCCGGCGCAAGCGCATAGTCCCAGCCCTCGCCCAGCTTCTTGGTCTCGCCGCCGGTGACCGCGAGGCTGAGCGCGTCCGCGGGGCCCTGGAACCCGCCGAAGCCCCAGCTGTCGGATATCGCGATCAGGATCTCGTTCTCGCCCGCCTTGAGCAGGCGCGAGGGCAGTTCGTAACGCCGTTTCAGATCCCAACCGAAACTGTTGCCGACGGCGACGCCGTTGACGAAGGTCTGGTCGGCATCGTCGACCACGCCGAGGGAGAGCGTCGCGCCCTGCTTCGCCTCCTCGGCGGACAAGGTCACCTTGCGGCGGGCCCACACCAACCCGTCATAGTTGCGCAGCGCGGGATCGCCCCAGCTCTCCCAATAGGACGCGGAGGGCATCGGCTTCCACGTCAGCACGGAGGAATCCCGCCACGGTTCGTTGCCGACCCGCTCCTTCCACCATGATGTCCAGCGCTCGCCGAAGCGAAGGTTGGCAGCGAGCGGATCGCGCTGGAAGAGCGCGAGCAGTCCGGCATTCTGCTTCTCGAACGGTGCCGCGGTGTCGAGATCGATCCACGGCGCGATCTGCGTGCCGCCCCAGCTCGAATGAATCGCGCCGATCGGCACTTTCTCGGATGCGCGCAGTTCCTTGGCCATGAAGAAGCAGGCGGCGGAAAAACCGGGCAGGCTCTGCTTGGTGGCCGGAGACCAGGCGATCGTGTCGGCGAAGCGCGGCAAGGGCGTCAGCGACGTTTTCCGAGTCACCGTGATCAGCCGGATCTGATCGTCCTCGCCGTTGGCGATCTCGGTGCCGGACGCGAGCGTGCGCTCGAGCGGATATTCCATGTTCGACTGGCCCGAGCAAAGCCAGACATCGCCGATCAGGATGTCGCTCGCGGTCGCCGACGCGCCGTTCCCCGACGCGGCCAGCGTGTAGGGACCGCCCGCTGGCATTTGCGGAAGCGACGCCTGCCAGTCGCCCCTGCCGTTCGCCGTCACCGTGCGGCTGACGCTGCCGAGCGTGACGGTGACCTTTTCACCTGCGGCAGCCGTGCCGTAGACGAGGATCGGCCGGTCGCGCTGGAGAACGGCATGATCGGAGAAGATCGGATTCAGCGTCGGCGCAGCCGCTGCAGGCACCGCCGCGCCGAGGAGAATAAGCGAAGCGAAACGTCTGATCATGCAGCCCCCAAGGCCGGTCAGAGTGCGATGAGCGATCCAGGCAGGCCGGGAACATCGAGATCGACGGCGAACAGGCTGCCCGCCTCCGGCTGCTCCGCGAGCGCGTCGGGCTTCAGACCCTGCTGCGCCGAGGTCGCGTAGAGCGTCTTCAGATCCGGCCCGCCGAACGCAACCTTGGTGATGTTCGACGTCGGAAAGCGAACCCGGCCGATCAGTTCGCCGGCCGGCGAGTAGCGCCGCGCTTCCCAGCCGAAATACAGGCCGACCCAGACGCAGCCTTCGGCATCGACCGTCGGACCGTCGGGAAAGCCCTCGCCTTCGCCGATGCGGACGAACGGCCGTGACGGTCCAAGGGTGCCGTCCTCCGCGACGTCGCACGCCTGGATGGTCTGGGCGAGCGTGTCGACATGGTAGAGGATGCGGCCATCGGGCGAATGGACCGGACCGTTGGTGATGGTGATCTTCGGCAATTCGGCCTCGACATGCCGGCCGTCTTCGAACCGGTAGAAGCAGCCCGTGGCCGATTCTTCCTGGTTGTCCATCGTACCGAACCAGAGCCGGCCAGAGGGATCGACCGTGCCGTCGTTGATCCGGTTGCCCGGAAGATGCGCTTCGACATCCACGATCTTGGAAAAACTTCCGCTCAGCGCGTCGAAGCGGTGAAGGCCACTCTGCATCCCGGCGACGAAACCGCCCGATGCCGCCGGCAGCAGGAATCCGATCTGCTCGGGCGCGTTCCAGCTCTTCTTGTCGGCCGAAGCGGGGTCGAAGCGATGAATCTTCTGGCGTTTGATGTCGACGAACCACAAGGCCCGATCGCGTTCGACCCAGACCGGACCTTCGCCGAGTTCGGCGCCGACCTTCCAAATGGCCTCCGGCCGGGAATCTTCCAGCGACGCCATCTTAGCGCCACCCCGCATCGACGAAATATTCGTGGCCGGTGATCAGCCGCGCATCATCGGAGGCCAGGAACATCACCAGCGCCGCCACGTCTTCCGGTACCAGCCGGCCCTTGAGGCATTGCGCATCGACAATCTCCTGCTCACCCTCGGGCGTATACCATTTGAGCTGGCGCGGAGTCCGCACATTTCCCGGAACCACGCAGGTGACGCGAATACCATCCTCGCCGAGCTCGCGGGCGAGCGAGCGGGTCAGCCCCTCGATCGCGGCCTTCGCCGTCTGGTAGAGGGTAAGCTCGGGAAGGCCGAGATGCCACGAGATCGAACCGAGATTGACGATCGCTCCGGCCTTCTTCTCCCGCATGCCCGGGATCACCGATTGCGCCGCGAAGAAAAGGTGCTTCAAATTGACGTTGAAGCGGTTCTCCCAATACTCCTCGGTGACTTCATCGATGGTGTGCCGGTCGTCGTTGGCGGCATTGTTGACGAGCACGTCGAAGCTGCCGTCTTCGGCGATCAAACGTGCGATGGTTGCCTTCACGGCCTTGATGTCGGTGATGTCGACGCGCTCGAACCGCGCGCCGAACTGCGCGGCGATCGCGCGGCTATCCTCTTCCGCGATGTCGAAGAAGGTGACCTCAGCGCCTTGACGGGAGAAGCCCTCGACGATGCCGGCGCCGATGCCGGAGCCACCCCCGGTGACGAGAACGCGCTTGCCCCGCAGGCTGGGGTATATCGCGCGCGTTTCTGAATCTTGGGTCACTGCTCCTCCCCGGATCGACTGTTCTGCTTGTGTGATAAAATCAGGTGGCGGACTGGCCGCCGCCGCTGAGGCCGCGGGCGGCCAGGTTGCGCATGAGCGCGCGGACGCCGAAGGTCCAGGGCGGCGCCGCCTTGGACGTCGTCACCCGGTTGAGCAAAGCGCCGAGCTTCGGCGTCGAGATGCGGACGAGATCGCCGACCTTGTGGGTGAAGCCCCGGCCCGGCTCGTCGCGATCCTGCACCGGCGCAAACAGGGTCCCCAGAAACAGGGTGAACCCGTCGGGATAATGGTGCTCACTCTGCGCCTGACGAATCAGCTCTTCGGGGTCGCGACTGATCTCGCGCATCGTGCTGACGCCCTCCAGCCTGAAGTTGTCGCGGCCTTCGACGACGAGCTCGACGACCGCGTCGCGCACATCGTCCATGGTGAAGCCCTGATCGAACAGGCGCACGAACGGGCCGATCGAACAGGAGGCATTGTTGTCCTTGGCCTTGCTCAGCAGCAAGGCGCTGCGTCCTTCGAAATCGCGCAGGTTGACGTCGTTGCCCAGCGTGGCGCCGACCGGGCGGCCGTTCTTGTCGGCGACGAGCACGACCTCCGGCTCGGGATTGTTCCAGGTCGAATCGGAGCGAACGCCGATCTCGCCGCCCCAACCAACGGTGGACAGCACCGGTGACTTGGTGAAGATCTCCGCATCCGGGCCGATCGCGACCTCGAGATATTGCGACCACATGCCGTCTTCGATCAGCGCGGCCTTGAGGCGCATCGCGTCTTCCGATCCGGGCACGACCGAGCGGATGCCGCCGCCGATACGCGCCTCGAGTCCTTCGCGGATTTCGGCGGCACGCTCCGAATTGCCCCGGGCGCGTTCCTCGATCACGCGCTCGACAGCGGAAACCGCAAAGGTGACGCCGGCAGCTTTCACCACCTGCAGATCGATCGGCGAGAGCAGGTAGGCGCCGGGCTCCGACGCGGCCACCCGGTCGATCAGTTCGTCGAGCGGGAACAGGCGGCGCCCCTCGGTCGCGGCCGGATCGGCACGGTCGAACAGATCCGCGACGGTCGGCGCAGCCTGCGAGACGTCGAACACCTCGCCTGCGCGAATCACGATCGGGGTGGGGCCCTCTTCGAGCATCAGACGGCCCGCCAGCACGGCCGAATCCATGTCTGACGGCAGCATTGCCGCCGAGAATGTCTGTTCCATGCCTCTCCCTCACCCGTCTGTGTTGTGGTAGCGCTACCAATCGGCGCGGCAGGCCCCTAAAGTCAAGCCGCTCGCCATTCTTCCGCCCACGCTTTTCTTCGTGGCTGGGGAAGCGGTGTCATAACGTACGAACGGGGAGAGATACTGAATGAAGAAGAGCCTTGCCGTATTCGCCCTTGCCGCCTCCATGCTCGCGCTGTCGGCGAGCGGATCCGGGTTCGCCGCGCCTGCGGCCAACCGGCCGTGGATGAACACCGCGCTTACGCCCGAACAGCGCACCGATGCGGTGCTCGCGAAAATGACCCGCGACGAGAAGCTGCGGCTCGTCTTCGGCTATTTCGGCACCGATTTCGAGCCGAAGAAGTACAAGGCGCCGAAGGAGGTCCGCTACGGGTCGGCCGGCTACATTCCGGGTATCCCGCGGCTCGGCATCCCGCCGCAATGGCAGACCGATGCCGGAATCGGCGTCGCCACCCAGGGCAGCGCCCCGACCAAGCGCGAGCGCACCGCCCTTCCCTCCGGAATGGCGACGGCGGCGACCTGGAATCCGGACCTCGCTTTCCAGGGCGGTGCGATGATCGGACGGGAGGCGCGGCAATCGGGCTTCAACGTCATGCTTGCCGGCGGCGTCAATCTGGTCCGCGATCCGCGCAACGGCCGCAACTTCGAATATGGCGGCGAGGATCCCCTTCTCGCCGGAACGATAGTGGGCGCCCAGATCGCGGGCATCCAGTCGAACAAGATCATCTCGACCGTGAAGCATTACGCGATCAACGATCTTGAGACCGGACGCGATTATCACGATGCCCGGATCGATCCGACTGCAGCGCGCATGTCGGACCTGCTCGCTTTCCAGATCGCGATCGAGAAATCGGATCCGGGTTCGGTGATGTGCTCCTACAACCGCGTCAACGGCCTCTATGCCTGTGAAAATCCGTGGCTGCTGACCGACGTCCTTCGCCGGGACTGGGGCTGGAAGGGCTATGTGATGTCGGATTGGGGCGCCGTCCACAGCACCGCGCAGGCGGCCAATACCGGCCTCGATCAGCAATCCGGCAACCCGTTCGACAAGGCCCCGTATTTCGGCGCCCCCCTCAAGGATGCGGTCCGTACGGGACAGGTCTCCGAGCGGCGGCTGAACGAGATGGCCGGGCGGATCCTGTACGCGATGTTCGACAATGGCCTGGTCGACAACCCGGTCGGCGAAGAGCCGATCGATCTTGCCGCTCATGCTGCGGTCACCCGGGCCGATGCCGAGCAGGGTGCGGTGCTGCTCAAGAACCAGGGCCGGATCCTGCCGCTCAAGCCAGGCACGAAGAAGATTGCAGTGATCGGCGGTTATGCCGATCGCGGCGTGCTTTCGGGCGGCGGATCCTCGCAGACCTACCCGGCGGGCGGCAATGCGGTTCCCGGACTGGAGCCGACGGGGTGGCCGGGACCGGTGGTTTACTATCCCAATTCGCCGCTGGCGGCCATTCGGGCCCAGGCCCCCGATGCCGAGGTGACCTTCGTCGACGGCCGGGATCCCGCCGCTGCGGCACGCGCCGCCGCCGACGCCGATGTCGCGCTCGTCTTCGTCACGCAATGGACGAGCGAGTCGATCGATGCCTCGGTAACCCTTCCCGACAATCAGGACTCGCTGGTCGCGGCGGTGGCGGCCGCCAATCCGAAGACGGTGGCCGTGCTCGAGACGGGCGGTCCGGTGCTGATGCCCTGGGCTGGCCAGGTCGCCGGCATTCTCGAGGCCTGGTATCCGGGCACGGCCGGCGGCGAGGCGATCGCGAACCTGTTGTTCGGCAGGGTCAATCCGTCGGGCAAGCTGCCGGTCACCTTCCCGCGCGACGAGACTCAGCTTCCCCGCCCGGTGCAGCCCGGCCTCGGGCTCGCCAAGGACGAGATGTTCTCGATCTCCTACAGCGAAGGGGCGGCGATCGGATATAAATGGTTCGACAAGAACGGGTTCGAGCCGCTCTTCCCATTCGGCCACGGCCTGTCCTACACCGATTTCGACTATGGCAAGCTCAGGGCCGACGCCGCCGGGGGCGACCTGACGGTAAGCTTCCGGGTCGAGAATGACGGCAAGCTGCAGGGCATGGACGTGCCCCAGGTCTATGTCGCGCCGGCGGCCGGCGGTTGGGAAGCACCCCAGCGCCTCGCGGCGTTCAAGAAGATCGATCTCGCACCGGGCGCGGAGACCACCGTCACCCTTATGGTCGACCCGCGCCTGCTGGCGACCTGGGATGAATCGGCCAAGCAGTGGAAGATCGCCGGCGGGGCCTACAAGGTCATGCTCGGCAGATCGTCGCGCGACATCGAGGAGACGGTAACCGTGCAGGTGCCGGAACGGACTCTGCCGGCAGGCTGGAGGCCAGCCGTCTGATCGATCGCTTCATGATCCCTCCGCCGCGTCGGGCGGCGGAGGGGTGAAGCTCAGAGCGCGATCCGGCGTCGCTCGCGGGCGCTTTCCCGCGCAAGCTCGATGATCCGCAAGGCGGCGCGGGCATCGGCCGGATCCACGGGAACAGGCCCCTCCCCGCGCACTGCTCTGGCGACCGCAGCGTAGAAGTCCCGGTAGCGGCCTGCCTGCGTCGGAATTCGCTCGGGCTCTCCCCTTACGTCGGTGAACGTGGCGTAGCGCGCTTCCGAATCCTCGCCAAAGCCGCTGCTGCGCGGGTCGATGCCGTCGCGCAGAGCCGCTTCCTGTGGATCGAGGCCGTATTTCACGAGCGCACCGGCCGTTCCATAGACAGCGAAGCGCGGGCGCGGCGCGGTGACCAGCGTGGCTGCCGAGAGGTTCACCCGCAAACGTCCGTAATGGAGCGTCAGCCGGAAATAATCGTCCACATCAGCGGCCGCGCGTTGCGCCCCGATATCCGCGGTCAGCGCTTCGGGTGTTCCGAACAAGATCAGAGCCTGATCGATCAGATGCGCACCAAGATCGAAGAACAGCCCGGCGCCCTCGGCCGGGACCTCGCGCCAGCCCGGCTTGATCGCGGGCCTAAACCGATCCCAATGCGCCTCGAACAGGGCGATCTCGCCAAGACGACCGCCGGCGAGGACGTCCCGCACGGTCAGAAAGTCGCCGTCCCACCTGCGATTCTGGAAGACGGTGAGCATCCGTTCGCGTTCCGCGGCGAGCGTGATCAGGCCCACTGCTTCGGCCGAGGTGACGGTGAGCGGCTTGTCGACCACGACATGCTTGCCGGCCTGCAAGGCCGCTTCGGCAAGCGGATAATGGCTGCGATTGGGTGTTGCGATCACGACCAGATCGATGCTCGGATCGGCAAGCAGCGCCGCCGCATCGGCGGAGCCGGCCGTGGCGACCAGCTCCAGATCGGCAACGGATCGGATCAACGGCGCGTGAAAAACAGTGCCGGCCATACCCCGGCCGATCAAACCAACTCTGATCAAGGTGCCTCCGCCGTCGATCCGCGCTGGACCAACGTATATGCAAGTTCGGTGCGCGCCGGCGCCGGCCGCCCGCGGATGAGATCGATCAGCAGGCCGGCTGCCGTGAAGGCCATCTCATAGGCCGGCTGGCGAATGGTGGTAAGAGCCGGCCAGACGATTGCGGCGATCTGGCTGTCGTCGAAGCCTGCGACCGAGAGCTGGCGCGGCACGTCGATGCCGAGTTCGTGCGCGGCCTGCACGACCCCGGCGGCCATGTCGTCGTTGGAGGCGAAGATCGCCGTCGGGCGCTCGGCAATCGAGAGCAGACGGCGTCCCGCCTCGTAGCCTGACGCGGTGTCGTTATAGCCCTGCTCGATCGGCTGACTTGCGCCGATTTCGGCGGCATCGAGCGCCGCCTGGTAGCCAAGCCTCCGCAGGCGGCTCGAAGGATGGTCGGGATGGCCGGCGACGAAGCCGATTCGGCGATGGCCGAGCTCGAGCAGGTGCGCGGTCATGTCGTGTGCCGCCGCTTCGTCGTCCATGATCACGCACGGGCCACCCTTGCTGGTGTCGTCGGGGGCCAGGCGGACATAGGGCAGACGCCTTTCGTCGAGCGCGGAGATCAGGGCCGGATCCGAGGATAGCGGCGGCGTGACGACGAGCCCGTCGACATGGGTCTGATCGATCATCGCCAGCACCTCCTCGACGCTCTCGCCGCCGAGATCGTTGCACGACTGGATGAACAGGCGAAGGTGTGCGTTTCGGCAGCGGGCCATTGCCCCGCTCTGCACGTCGAACACGTAATTGGCGCTGGGATTGTCGTAGACGAGGCCGAGCAGGTTCGAGCGCTTGCCGGCCAGGCTGCGCGCCGGGAGGCTCGGGCGGTAGCTCAGGCTTGCGATCGCGTCCCGCACCCGGTTCCGCGTCTCGCTGCGCACACCGGGCTCGTCGTTCAGCACGCGCGACACGGTCTTGATCGAGACCCCCGCGGCGGCGGCGACGTCGTCGATCGTAGTGCGCGCCATCAGGCGCGCTCGTCCGCGGTCGATCTGCTGGCCATTCGTTCCTCGCCGGTTTTCCTGCAACTCTACAGGATCGGGAGGCACCGGCAACCGGCGCCTCCCGTCACTCTGAAATCGCGATCATCCCCCGCGCATCAGGCGGACGCAGCTCGGTTTATTCCTGGCCGCAGCTCGCCAGCGGCGTCGCCGTGCTGGCGACGCGCACATCGGAGACCGAGAGCGCTAGGCGACCCGCAGTGGCAATGGAGAATGGGATGGTAATCCGGTTCATCGTCACTCCGGCCCTCGCGAAGCAGCGAAGGGGAATCGCGACGCTGGCCCATTGTCCCACGGTTGCCGCGCGCAGGACGCCGCCGAGCGGGAGCGTCGCCCCCTCCATGCCGATCGTCACCGGCGCCGTCGGCGCGCCGTCGACGCGGTATTCGAGCACCAGGCTCAATTCGCCGTTGGACTCGCGGGTGAGGTCGATCGGCTGCGCGGCGAGGATCTGCGCCGCGGCCCAGCCCTGACCGCTCCAGGTGAAGCGGCGCGCATCTTCCTGGGCACGGCGGTCGACACCGGCGACCCGCAGCCGCCCGGTTCCGGTCGCGCCCGCATTGCCGGTCACCGGGGATGCCGGGCCGCCCTCTTCGCGAAGGCCGAGCGACCAGCCGCCGGGCACGGTGCCGCGCCCGAACAGGACTCCGTCGGCGCCGGTGCGGGCACCCGCCGGGCGCTCTTCGGACAGCAACGCGAGATTGCCGGCGTCCGCATAGGTCAGACCGAAGCCGTAGGCGAACAGCGGATCGTAATTGGCGTCGCCGCGGTTGAGCGGCGACTGATTGACACGCTTCGGCCACGAATAGGACAGCTTGCCCTTGAAGTCGTTGCGCGCCTTGCCCGCGGCATCCGCGAACAGGACGTCGGCGACACCGCCGCCTTCGGAGCCCGGAAGAAACGCCGCAACGAACGCGTCGGAGGCATTGATCTCCGGATTGACCCACATCGGCCGCCCCGAGAGAAACACCGCGACCACCGGAATGCCCGCCTTCTTCAGGCGCTGCAGGAGTTCGAGATCCTTCTTGTCGGCTGGGCTGTATTCGATCGTCGGACGATCTCCGACGAATTCGGCATAAGGCTCTTCACCGAAGACCACGATCGCGGCATCGGGCTTGCTCTTGTAGCTGCCGTCGACGCTGAGGGTGGCCGTTCCACCCGCAGCCTTCACCGTGTCCGCGATTCCGCCGAAGATCGACTGGCCGTTGGGGAAGTCCTTGTTGCTGATGCCGGTACCCTGCCAGGTGATCGTCCAGCCGCCGGATTGCTTGGCGATGTTGTCGGCACCGTCGCCGGCAACCAGAATGTTGCGCTTCGGAGAAAGCGGCAGCAGCTTGTTCTTATTCTTGAGCAGCACCAGCGATTCCCGCACCGCCTGACGCGCGACGGCGCGGTGCTCGGCCGAGCCGAGGCGGTTGAACTCGCCGGCCATCGGCCGCGCCGACGGCTTCGGCTTCTCGAAGATACCGGCGCGGATCTTGACCCGCAGGATGCGGCGGACCGCCTCGTCCAGCCGCGCCTGCGGAATCTCGCCCGAGCGCACCTGGGCAAGAGTGGCGTCGTAGAGGCCGCGCCAGCTGTCCGGCGCCATGTACATGTCGAGCCCGGCATTCATCGCCGCAGCGCACGACGTGTTGGAGCAGCCGGGCACCTGGCCGTGCGCATTCCAGTCGCCGACGACGAAGCCGTCGAAGTTCATGTCTTCTTTCAACGCAACGGTGAGCAGATCGCGGTCGCCCGTCGTCTTCTCGCCGCGCACGGACGAAAAGGAGGCCATGATCGCCTGCACGCCGGCCTCGATCGCCGGGGGATATCCAGCGCCGTGGATGTCGCGCAACTTCTCGGGCGTCGAGGGATTGTCGCCCTGATCCTTGCCGCCTTCGGTGCCGCCGTCGCCGACGAAATGCTTCGCGGACGAGATCACCTTGCCCGCGCCGAGGAAGCCGGGCGTCCCGGGGCGTCCCTGCAGGCCTTCCACCATACGTCCGGCATAGGAGCGGACGATCTCCGGATCCTCGGAGAAGCCTTCATAGGAGCGGCCCCACCGATCGTCGCGTACGACGGCCAAGGTAGGCGAGAAATCCCAGTCGATGCCGGTCAGCGCCATCTCGCGGGCAGTGACCTCACCGATCTTCTGGATGAGATCGGGATTACGCATCGCACCGAGGCCGACATTGTGCGGGAAGATGGTGGCGCCGACGACATTGGTGTGACCGTGGACGGCGTCAGAGCCCCAGATCGGCGGAATCTTCTCGCCGGCCCAGTCCGCCGCCATCGCGGCGTCCCAGAAGGCGTCGGCGAGCGCCAGCCAATCGCGGGCCGGCGCCGTCTCGTTGTTGCCGGGGGCCGAATTGCCGCCATTGAGGATCGATCCGAATTTGTAGCGGCGCATGTCCTCGGGCGTGACCGATGCGATGTCGGGCTGAATGGTCTGGGCGACCTTCTCTTCCAGGCTCATCCGCGCCAGGATCGCTTCGACCCGCGCTTCGACGGCGGGATCACGCGCCACCGCGCTGTGTACGGCGGGCCAGCGAACATGATCGGCACTCGGTTGCGCGGGCGCTGATGCCGGGGCCGCCTCCGCCGGGGCCGCAGGATCGCCAGGCGCCGCGTCGGCGGTCTCGATCCCTCCTGAAGCCGTCGTCGCGCAGCCGGCCGTGCCGAGCAGCAGTGCAACCGCGAGCGCGCGAGTCCAGCCCTGACGCTGCGCCGGGCGCAGGAGTGCGGAAGAATTCATGGCGTTTCCTTAGTCATCCCCGTGGCCGGCACCGTCGCGGCTCCTCGTTGCGGATGCCTTCGACTGCCGGTTCGCTCGGTCTGTATGGGACAAGACCGGCACGGTGCAAGCGACGAGGAGGTCTGCCTGGAAGCGGTTACAGATTTCTGCGTCGAGGCAACGGCAGTCAGCGGCCGCCGAGCGCCTTCATGGTGTAGACCGCCGCCTTTGCGGCAAAGGCCGGTGAAAGGCTGTCGGCCGCCGCCGCACGCGCATAATGGGCCGCAGCCGGGAAGTCTCCGGCCTCCGCGAGTTCCTGCGCGAGCTTCTGCAGGGTCCATGTGCGATGGCGGCGGCCCGCGGTGCGCATTTCAGGACTACGGGCGAACAAGGCGGCCTTGTCGGCGACGCGAAGCTGCTGAAGCCGCTTCGCCGCCATGCTGAGGGCCGTGGTCATATTCGCCGATTTGGTTGGATCCGGGATGTTGTGCCGGGAGACGATGGCGGGATGGTGCAGCATCGGGCCGGTTGCGGTGTCGATGAGGCGCAGATAGAGATCACGATCGCATTCCCAGCGTATCGCTTCGTCCATGCCGCCCACCTGTTCCCACAGGCCGCGGCGCACGATCAGGCAGTTGAGATGGCAGAAGCCTTCGATGGCAAGCAGGTCGTCGAGGGTGAGGCGCCAGCTCCCGTCCGCGTCCGCGGTGCGCTCGGCAAGCCTGCGCTCGAGCTGCACGAGCCACAATCCCTCCGATACCGGCTCGCCGTTCCGGAAGCCGCGCTGGTTGGCCATGTAGAGGTCGGTGCGCGGCGCGTGGCCGATCGACCGGGCGGCCCGGGCGAGATGTTCGGCATCGGTCCAGACGTCGTCATCGTCGAGGATCGCCAGATAGTCGCCAGCCGCATGCGCCGCGGCGACGTTCAGCGAATAGCTCTGGCCATGGCCGCTCGGGCGCCTGACCAGGCGATGGTGCTGCAGCCGCAGGCCGGGACGCGTGCGAGCGGCGGCGAGCACCTCTGCATAACCGGCGAGATGCTGCTCCGCGCTGCCGTCGTCGACGACGACGATTTCGAAATCCTCGAAGCTCTGGGCGAGCACCGAGGCGAGCGCGTCATCGAAAAGCGCGGGGCGGTCGCGGGTGGCGAGAAGGATGGAAAAGAATGGCACGGCGCGTCCTTTAACCGGCAAATCTTTAGAGGATGTATACCACGCGGGGATTAGGCCGACCCGGCATCCAAGCCGGGAGTGAATGACGTTGCGTTCGAACTGCGCGCCCCGAGGGCGGCTCTGATCATGCGCGCGCTCGTCATCGGCGACGATACACGATCGTTCCTGGCCGTCGTCCGATCGCTCGGGCGGCGGAACTGGCACGTCGATGCGGCGCCCTACGACCTCTCATCGGCTGCACTGGCATCGCGCTACGTCCATCGGATCCATCGGCTTCCGCCTTACTCACTGTCCGTCGATCGCTGGTGCGAGCGGCTGCGCGCGCTGATCGCGGCGGAGAAATATGATCTGGTCATTCCGTGCGACGATCGCAGCCTCATCCCACTCCAGCGCCATGCAGCGCTCTTCGAGGCCACTCGGCTCGCGCTGCCGAACCCGGAGGCGTCCGCAATCTTCTTCGACAAGGACGCGACTCGCGGGCTTGCAGCATCGCTCGGGATTCCCGTGGCGCCCGGGCGGGCGCTCGCCGCCGCCGACGATGCGCGCGGACTGGCGCAGGCCTTCGGCCTTCCGCTCGCACTCAAGCCGCGCAAATCCTACACGCTCGGCCAGCCGGGTGCGAAAGCCGCGGTGCGCATCGTCCGGACCCGTCCCGAGCTCGCCGAAGCGCTCGACGCCATCGAGACGCGCGATCCCTGGCTGGTCGAGGGCTTCTTCCATGGCGAGGGCGTCGGCTTGTCCGTCCTCGCCGACCGCGGCGAGATCCTGATCGCCTTTCAGCACCGCCGCCTTGCCGAAGCGTCGGAGACCGGCGGCAGCTCGCGCCGCATCGGGGAGCCGATCGATCCACGCATGCTTGAGGGCGTGGCAGCGATGGCGCGGGCCACGGCGCTGCACGGCGTCGCCATGTTCGAGTTCCGCCGTGATCCGGCCAGCCGCCGCTTCATCCTGCTCGAAGTGAATTGCCGCTTCTGGGGTTCGCTTCCGCTCGCCGTCGCATCCGGCGCCGATTTCCCGGCTGCCGCAGCCGCGCTTTACGTCGATGGCAAGTCCACGGCCGGCACCGCCATTCGTACCGGCTTGGTGCTGCACGATCTCGGTGGGGAATATTATCGCGTACTCCGACACGCAACCGCCTCGGGGCCAAAGCCGCTCAAGGCGATCAAGGCCGCCGCCGGCCTTGCGCGACTTGCCCTCAGCCTGCCGTTCGGCCGCCGGTTCGACAGCCATGCGCCGGACGATCCCGAACCGTGGCGACGCCAACGGCGCGAGCTCGTGCGGGCGATTGTCGGTGCCGCGGCGAAGCGGCTGACTCGTGCGTCGGGCCGCCGCCGACGGGGGCACGCAGCGCTGCGCCGGCTGCAGGCCAATGCGAAAAAGGGCCGCAATGCCGTCGTCATGCTGTGCCAGGGCAACATCTGTCGGAGCCCGTTCGCCGAGCACCGGCTGCGGACCAAGGCGGCGGCCGCCGGGCTGACACTCGACGTCGTCTCGGCCGGGACCATCGGTCTGGAAGGGCGACGTTCGCCCGACGATGCGATCCGTGCCGCCCGCGCCTGGGACGCCGATCTTTCCCAGCATCGCTCCCGTTTCCTGGACGTCGACGTGGCGCGTGCCGCTGCCGCCGTGATCGTGTTCGACGATCGCAACGTCGACGAGCTCCACCGGCTGGGGCTCAACGGCGACGTCAACCTCCTGCGCCTCTCGGATCTGAGCGGACGGCGCGAGATCGGCGATCCGTATGGACATGGGGCGGAAGGCTTTGCCCGGGTGTATGGCGAGATCGAGGATGCAGTGGACACGCTCGTCGCCGCCCTCAGCGGGCGCGGAGCCACGCCATGACCAGGCCGCAACTCGCCATTGTCGTCGATACGGAGGAGGAGTTCGACTGGACGAAGCCTTTCGCCCGCGAAAATCGCGACACGCACAGCATTCCTGCCCAGGCGCTCGCGCACGCCGTCTACGACCGCCTCGGCATGGTGCCGACCTATGTCATCGACCATCCGGTGGCGACGGACCCGCGCGCGGTCGATTTCCTTCGCGGCCTGCAGCGCGATGGACGCGCCGAGATCGGCACCCACCTTCACCCATGGGTGTCGCCGCCGCATGACGAGGAGGTCAATCGCCGCAACTCCTACCATTGCAATCTGCCGCGCGCGCTCGAGCGCGCCAAGATCGAAACATTGACCGACCTCATCGAAGGCGCCTTCGGACACCGCCCGCACGTGTTCAAGGCGGGGCGCTACGGCTTCGGGCCGCATACGGCAGAAGTGCTGGCCGACCTCGGCTACACGATCGACTGCTCCTACGTGCCGTGGATGAACTTCGCCGACGATGGCGGGCCCGATTACCGCAACACACCAGATCAGCCATTCTGGCTCGACGATTCGCAGACCCTGCTCGAAGTGCCGCTGACCAGCGGCTATTACGGGCTGCTCGCAGCAGCCGGGCCGACCTTCCAGCAGCTGCTGAACAGCAGCCGCGCGGCGCGCTTGCGGGTACCGGGCCTGCTCGCCCGTAGCGGGCTTCTCGCCCGCTCGCGATTGTCTCCCGAGGGAGTGTCCGCCGAAGAGCAATGCCGGTTGGTTCGCGCGATGGTGAAGGGCGGCCGCCGTTTCTTCACGCTCACCTACCATTCTCCGAGCCTGGCGCCGGGCCACACGCCCTATGTCCGCTCCGATCAGGACGTGCGCGACTTCGTTGGCCGCATCGAACATGTCCTGCTCTTCTTCCGCGACATGCTCGGCGGGGAATTCACCACCCTTACCCGCCACCGCGAGCGCCTGCTCGCGTCGCGCGCGGAGGCAGCGTGACGATCGATCGCGCGACCCTTTACCGCTCAGCCTTCCTGGCGGTCACCATGCAATGGGGCGTGCGCGCTATCGGCCTCGTCTCGGTGATTACGCTCGCCCGTTTGCTCCAGCCGAGCGATTTCGGGGTCGTCGCGATCGCCCTTTCGGCGGCGGCGTTCGTTGAGCTGTTCGGCTGGATCGGCCTCCGCCAGGCCCTGCTCAGGGTTCCCGATCCGGATCGATCGCATTACGACACCGCCTGGACGATTCAGCTGATCCTGTTCATGCTGCTGGCGGTGGCGATGCTCGCGATCGCGCCGCTCGCGGCGAGCTTCTACAAGATCCCGGCGGTGACCGGCATTCTCTGCGTCATGTCTCTGCGCATGGTGGCCCTCGCCGTCTCGAATATCGGTATCGTCGATTTCGAGCGCGACATGACCTTCGGCCGCGACATGGCAATGCGGCTCGGCGTTCGCGTCGCCTCCCTCCTGGTTTCTCTGGTCGCCGCCTTCACATTGCGGAATTATTGGGCGCTGGTGATCGGGATGGTCGCGCAGTCGATTTTCTGGATGATCGGCACCTACGTCGCCCATCCTTACCGGCCGCGGCTGAGCCTGGCGCGACGCGCCGAGATCCTCGGGGTCTCGCTGTGGATGTTCGTCAGCACCTTCTCCGAATGGGTGCAGTCGCAGATCGAGCGGCTGGTGCTTGGCCGCTTCGTGCTGCCGGCGACGGTGGGCCTTTATTCGGTGTCCAAGGACCTTTCGAGCATCTTCACTCAGGAAATCGCCACCGCGCTCAACCGGGTCACGTTCGTTACTGTCGCCCGCAGCGAAGCCAATGGCAGCACCAATGTCGCAACGGTGATCGGCGCCTATGCAGCGATCGTAGCCCCGCTCGCGGCGGGACTGGTCGCCACCGCACCCGACACGATCGCCGTCCTGCTCGGCGCCAAGTGGCTGCCGGCCGCGCCGCTGATGCGGATCATCGCGCTCTATACGGGCGTGCAGGCCGTGTCGCTGATGGTGGCCTCCGTCTTCCAGGCATCCGGCCAGGCGCGGCGCGCGGCGACCCTGAACATCGCCGGCGCCTTTTTGTCCGCGGCGGGTATCGGCACCGCAGCCTTCTTCTTCCGGCGCCCGGAGGCGGTCGCGGTGGCGGCACTGTGCGTCAACGCAACGATGCTGACGATCGGTATCGTCCTCCTCGCCATGGACGCGAAAACCAGTGCGGTCAGCCTCGCCGCCAATCTCCTCCGGCCGCTCTTTGCCGCCGCCGCTATGGCCTTCGTGCTGATGCGCCTGCTCAGCGTCGAAACCGGCCACCCGCTGCCCGATCTCCTGGTCGAGGTTGCGGTGGGCGCTGTCGTTTATGGAACGTCCCTTTTCTTCCTCTGGTTCGCCTCGGGTCGGCCGGGCGGCGCCGAGCAGGAAGCCGCCCTGCTGATCGGCGGCCTCACACGGCGCCTGGCGCCCGGGCGCTGATCAGCCAGCAGGCGGCGGTGAAGCGGACGTCCTCACCGCGCACATAAGGCTCGAACGCCGCGCGAACCGTAGCGACGATCTCCGCGAGTGCCGCACCCTCTATCCCACGAAGATAGCGGGCGATTGGCCCGAAGCGGGTGAAATATTCTTCCAGGCGCGCCTCCGGGAGCGCACAATCGAAGTCGAACGGCCGCACGTCGCCCGCGGTCCAGCCGCTTTGTTCGAGGATCGAGAGGATCCTGTTCCGGTCGGCGAAAGCGAACTGGCCGGGCGCGTCAGGATCGCGCGCGGGCATTTCGGGGAGCAACGGCGCCGCGGCCCGCTCGGCCGTCGTCATGAACGGATTGTCCGCCGGGCTCCGCCACGCGAACATTCGCAGCGCCGCTCCCGGCGCCGATGCGCGGCGCAGATTGGCGAACGCTCGGACCGGGTCGGCAAAGAACATGACCCCGAAGCGCGAGACGATCGCATCATATCCGCCGGCCGGAAGGGGATGGGACTGCGCATCTGCACAAAGGAAGGCAGCACCTACGGATTCCTGCGCCGCAGAGGACCGGGCGGCGGCGAGCATCGGCTCCGAGATGTCGATGCCGGTGCAATCGGCACCGCCACCGAGCCTCCGTGCCATCGCGATCGTCGTGCTGCCGGTCCCGCAGCCGACGTCCAGCACCGATCGGACCTCTGCTTCTGCCACCCAGCCAGCCAGATCGTCCTCGATCGGCTGAAACATCCCGTCGAGGACGCTTTGCGCCGCGACCCAGGATCGTCCGGCATCGCCGTTCCAGAGTGCCGCCTGCTCCTCCGCGGTGCTGTGTGCCTGCGTCATCTTCGTCTCCCTTGCTTGTCGTTTCCGTACGAAGACGGCATCCTGCCACTTCAAGTCGACTTGAGGTCAAGAGGGTGCAGGCTCTGGATATCTCCGAGGTCGCGGGACGCTCCGGCGTCCCGGCCTCGGCACTGCGTTTCTACGAGGAGAAAGGGTTGATCGCGTCGATCGGCCGGCGCGGATTGAAGCGGATCTTCGCGCCGGATGTGATCGAGCGTCTGGCGCTGATTGCCCTCGGACGCGCCGCCGGATTCTCGCTAGCCGAGATCGGCGGCATGTTTGCCGCGGACGGAACGATGCGACTCGACCGCACGCTGCTCAACGCCAAAGCGGACAGGCTAGACGCGACGATCCGCAAGCTCGGCATCCTGCGGGACGGGCTGCGGCATGCCGCCGCCTGTCCCGCGCCGAGCCATATGGAATGTCCCACCTTTCGCCGCATCCTCAAAGGTGCGGCAGCCCGCCGCCCGGCGAGGAAGCAGGCCGAAGGGATCCGGTAGAGCCCTTTCGATCCAGTGTTGGAGATATCTTAACCATCGCGCGCCAAGCTGTGCGGAACGCCCGGCAGGAGGCCAACTTGTTCTATCGTCCGATCCCGCAGACGCAATTGCTCACCAAGCGAATCGTCGTGATCGCGACCCTGGACGTGCCCGCCAGCTACCAGGTCGGATCGCTGATGCGCCAATGCGCGACGGTGATGCGCAACCAGTGTCGCGAGGCCAATCTGCAGGTCACCGAGGTCGACATGAAGATGGACCTTACCGGGACGCTGGCGGTCGGCTCGTTGTTGACCAAGAACCGGCGGCGGATCGGCATGGCGGTGACCGTGCGGGTGCCGACCATGGCGATCGCCCTCGAAGTGCGCGACCGCTGCGAAGCGCGGGTCAAGCGTGCCATCGCCACCGCCGGGATCACCGGTATGGCGGCGCCCTACATCGCCGACGGTGACAACGGGATGCCTGCGCTGCCCACCTTCAAGTCGTAATCGCGCTCAGTCGCTCTCCGCCTCATCGAGCGAATAGCCGGCGGACCGGACGGTGCGGATCACGTCCTTCTCGCCACCTTCGTTGAGCGCCTTGCGCAGGCGGCGGATGTGGACGTCGACAGTGCGCACTTCGATATCGGCATCGTGCGACCACACAGCGTCGAGAAGGCGCTCGCGGGAGAAGACCCGGCCCGGATGCTCCATGAAGTGGCGCAACAGACGAAATTCGGTCGGCCCGAGCGCCACCGTGCGTCCGCCGCGCCGAACCTTGTGCGCCGACACATCCATTTCGAGATCCGCGAAGCTCAGGCTGCCGCCGGCCAGGGCAGGACGGACGCGGCGCAGCACCGCGCCGACACGCGCGATGAGTTCGCGCGGGCTGAAGGGCTTGGTCACATAATCGTCGGCGCCGGTCTCGAGCCCACGGATCCGATCGGTCTCCTCGCCGCGGGCGGTCAGCATGATGATCGGCACGTTGGCGGTCGCCTCGCGCCGCCGCAGGCGCCGGCAGACTTCGATTCCGGGCACGCCCTCGATCATCCAGTCGAGGATGACGACGTCGGGCGGCCGCTCGTCGGCCAGCATCAGCGCCTCGTCGCCGTCGCTGGTATGCTCGACCTCGAACCCTTCCTTGCGAAAGTTGAACAGGAGGAGTTCCGACAAGGCCTTGTCGTCCTCGACGAGGAGCAAGCGTCCGCGGTTCATCGATTATCCTTCGCGTCGATCAGGATTTGAGCTCGGTGCCGTCCGGCCGCACCGGACTGCAATCGTCGAGGGTCCCGAAGGCGGGATCCGAGGGATGACGCCGATTGTAGCGGGCCGATCCGTAGAGGGAGAGGCCGATGAACACCGCGCCGACCACGCCGGTGATCACTTCGGGGATGTGGAAACGTGCCGAGAGCAGCATCACCACCGCCAGCGCGATGATCGCCCAGAAGGCGCCATGTTCGAGATAGCGGTAATGCGCGAGCGTGCCCTTGTCGACGAGCATGATCGTCATCGATCGGACGAACATGGCGCCGATGCCGAGGCCGAGCGCAATCACGAAGATGTTGTTCGACAACGCGAACGCGCCGATCACCCCATCGAACGAGAAAGCGGAATCGAGCAGGTTCAAGTAGAGGAAGCCGGCAAGTCCCGAGCGGGCGGCGCCGCCGGCAATGGCATGCTCGTCGGGCTCGAGCAGCGAGTTGACCGCTTCGACGGCAAGGTGGGCGAGGATGCCGAAGATGCCGCTGACGATGAAGGTCAGCGCTTCCGCCTCGCTGTGCAGCAGCCGGGACACGCCGTACAGGCAGAGCAGCACCACGCCGATTTCGATGGCATGCACCGACGCGAGGCTGGCGAGACGGCGCTCGATCAACCCGATCCAATGGATGTCCTTGTCGCGGTCGAAGAAGAACTTCAGCCCGACCATCGCCAGAAAGGCGCCTCCGAAGCCGGCGATGCCGACATGCGCACTGGTGATGATCCGCTCATATTCGGTCGGATTGCCGGCGGCGAGCTTCAACGCCTCGATTGGACCCAGATGGGCGGCGATGGCAACGATCAGCAGCGGGAAGACGATCCGCATTCCGAACACGGCGATGGCGATGCCCCAGGTGAGGAAGCGCTTGCGCCAGACCGGCGACATCTCCTTCAGCACCGATGCGTTGACCACGGCATTGTCGAAGGAAAGCGAGACTTCGAGAATGCTGAGCACGACCACGATCCACAGCACGCCGGCGGTGCCGATCACGCTGCCGGTCATCTCCCAGCCGAGCCATACGGCCAGTGCCAGGCAGACGATCGTGAACAGGAACGCGCCCTTGAAATACCCCAGCATGCCAACCCTTCCCTGTTCGCGCCGCGCGCACCGCGTTGCGACCCCATAGTCGAGGATCAGGCGTGGCTTCAAACCTTTGCGTGATCGTGGCGGGACAGCGGCGTCCGAACACCTATGTTCACGCTCTTCGCACGGGCGCCATGACGAGGCGGTCTATGATTGCGCCCACCGCGTCGCAATCCATATCGGGAGCCTCGTCGAACCACCAGGCAAGGATGCCCAGTGTTGCCCGCACCGAATGGGTGATGGCGAGGCCGAACGGCAGCCCGGGCGGATCGGGCAGGCCCGTGGTCTGGGCGCGGGCCATCGATCGCTCGGTGAGGATGCGACAGACTTGCGGCTCGGCACCGCCTGCGAACAGCGCCCGACAGATCGCCTTGCGGCCGGCAATGAAGCGGCAGAGTGCAACCGAGGCGCTGAGCGTGTCCTCGTCCCGGAGTGCCGGCAGCATCGTGGGCAGGAGCTCATCGATCAGCTGATCGGCGGCATCGAACAGTAGATCCTGCTTCTCCCGATAGTGGCGAAAGAAGGTGGCATAACCGACATCCGCCCTTGCGGCGATGTCGGCGACGGTGATCGTCGAGAAATCATGCTCGGCGATCAGCTCGAGCATCGCTTTGGCAAGCGCGGCGCGCGTCTTTCCAATCCTCGCATCCACCACTCAGAACCGCTCCCAACAAGCTGCTTGCGCTCATTATCACGCTCACTTATGATACAGACTATATCATAAGTTAAGGTTCGAACATGTCCGATGCGCCCGCCTCCGGCGGTTCCAACGTCATCGGGGGGGTAGAAGTTGCCGAGGCGCGCTGGGGGCGGCTCGGATGCGTTTGTGCGTGGCGGCTGATGCCGATGCTGCTGATGGTGGCGCTGGCCGGTGGCTGCACGACCGGCAGGAGCCCCCGTGCTCCGGATGTTCGACTGCCGCAGGCATTCGACGCGCAAGCGGCCGCGGGCGCGACGATCGCGCTCGACCGCTGGTGGACGGTCTATGACGATCCTCAGCTGACCGCCCTCGTCGAGCAGGCGCTGGCGACCGGCTTCGATACCCGCACCGCTCTGGCGCGTCTCGACGAAGCCCGCGCGCTGCGTGCGGCGACCCTCGCCCAATTGGGACCGCAGGGGAATATCGAGGGCAGCCGCGAGGTCAGGCAGACAGAGGATCTCGGCGGACAGCAAAGCATCGACATCCCCGGTATCCCGCCGGGCTTCTCGCTGACCCCAAGCGGTCGCAGCGCCACTGCGAATCTCAACTTCAACGTCAGCTACGAGCTCGATTTCTTTGGCCGGCGCAGCGCCGCCCGGCGCACCGCCGAGGGTGATTTCGCGGCGGCCCGCTTCAATGCCGAAGCGTCGCGAGTCGCCGTCACCGCGGAGATCGCGGACACTCTGTTCCAGGCCCGCGCACTCGCGGTGCAGGTCGAGGATGCGCGCGCTACGCTCAGGATCCAGGAAGAATTGCTGCGGATCGCCCGAATTCAGGGGCAGCGCGGCCTCGCTCCGACCGCAGACGCAGCCCGGATCGAGGCGGACGTCGCGCAAGCCTCAGCCCAATTGCGCGATCTCGAAGCCCAATTGCGTAATCTGCGGCGCTCGCTCCTCCTCCTCACCGGCAATGCCGGCGCCAGCCTCGACACGGTTCCGGTGACTGCCGATCTCGGGGCCATCCCTTCGCCCCCCGCGCTCATTCCCGGCGACCTGCTCGTCCGCCGTCCGGACGTCCGCGAGGCGGAAGCGCGTATCCAATCCGCCGCAGGCAATCTGACCACGGCGGAGCTCGAGTTGTTTCCTCGGATCTCGCTCCGGCCGGGCTTGGGCCTCGGACTCCAGCGCGGCACCTTCGAGAGCACCACCGCCTTCTGGGCGTTTGGACTGGGCCTCACCCTCCCCGTGCTCGATCGTCCGCGCCTGCTTGCCGAGCTGCGCGCCTCGGGCGCCCGCGCCGAGCAGGCGGTCCTTGCCTATGAGCGGGCGGTGCAGACCGCCTATTCGGAGGCCGATCAGGCTATGACCCTGCTCGAGTCCGACCGAAACCGCTTCGCCGTGCTCGATGCGGGGGAGAGCCGGGCGCGGGTGGCCTTTGATGCAGCCCGTCGGCGCTATGCCCTTGGGCTCGACAATCTCACCGCCGTTCTGGACGCGGAGCGGGCCTGGCGAACCATCAGGTCCGCGGCCGCCGCTGCGCACGCTCAGGCGCTTCGCCGCTCGGTCCAGACGTTCCGCGCCTTCGGCGGGGGCTGGACACCTGCGCCGGCCGGAAGGCTAAGCTGATGATCACCGGGAGAGAAATTTTGCGCGCAGTGGCGATCGCGAGTTGCCTTGTTCTCGCCGCCTGCGGCGGAAGCGAGGAGACCGCCAAGAAGGCCGACAGCGCACCGCGCGACGTCGGGGTTACGCGCATCGAGTTACGGCCGCTGGTCGGCGGCATCACCGCATCGGGCGTGCTGGTGGCGCGGGAGGAGGCTGCGGTCGGCGCCGAAGTCGCAGGCTACCGGGTCACCCAGGTGCTTGCTGAGGAAGGAGATTTTGTGCGCGCGGGTCAGCCGTTGGTGCGAATGGATCCGACTCTCCTCGAGGCGCAGATCGCCCAGCTTCAGGCCAACCTTGCCCAGCAGCGTGCTTCAGCGGCGCAGGCACGTAGGGAGGCGGCGCGTGTCAGCGGTCTCGACCGCGAAGGCGTGGTGGCGACCGAACAGATCGAGCAGCGCCGCACCGCGGCGGCAACGGCGGCGGCGCAGGTCCGCGCCGCGGAGGCGCAAATCGCCGAGCTGCGCACCCGATTGAGCCGCCTCATCATCCGTGCGCCGGTCTCCGGTCGCATTCTCGCACGTGCGGTCAGACCGGGCGACATCGGCGCCGTCGGCGGCACGCCGATGTTCCGCATTGCCAGGGGCGGCCTCGTCGAGCTGCGGGCCGATGTGCCCGAAGCCGAACTCGCTACCATTCGCGTCGGCCAGTCGGCGCAAGTGCAGCTGCCGAGCGGTGAGATGGTGACCGGCACCATTCGCACCCTCTCTGCCGAGGTCAGCGGCGACTCGCGCCTCGGCGCGGTGCTGGTCACGCTTCCGGTCCGCAACGATCTTCGAGTGGGCGGTTTCGGGCGTGCCAACTTCACCGGCGCGACCACCCAGGCTCCGGCGCTTCCGGAGGATGCGCTGCGCTTCGATGCGGAAGGCGTATCGGTGATGGTGCTCCGGCCAGGCAATCGCGCCCATCGCGTTCCGGTTCGAACCGGTCGGCGGGTCGGCGGGTGGGTCGAAATCCTCTCGGGGCCGCCGGTCGGAACGATGGTTCTGCTTGGCGGCGGCGCGTTCGTGCTCGAAGGCGAACAGGTGCGGCCGGTCCGCGGCCGCACTGACGGAAGTGGCGCGAGTGCCCCGCCACCGCCCGCCGAGGTCACGAACGCCCCAGCGACGCCCCGCGGCGGCGGCACGACCTTCGCCCCGCAGCAGCCGGGATCTGGATCGGGCCCGGCTGGCGCGGCGCCAGCCGGCGGAGGCGCCGCCCGATGAGCGAGCATCACGGCGTTGCCGGCATTTCTTCCTGGGCGATCCGGAACCCGATCCCGGTCATCGTCCTGTTTCTCGGCCTCAGCATCGCCGGCATCGCCGCTTATCTGTTCCTCCCAATCAAGCAGTTCCCGGATGTCTCCTTCCCGGTCGTCCAGGTCTCGGTCATTCAGGAAGGCGCCGCTCCCCAGGAGCTCGAAACCCAGGTCACCCGTCTCATCGAGGATGCGGTGACCAGCGTCTCCGGCGTCGACAACGTCACCTCGACGATCACACAGAGCTCTTCCCTGACCACGATCGAATTCGAGGTCGGTGACGATCCCCAGCGCGCGACCGACGACGTCCAGCGCGCGGTCGACGAGATCCGAAGCGAGCTGCCGCGCGAGATCGAGGAACCCATCGTCCAGCGGCTCGAGATCGATGCGGCTCCGATTCTGACCTATGCGGTTTCGGCCAGGGGCATGAGCGAGACGGAGCTCAGCTGGTTCGTCGAGGACACCATCGCGCGCGATTTGATGGCACGTCCGGGGGTTGCCCGCGTGGCGCGAGTCGGCGGGGTCGATCGGGAGATCAACGTCGTTCTCGATCCTGGCCGGATGGCCGCCTACGGGGTCACCGCTCCGCAGATCAACGACGCGCTACGGGTGTTTTTGGTGGATACCGGCGGCGGCCAGGCCCGGGTCGGCGGCCAGCAGCAGAATATCCGGGTGCTCGGTGCGGCGGAATCGATCGAGCAGATCCGCAAGGTCGAAATCCCGGTGGCCGGCCGCATCGTGCTGCTCGGCGACGTCGCCTCGATCGGCGCGGGGGCGGGAGAGGAGCAGGGCTTCGCACGCCTGGACGACAGGCCGGTCGTCGCCTTCCAGGTGATGAAAAGCCCTGTCGCGAGCGACGTTGCGGTCGAGGACGAAGTCATCGCTGCGCTCGATCAGCTCCGAGCCACCCACCCGAACGTGTCGATCGAGCTGATCATTTCCACCGTCACCGAGACTCGCAACAGCTTCAAGGCCACCGTGCACGTCCTCGTCGAAGGCATGCTCCTTGCCGCGCTGATCGTCTTCCTGTTCCTGCGCGAATGGCGATCGACGATGATCGCTGCGCTGGCGATGCCGCTGTCGCTGCTGCCGACGTTCGTCGTGATGTGGCTGTGCGGCTTCACGCTCAACGTCGTGACTCTGCTCTCGCTCACCCTTGTGATCGGCATTCTCGTCGACGATGCAATCGTCGAGATCGAAAATATCGAGAAGAGGATCGAACGTGGACAGCGCCCTTATCAGGCGGCGCTGGAAGGCGCCGACGCGATTGGCCTCGCCGTGATCGCGACGACGATGGCGATCGTGGTCGTGTTCACCCCTGTCTCCTTCCTCGGCGGTACGGTCGGCCAATTCTTCAAGGAGTTCGGCCTCACCGTCGCCGCCGCCGTGCTCTGCTCGCTCCTGGTTGCGCGCCTCCTCACTCCGTTGCTCGCAGCCTACTTCCTGAAGCCGAGCCGCAAGGCGCATGAGGAACGGCCGATGCGGCCCTTCTACGCGAAGAGCCTCGGCTGGGCCCTGAATCACCACAAGATCTCGGTCCTGCTCGGCGGGCTCTTCTTTGCCGGCTCGATCATGCTGGCGGGGCTGATCCCGGCGGGCTTCATGCCAGCGAGCAATCCCGGCTACATCTTCCTGGAAGCGCAAGCCGCACCGGGCGCCACCCAGGCGGACATGGAGCGGATCGTCGAAGACACGACGCGTTTGATGCGCGCCAATCCTGCGGTTGCCCGCGTGTTCTCGCAGACCGGCGCAAGCAACAACGCCGCCAGTGGTGCGGACCTTCGTCGCGCAACGATCACCGTGGTGTTGAAGAAGGATTCGGGCATCACGACCGAAGCGTTTCAGAGCCAGATCCGCCCATCGTTACGGCGGATCGCCGATGCGCGCGTGGTCACCCAGGGCGAGTGGGGCCGGCCCGACCTCGAGATCGTGCTGTCGGGGGAGAATGGTCCGCTGCTGGAGCGGACCCTGCTCCAGCTCGAAAAAGAGATGCGCGGCCTGACCGAGGTCGCCGATCCGCGGCCGGCGACCCCGCCGCCCGGCCCCGAGCTGGTCATCCGGCCGCGGCTCGCCGAGGCGGCCCGGCTCGGCGTAAGCGCGCAGACCATCGCCTCCGCCGCCCGGGTGGCGACGATCGGCGAGATGGATGCCAACGTGGCGATGTTCACCGAGGGCGAGCGCCGCCTGCCGATCCGCGTGCGCATTCCGCTCGAAGCCCGCGAGCAGCTCGGCAAGATCGAGGCGATGCAGCTGCCGACCGCATCCGGCGGCACTACCACTTTGGGCGCCGTGGCCGACATCGGATTCCAGCCGGGCCTCGGCCGGATCGAACGTTTCAACCGCGCCCGCCGAGCGGCCGTGCAGGCGGATCTGCCGCTCGGGGTGACGCTCGGTCAGGCAACCGATGCGGTGAATGCCCTCCCCGTTCTCAAGCATCTGCCGGCGGGCGTCAGCCTGACGCCGACCGGCGACGTCGAGCAGATGCAGGAGCTGTTCCTCGGCTTCGGGGTTGCGATGGCCGCCGGCGTCTTCATGATCCTCGCCGTCATGGTGCTGCTGTTCCGCAGTTTCCTCAAGCCGCTGATCATCCTTTCGGCGCTCCCGCTGTCGATCGGCGGCGCTTTCCTGGCGCTGCTGCTGGTCGGGCTCGACCTCACCCTGCCGGTGCTGATCGGTATCCTGATGCTGATGGGGCTCGCCGCCAAGAATTCGATCCTGCTGGTCGAATTCGCGATCGAGCGCGAGCGTGAGGGCGCCAGCCGGCGCGACGCCATCGTGCACGCCTGTCACGAGCGCGCCCGGCCGATCATCATGACCACCTTCGCGATGGCCGCCGGAATGCTGCCCACCGCGATCGGCCTCGGGGAAGGCTCGGCCTTCCGCCAGCCGATGGCGGTGGCGGTGATCGGCGGCCTGATCAGCTCGACGGCGCTCTCGCTCGTGCTGGTCCCCGTCGTCTACGAAGTGATCGATCGCGTGGAGCAGCGCATCGCGCCGAAGCTGCGCCGGTTCATCACGGAGCCTGAAGAGAAGCAGCCGGCAATGCTTTGAAGCGAGGCGGCGGCACCGTCTTTAGGCCAGATTGTCGCCGGGCAGAAATGGGGTCACCGCCCGGCCACGTGCCTGCCACGTGGCGCTCCCGTTTCTTGGCGACACGGGGGCGCCTTATCGCGGGATCTGCGCCGTGTCGAAATAGGTGCGGAAGCTGCCGATCCGCTGGCCGTCATGCTCGATCACGCTGACGCCGCCATAGCGGAACGAAGTGCCGTTGGCTGCAGTGCCGCTGCTCACCCACTCCAGGAAGGCCGTGCCGCCGGCATCGGCGACCTGGCGAAACTCCGAGCGGATTGCGCTGAAGGCCGCGCGATAACTGGTCCAGAAGCGCTCCGCGGCCTCCCGGCCGCCAGCCTCGTGCTTGACCAGCGGGTTTGAGATCTCGGCACCGTCGGCGAACAGATCCACGATCGCACTCGTTTCCCCGGACTCTTCGAGATGGCGGAGGGCCTCGATGAAACGATCGGCAAAGCGGCTCATCTTCTTCTCCTGGTCAGGGGTCACGGTGTCGGCGCGGAGTGCGCCCGCGCGCTCGGCCACTGCGCCGATCAGTTCTAGGCCTGCCGCTGCGACTGCAAAGGGCAGCCGGAAAGGACTCTTCTGGGCCTCCAGCAGCAAGCTGGTGCGGCGAATCTGGACATCCTGGCCGCCGTGAACCTCGCCGTCCGACCGCGCTTCGTAGAGATTGTCGCGCTTGGCTGGATCGCCGGCATCGCCTGGTTTCTGCTGCGCCGAGGCTCCGAACGCCTCCATCGCGAAATCGGTGAGGCGCGGCGCCGCGCGGCCCATCAGCGAGACGAGATAGCCGCTGCCGCCGACGTACAGCTGGCGCCGCGGGACCTCGCAAGCGTGCAGGACCGCGTCGGCGACCAGGACCGGATCGTAGAGCATCGGCGGCAGCCGCGGCGGCGCATCCATGTAGTTGCGGGCATGCTCGGGATAGGGTGTTGCGATAGAACCCGGCTTGATCAGCGTGACCGAGACCGGCGCCCGGTCGCGCTCCAATTCCATGCGCAACGCGTCCGTGACCGCCTGCACCGCGTGTTTGGACGCGGAATAGGGGCCCTGGAAGATCATCGCGCGGTCGGACAACACCGAGCCGATGTTGATGATTGCGCCGCCGCCCCGTTCGCGCAGGTGCCGCACGGCGATGAGGGAGCCCTTGAGAAGTCCGAAATAATTGACGTCGAAGACCCGGCGCTGATCTTCGATCGTCACCTGCTCGACCGTTCCGTAGGTCGCGGCAGCCGCGCAATTCACCCAGGAATCGAAACCGCCGAAATGCTCGATCGCAGCGGCTGCAATGCGCTCCACGTCCGCCTCGATGGCGACGTCCGCGGCGCAGACCGCGACCCGCCCGCCAAGGCCGGCAAGCTCCTCCCGGATCCGCTCCAGCGCCTCGCCATTGCGCGCGGCGAGGACGACGGCGGCGCCCCGGGCCACCGCCTCACGGGCGGTGGCAAGGCCGTTGCCGCTCGAGCCGCCCGTGATGACGATTGTCTGCTCGCGCAGCGGCTTCAGGCGGGGCGCCATCGTGCTTCCTTTCAGGCGGTCGGGCCGCCCATGCTCGGCGCTTCGAGTTCGTCGCTGTCCTGTCGCATCGCCTTGTCATAGGCGCCGGCGGTGCGGGCATCCGGGGCGGAGCGCGTGCCGCTGCCGATGAACCCCTGCCCGGTTCCGCCCATATCGACTTCCTCGATCCGGCCGCCGTCCGGGGGCGACTGCGTCGCCACCGCTTTCAACACCTTGCCGGTGTAGATGAGATTGCTGCTCGTCGAATCCCACAATTTGGCGTCTTCGGGTTCGATCGTGATCAGCGCGACGTCCTCGCCGTCCGGCCCCTGCGGCAGCCAGGCTTCGACCCACATCGACCAGAGCTCGCGCAATTTGTCGCGATCCTGGCTGGTCCGCGCGGTGCCGGAGATTGAAAGGTAGGTGTTCTTGTGGGTGTCGGAATAGCCGAGATTGACCGGAGCCGAGCCGCCGATCTCGCCCACTTTGCTGTCCAGACGGGTAACGAAATAGATCCTGTTTTCTTCCGGACGGGCGATGCTGCCCATCGGACGGCTGGTCAGTTTGCCGTCTTCCTCGACGGTAAGCATCGCTATCCGCTGGTCGGCGACGATTGCCCACACGTCTGCCTTGCTGTCATCCGCCATGATTTCCGGTCCTTTCCTGCATTTTCGGCGCGCCGTGACGCGTCCACATGCCCGAACAACCGGCTGCGCCTGCGGTCGTTCCTACCCGCTTTGTGCCATGTCGCACCGGAAGAAGCGTTCGCCGCGTCCTCGTCAGTGCGCCGTCCGTAATGGCAAGTCGAACAGGAAGCGCGCACCCTCGGCGCCGTTTTCGGCCCAGATCCGGCCGCCATGAGCCTCGACGATCGTTCTCGAGATGGAAAGGCCGAGCCCCATTCCGCTCTCCTTGGTCGAGACGCCGCTGTCGAAGACCCGCGGCAAGAGCGCTTCGGGAATGCCGGCACCATTGTCGGAGATGCAGATCCGGATGAAGTCGGCAGCCGGGACCTTGCTGGTGGCAATTCGTACCTTCCCATCGGACCGCGTTTTCACCGCCTGACAGGCATTGCGGATCAGGTTGACCAGCACCTGCTGGATCTGGACCCTGTCGGCCCCGTATATCTCCTCGCCGGCAAGATCGAGTTCGAAGGCAACCCCTTCGCAGCCGATGGTCGAGAATGTGATCGCCTCATTGACGAGCTCGTCGCAGCGGAACCGTTCCTTCTTGGCCACACCGGTTTCGACGGAGAGCCGCAGCCGCCGAATGATTTCGCCGGCGCGCAGGGCATTTTCTTCCAGGGTCCCGAGCATGTCCCGCCGCCGCTGGTCCTGTTCACCCCGCTTGAGCGCCGCCGCGTAGAAGGTGATTGCGGTCAGCGGCTGGTTGAGCTCGTGCGCGAGGGTAGACGCCATGGTTCCCATTGCGCTCTGGCGCGACAGGTAAAGCAATTCCGCTTCCATGGCGCGCAATTGTTCTGCCTGATCGACGATCAGCTTTTCTCGGACTAGCCGATCGGTAACGTCCTGGACGGTCCCGACCATGATCGCGGGTTCGCCGTCGCCCTGCTGCAGCAATTGCCCCCAGGCGTGGACGTGGCGAACCGCCCCGTCGGTTCGCACGATCCGGTGCTCCGTTTCCGATCGTTCCGCACTGCGCCAGGCGCGGATCCACGCTTCGCGGAACCAGGAACGATCCTCCGGATGGATCATCCCCATGAAGCATTCGGTCGCAACCGGCGCATCATCGTCCGGCAGTCCGAAGATGCGTTTAAGCTGACGCGACCAGATACCCTCATCGCTGACCGAGTCGTGGATATAGGTGCCGATCGACGCGATCCGCTGCGCCTCGTCGGTCAGCCTCTCCTGGGTGTGCAGTTTCTTGAGAGCAGCTTCGAGCGAGGTGCGGTGCGGCACAAGCCTTCCTTCTGGACGGGAGTGTACGCAACCAACGATGCGAGCCCCTGCCACAGACCGACGCGCGAAGCCAAGCGTGCCTCGTGCCCTTCAACCAGCAGCCCCGTGCTCCACCGCGCCTTCTCTCGCTCCGCGGCGAGTGTCTGCGTGCGCTCCGGATCGTTCCGAAATGGACAAGAGCCTTCGAAGGGTCGCGGGAGCTCGCTCCGGGGGAACAGCGTATGCAGGTGTCGCTCCCTCCTCGCTCGACCTTGCCAATCCCGAGCGGCAATGCTGAGCTCGTCCCTCGTCAGCGAAGGGGAGTGGAGATGCACAAGGGGTCATGCCTGTGCGGGGCGGTACGCTTCGAGATCGAGAAGCCGCTGAAGGGGCCCGACGCGTGTCATTGCAGCCAGTGCCGCAAGGTCTCGGGCCACGTCTGGGCCTCGACCGATCTCGCCGAAGCCGACCTGCGCCTCGACGGGGCCGAAAACCTCACCTGGTTCCAGTCGTCCGAAAAGGTCAGGCGCGGCTTCTGCGCGACCTGCGGCGCGGCCCTGTTCTGGAAGCCGATCTTCAAGGACACGATCGCGGTCGCAATGGGCGCGTTCGAAACACCGACGCAGACCCGGCTCGCGATGCACATCTTCGTCGCCGACAAAGGTGATTATTACGAGATCGCCGACGGAGTTCCTCAGAAGCCGCAATGAGGGCGACGTTCCCTCCGCTCAGCCGCCGAGGATCTCGGCGGTGGTCCGCACCGCCGCATATTCGCCGTTGAGGTTCGAAAGGCTCGCTCGGTGAATGTCTTCGGCGCTCCGGGGACGACCATCAAAATCGGGCCGATCGAAGGTGAAGCACGCATCGGCCGCGACCGTCACCCTGAAGCCGAGGCAGCCGGCGGATCGCACCGTCGCCTCCACCGAATTGTTGGTGGAAACGCCGACCACGACAAGATCGCCGATCGATCGCACCCGCAGGTATCGCTCCAGCGACGAGGCGGCAAAGGCGTCCGGCACGTGCTTGTCGATCACATGCTCGTCCGTGGCCGGTTCGAACGCACTCTGGAATAGCGCACCGGCTTGTCCGGGCCTGAAGCCGGAAGATGGGTCGAGCGACAGATGGCGGGCATGAACGATCGGGCGCCGGGCCGCGCGCCAGGCGGCGAGCAGACGTGCGATGTTCGCCTCGGCATCCGGATTGTTGCGCGGCGGAGCCGACGGATCGGCCATGCAGCGCTGCATGTCGATGATGAGCAGGGCAGTGTCGGCGGAAATTGGCAACGATCGATTCCTTCAGACTGTCGCGTGTCACGACCTTCGAGGTCATTGCCGACAGCGCGCGGAGCCGACAAGATCCTCGCCTCGTTATGCTTGATCGCGCAGAGCTCACCACCCCACGCCTGATCGTGCGGCCCTTCCACGACGCGGATGGACCAGCGCTGATCGCGCTGTTCGCCGACCCCCGGGTTCACCGCTTCGTCGACGACGGTCGGCCGCTCACGCCCGCGCGCGCGCGACTCTGGATCACCCGGTCGCGCGAAAATCTGGCACGGTATGGCTACGGCACCGGCGCCGTCATAGCCAGAGACGGCGAGAAGCTGATTGGTTGGGCGGGCTTTGCCCGTCCCGGCGACGGCAGCGAAGAGCTCATCTACGGCCTCGCTGCGGACCATTGGGGCCGAGGGCTCGGTCGCGAATTGCTCCGGGCTTTGCTCCGCTTCGCAGAAGCCCGTGCCATCGCGCCGGTTCGCGCCACCGTCGATCCCCGCAATGTGCGATCGATCGCCTTGCTGACCCGGAACGGCTTCACGCTCGCCGCGAAGGGCCATGGCGGCGACCCGGACAGCGATCTGTACCTTCGCGGCTGAGAACCGCCGTGGGCGACCCGATCGCGCACGAATATGCTGGCCAAAGCGGCGTGCCGTCGCCACCACGCGGCAGACCTGTTGATCCGGGGCTGCGGACTTACCAACCATGCTCATCTATTTGTGGCTGCTCCTGGTGCCCCTCGCGCTCGCGGGCGCGCCGCGCCTGCCCGAGCGGCTCGGCCGCCTCGTCTACTGGGCCGCGGCCGTCGCGCTGATCCTCTTCATCGGCCTGCGGCGCGAAATTGGCTGCGACTGGGATCCGTACATGGTCCTGCTGCGGATCGCGACCATCCTGCCGCCCCAGGAGGCGATCGTTCAGGCCGATCCGGCATACATGCTGCTCAACATCGCGGTGGCGAAGACCGGCTTCGCCATCGGCATCGTCAATCTTCTCTGCGCAGCCTTGTTCGTCACTGGACTGTTGCTCTTCGTGCGGAAGCAGCCGCTCCCTCACCTGGCCTTCCTGATGGCGCTGCCGGTGCTGATCATGGTCGCCGGCCTGTCGGCGACGCGGCAGTCGGTTGCGCTCGGACTCTGCCTATGGGCGCTCGCCTCGCTTGTCGGCGGCGCACGCAGACTGCCCTGGCTGTTGTTCCTTTCGGCCGGTCTGTTCCACTGGACAGCCTTCGTATTGCTCCCGCTCGCAGGTCTGGTCCCCTTTGCGGATCGCAGGCTCGATCGAGTGCTCGTGCTCCTCGGCCTCGGCGCAGGTTTGGCGCTCGCACTTTCGATGTGGCTCATCCCCGGCTTGTCGGCCCTGATCCCCGCCTACAAGGCGAGCGGCGGCGCGATCTTCCGAGCCTCGCTCAACGGCCTTGCCCTGATCGTCTTCGTGGCAGGCCGTCGGCACCTCCAGATGAGCGGCGAGGAGCGGCTGATCGGGGCCTACCTTTCGGCACTGGCGCTATTCGCTTTCGCATTGATGCCGAGTAGCGAGACGGCGGCGGATCGGCTCGGCTTCTATATCGTGCCCCTGCAGATGCTGGTGCTGGCACGATTGCCGCTGGCGGTTGCCGTGGGCCGCAGGCGACTGATTGCGCAACTTGTCGTGGCTGCGCCCGTCCTGATCCTGTTCGGCGGCTGGATCGCGATGACGAGCGCCAAAGCTTGCTACGTGCCGTATCGTAACTTCCTGTCTGCGCCTTCGTCGCTGCGTGCCTCCGGCCGGCCTCTGCCCCGACCGACGGCGCAATGTGCCGCATGGCTTGCCGACCCGCGCCCCTTCGTCGCCAATGGCGGGCTGGTCAGAGGGGAGCATGAACCTCGGACGCTCAGCGGGGAGAGCCGCCGCGCGCGCCGAATGTGCCTCCAGCTGCTCGCCATGCGCTACGACCTCGATCTGCCCGGCCAGCCCTGCGCGAACAGCATGTTCCGTCCCTCGGACCTGCGCGCCGCCGCCAAGCTTCCCAAGGCGGAGGGGCGACGCCGGACGCTTGTGGAAGCGGAGCGCTGCCTTGCGGCGATGCGGCCGCTGGTCGGCGTCGCGCCGGCAAACCGCCGGTAGAGAGCGGCATCGATCGGCCGGTCGACGGCCGCGTTCAGGCCGCGCGCATTTCCACGCAGGCGCGAATGAAGCGGGCATATTCGCGGGCCGCGGCTCCGATCGAATATTGGCTGGAGACCTTCTCCGCGGCCGCGGCGCGGCGATGTAGATACTCGTCGCGGCTGAGGCGGAGCATCCGGAGAATGGCTTCGGCCAGAGCATTCGCATCCCGCGGCGCGACGACGCAGCCCGAGCCTTGAACGATCTCTGCGGCGTCACCGACGTCCGTGGTGACGCAGGGCACGCCGCGGCTCATCGCCTCGATCAGCACGTTCGGAAAGGCTTCGATGCGTGACGAGAGCACCATCAGATCGAGCGATTCGTAAAGGGCCGAAAGATCCTGAAGCTCATCATGCAGTTCCAGGCGATCGGCCGGCAATCCCGCCGCACGGACCGCCTCGGCGAAAGCAGAATTGTCGAGCGACACGCCCGCGCCCGCCGCGACGATGGTCGCATCCGGCCTGTCCGCGAGGATCCGGGCCGCGGCGCGCAGGAAGGTCGGATAATCCTTGTGCGGGTGAAAACGGGCGACGATGCCGATCCTACGAGGCGGCCAGGCCGGCGGCGGCAGCGAGGCGACGGGCTCGACCCCGTTGGAAATCACCCCCGGATTGCGCCCGTACCCGATCCCGACATGCTGTTCGCACGAGCGCCGCGAGTTGAAGATGGTGCCGTCGCAGCGCCACCGGAACATGCGGGCAAGGAAGATCGCCAGCCGCGTGCCCGGCGCAAGCGCGGCCGGCTCGTCGAGGCTGGTGCGCACGTTCCAGATTACGGGGCCGCGGTAGCCGCCGACCAGTGCCGCCAAGGTCCCCGCCAGGTGGGCGTGATACATCCAGCAGACCACGGCCGCCGGCTGTTCGCGCGCGATCAGACGTGCGAGCCGAACCACTCCGGCCGCGAATCCGAACGGCCCGCGCGCTTCCAGCGCGGTCACCTCGTTCGCCTGGCTGCCCGATTCCGCGTAGAGCTGCGGCGCCGCCCCCTTGAGCGACACGATCCTGCCCTTGGCGAAGTCGGTCTGGCGCAGGTAGCGGGTCAGCATTCGCTCGGCGCCACCCTGTCCCGCCGAATAATCGGTGATGACGTGCAGAGTGGAAGCTTGCGCCGCGGCGTCATGCGTCCCTGTTTCAAGGCCGGGCCGACGCTGCAACCCACGCCGCGGCGCCTGCGCCTCGCCCGCCACGCGCGGGCGGCCGTCAAATGCACCGCGCGCACTGTCCTTGAGAACCGAAGGGGAAGGTTTTTGGTCGCCACGCATACGTCGGCGGGCGTCTTGTACGAGTTGCGGCCATTGCGGAAGAGCGATTCGACCTTAACCATCGCACGCGCCGCTGATCGCTCGAGGCCGCAGGCACCCGATCACCGGCAAGGCTTGAAGCTGGGCCCGTTTTTGACGCAAGGCCGGTCGGTGGCCACGTCGGCCGCGGGGAGGCCGGCTTCATTGACTTCGCGGAGGCGGATCTTCGCCAAACGAGACGAATATGGCGGCTTCGCCATACGCCTCGCCTACATGGCATCCGCCTTCCTGCTGTCGGTGCTGCTCGCCCGCCTGCTCGGGCCCGCCTCGCTCGGGCGCTATTACGGCGCGCTCGCCTGGATCCTCATCGCTTCCACCTTCGCGCAGGCGGGGTGGAATACGTTCCTGGTCCGCGAGGTGCATCTGCTGCAGGCGGACGGCCGCAGCGGCGCTCTGATCGGTCTGATCCGTGCGGCCGTACAGACAGCGTCGGCGATCTCGCTGCTGACGGGGGCCACCGTCCTGATCGTCGGCGGCTTGCTGCTCGGCCGGGCTGACCTTCCTCTGCTGGTGCTCGGCACGCCGGCGATCCTGCTCCTCGCTTTGAGCTCCGTGGGCGACGCGGTGGTTCGGGGCTGTGGGCGCCCGCTCGCCAGCCTGCTCGGCGAATATCTCGCACGGCCCGGAGTCCAGATTCTCGCTCTGGCCCTGATTGCCGCCGGGATGTTTGCCATTTCGCCTACTCCGTTCGCTGCCATGGCCAGCTTTCTGCTTGCGGCGGCGGCCGGAAGCCTGGTGACCTACGCGCTGACCTCATCCGCCCTCTCGCCGCACCGGGGCAGTCGGGCGGAAGCCCCGCCGCGCGGCGCCTGGCAGGGTTCGTTCTTCCGCACGGCCCTGGTCGGCTGCCTGGTCGCGCTCAATCTTCAGATCGGCACGCTGATCCTCTCGCGCCTGTCGCCCGAACCGGAGGTGGCGCTGTTCCGGATCGCCCAGCAACTGTCGCTGCTGCTCCCGTTCGGCCTCGCCGTGGTGAGCTCGCTTTATGCGACCCGCTTTGCCGAATATCGCCGCGCGGACGATCAAACGGCGCTGCGGCGGCTCGCCGTGCGCGCCAGCCTGATAAGCCTTGCCATCGCCCTGCCGCTCGCTTTGCTCTTTCTGCTGCTCGGGGCGCCGTTGATTCGTCTGCTTTACGGCTCGGCCTTTGCCGCCGCGGCCGGGCCGTTGCTGGTGATGACGGCAGGCCAGGTGATCAATGCCGGCCTCGGCATCGGCATGGCGGTGGCGATCGCGTCCCACCGGGAAAAGGCGGCGTTGTGGGCGCAAGTCGCCGGGCTTGCCGTCAATGCCGGCGCGTGTCTGCTGCTCATCCCGCGCTTCCACGCGGTCGGCGCGGCGCTCGGCAGCAGCGCCGGCCTTGCGGTGTTCAACGTCCTCCTGCTCGTCCTCCTGGTGCGGCCGGCGCCGCGCCTGCCGGCGACATCATAGGCTCGATCCGCTGGAGCAAAGATGCGCCCACCGGCGGCAGGAAGTGGAGCGCATTGAACCAGTTGGCGCGCAGCTCTGCGCCGGCGACGGGGATCGATCCCGGCGCACCGGAAAAATCCGCGACCGCACTGCGGCACGACGGGAAGAGCGGCGCGAGCCGCCGCCGGACCGAGCGATAAAGCGCAATCCTGCGGCGGACCTCGGCCATGGCGCGACGATCGCTCAGGAGATCGGGATGCACCGGCGCTTCGAACAGCAGCAGAGCGCTGCCGCTTCGCGCGCAGATCGCCATCATCCGGCGCAGATCACCGGCGAGCATCGCCTCCACCTCGCTGCCGACCTGCTCGAACGCGGTGCGCACATCCGGATCGGCAACCACCTTACGCGGTGGCGGCTTGCGCGCCGGCAGGGCCAGAAAGAAATCGCTGCGGGCATGCCCTGGCCGGCGCTGCCCGCCGAGGTGGCCAAGCAGATGCACCGAGACGTGCGTGGTCGAGGTGGCAAGGAAGCGTACCCCGGGACCCGGGTAATCGGCCGCAAGGGCGGCGCGGCGAGCAAACGGCAGTCTAAGCCGGTTCGACAGTTCGACGGCATAGAGGCGCGGCGGCTGCGCCCGCGCGCCCGCGGCGGCCATGATCCGGAGCAGCTCTTCCAACGTTGCCGCCGGCTGGCCGGCATTGAAGGCAGCCGGCGGTGTCTCGAAGCCGACCTGCACGCGCGACGTGCCGAGCAGCAGGATGGGGCTGTCCGAAGCCGCGACGGCGTGCGCGCGAGCGGCGTTGCCGCCGTCCGGGACGCGATCGGCGACATCGTCGAATGCGGCGTCGCGGAGCCGGTACCAGCGGCCGCTCGCGAGCGAATAAGGATCCATCGTCAGGTTCAGCAAAGCGACGGCGGCGACCAGCAAGGCGGCTGCCGCGGCCAGCATTGCGACGTACCGTCCGGGGGAGAGTTCAGAAGCGGGCATAGATGGTCGTGCTGAGCGCGCCGTTGCAGGCCTGGGCGAGCGCAGCCGCGGCGATGAGGGCGGTTGCCGTCGCCCAGCCGGGGCTCCGCCGCCACCGCCAGGCCGTTATGGCGAGGCTTCCGGTGCCGGAAGGCCGGGCCGGTGCACCCGGATGATCGTAGAGATCGAAGATCTGGACGCTGTTTGGTGCGGCCAGCGCGATCAGCGTCCCAGCCGCGGCGGCCAGCAGCCCGATCGCTGAGGCGGGCGCGGAGAGATGGAGCACCGATTCGAGGCTGCTCGCGGCGAGAAGGTTGGGCAGCAGCGCGGCCCCGGCATGATGATCGGGGGCGGCCTGGCCGATCAGCCCGGTCCAGACCGACCAGGCGGTATCCAGGCTGTCGGCACGGAACAGGATCGCAAACAGGGTGAGCCCGAGGAGCACGACGACATGGCCGATCGCCCTTCGCCTGCGGTTGGGCAGCGGCGCGGGACCGGTGCGAAGCACGGCCGCGAGTTGGAAGAGAACGGCGACCACGCCGGTGAGGAAGCCGGACAGGACATAGGTCGGCCGGGCGCCGTGCCACCAGCCGATCAGCGACAGGCTGATCAGGGTCGCGGCCGCGGACGCCAGGATCGTGCGCCGCACGGCGTTGCCGGGTGCCCGCTTGCGCACCCACAGGAAGATCGGCGAGAAGATGTAGGTCCGGATGAAGACCACCAGCGACATGTGCCAGCGGTCGAAATATTCGCTGGCGAAGCGGGCCTTGAGCGGCGAGTAGAAATTGATCGGCAGGCGCAGCCCGACGCTGAGCCCGATGCCGAGCGCCATGTCCGAGAAGCCCGAGAAATCGAAATAGAGCTGAAGCAGGTAGCCCCATCCGGCTGCCCAGCTTTCGGCGATCGTCGGCGCGTGGCCGATGGCCACGGCGGCAAAGATCGGATCGACGACGCCGCCGATCGGATCGGCGATCAGCAGCTTCTTGGCGAGGCCCATGACGAAGACCGAGAGTCCGAGCGCCAGCATCGCAGGATCGGTCCGGCTCTCCAGCAGCCGATATTCCTCGGCGGCGTCGCGGTAGCGGAAGACCGGCCCGGCGATCATCTGCGGAAAGAAGATCGAGTAGAGCGCGAAGCGTGGAAAATCGCTGACGCCCACCGCACGGGCGAGCGTCGGACGAACGTCGACGAGCCAGGAAATCTGTTTCAGCGCGAAGAACGAGAGGCCGAGCGGAAGGCCCGCCTGCAGCAGCCCGGCGCCCGCCGCCTCGCTGCCTGCCGCCGCAGCGTCCGCCGGCGACATGCCATATTTGTAAACTGCCAGAACCCCGATGTTCGCGAGGCATCCGGCAGCGATCAGCAGGCGGGTCGTTCCCGCCCCGACGCGCGTGATCGCGGCCCCGAGCACGAAGTTCAGCACCACCATCGCGCCGACGAGCGGTGCATGGCGGGGGTCGGCCAGCCCGTAGAAGAGCATCGATGCGGCGAGCAGGAAGCCGACCCGGAGCTGCGGCGCGGCCCTGGACAGGCTCCAGAACAGCAGCAGCAGGGCCGGGTAGAAGCCGAGAAGGAATCGCGGATCCTGGGTCAGCACGGCCGCGCTACCGGCGTGCCGATGCCGCGCGTGCGCCCTTGCCCATCAGGCCTGTGCCGAGCGCAGCACGCTGTCCGCAACCCGGTTCACGGTGCGCGCTTCGAACAGCAGAACGGGTTCGATCTCCAGATCGAACGCATCCTCGATCTCGCCGCTGATCAGCACCGCGTCGACCGACTTGAGGCCGAGTTCGATGAGATCCCGATCGAGATCGATCGTGGCCGCACCGGAGAGCCGCCGGCTGAGGCGATCGAGGATGAAGGCGATCAATTGGTCGCGCGTCGGCGTGTCGGACATGCGGCGGGTTCCCTCAGCGCAGGTGGCAGAAAAGATCGTTGGGGCTGACGATTGCAGCCGAGCGGATGAAGCCGGCGGGCGCACCCGCGATCGCATAAGCGGGGAAGCGATCGAGCAATGAAGTCAGGATCTCCGCGATGATGATGCGGGCAAGCTGCGTGCCGATACAGCGGTGGAGGCCGCTGCCGAAGGCGAGGTGCGGCACGGCGCCCTCCGCCGCGCCTCCGAGCGGGCAGGCTCCGGCCAGAGCGGCGCGGCTCGCCGGTCCGATCGGGATCTCGATTCTGGCCGGCTTGCCGTCCGGCCCGCTGCGGATGCGGGCGAGCCGATCGAACGAGCCTCCGGCCGCGATCAGCCGTTCGACCGCATCCATCCGCAGCGCACCGCCCCGCAGCACGCCTCGATCGGCGACCGGCGCCTCGCCTACCCGCAGCAGGATGTTGGCGAGGGTGTGCTGGGTGACCCGGCTTGCGCCGTAAAGCGTGATCGCGAGCCAGGTCCGATCTTCCGCGGTGACCCCGTCGAGCGGGTGGTGAAGGAATGTCGGCGGACCCGGCTCCGCTCCGGGCGGCGTGCGCAGAACCTCGGCCACGATGGCGGCGAGTTCGCCCAGGCGGCTTTCGATCGCACGCAGGACGCGGAGCGATTGCAGCGGCTCGATCAGGTTGAACGCTTCCTGCGTGCGCTGGTCGAACAATCGGTGATGCTCGGGCGGCAGGCCGAGCACGCGGCAGATCATGTCGCTGACCGCCGGCCGAACCAGCGCCTCGATGAGATCGACCGGCGCTGCCGGATCGAGCGCCGAGACTGCCGCGCCGGCGCGGGCCGCGATGGCCGGCTGCCACGCGGCGATGTGACTCGTCCGGAAGAAGCCGAGCGCCGCCCGGCGCAAGGCGAGATGGTTGGCCCCGTTGTTGACGAACAGCAGCCGCGCCATCAGCGCCCGGATGCCTGGAATGGCAATGCCGCTCTGCGCCTCCAGATCCGCGAAGTAGGCGTTGGTTTCCGCCACCGAGCAGGCAGGATCGTGAAGGATCCTGGAGCATGCCGCGACATCCGCTTCGATCATGAGGCGGCCGTCATCGCATCCGCAGGGGTCCAGCCGTCGCGCACCGCGGCGCGGCGGATCTTGCCGCTGGTCGTGCGCGGGAGGGTGCCGGGCCGGGCGATCAGCACCTCGTCGAGCGCGATGCCGAGCGCCTCGAACACGGCGCGGCGCATCGTCGCGATCGTCTCGTCGTCCGGCATCGTCGGCGCGGCTCCGCGCTGACGCTCGACGACCAGCACCAGCGGCGCCCCGGGCAGGTCGGCCTTCTGAAAGGCGGCGGCGCCGTCGGCGTTCACATGCGGAAGATCTCGGGTCGCGAACCGCTCGACGTCCACCGCCGCGACGTTGGCGCCGCCACTGATCAGGACATCCTTGCTGCGCCCGGTGATGGTGAGGCGATCGCCTTCGATCCGGCCGACGTCCCCGGTGCGCAGATACGGACGTCCATCGTCAGGCGAGAGACGTGCCTGGAAGGTCGCCGCCGTTCCGGCCGCATCGTCGAGATAGCCTGCGGCGACCGACGCTCCGGAGATCCAGATCGCGCCCTCGATGCCATCCGCCACCGGCCGTCCGGCATCGTCGACGATGCGGAGGGTCGCCCGGCTCGCATCGTCGAGATAACAAGGTGCGCGCAGGCCGGCCGTGTCGGGCTCGGGCGCACCGGCCGGAGGATGCGCGCCGGCGGCGTAGAGCGTGGTCTCGGCGAGGCCATAGCAGGTGAACAGCGCATCGGGGCGCAAACCGGCACGGGCGAAGCGGCGGCGAAAGGCGGCAAGCGTCGAGGCGAAAACCGGCTCGGCCCCGCAGAAGGCGGTTCGCCAGCAGGACAGATCGAGTTCGTCGATCACCGCATCCGGCACACGCGCCGTGCACAGATCGAGCGCGAAGGCCGGCGCGCCGCTGGTCGTGGCGCGGTAGCGGCTGATCGCCTTCAGCCAGCGCGCCGGCCGCTGGACGAAGGCGAGCGGCGGCATGTGGACGACCTCGAGTGCGTTGACCAACGGCGTCAGGATTTTCCCGATCAGCCCCATGTCGTGATAATGCGGCATCCAGTTGACCAGCATCTCGGGCGCCTCGCTCTGGCCGACGTCCATGCCGCGCGAGGACATGGCGATGTTGGCGAGGAGGCAGTCGCTGGTCAGCACGACGCCGCGCGGGGTCGACGTCGAACCCGACGTATATTGAACCAGTACTGGCAGCGCCGGATCGCGATCTTCGCCCGGGCAGGCGGCGAGCGGATCGGCCGCGGCGAGCGCCGGCACTTCGACGATCGGCACGCGTGCGAGCGGGCTTTCGGGATCGATCCGGCGGACGAGATCGGCCGCCACCCGGGCCGAAGCCAGCACCACGGCCGCGGCGGAAGCGGCGGCGATCTCGTTCAAACGGTCGAGCGATGCACCGGGCCGCGGCTCGGAGGCGGGGATCGCGATCACCTCGGCATAAACGCAGCCGAGCATGGCGTGCAGGAAATCGGGCCCGGTCTCCACCACCAGCAGTGCCCGCTTGTGCTGCAGATCCGCGGCAAGCAGGCCGGCGGCGACCCGGCGCGCCGTCGCGTCGATCTCATCGCAGGTGAGAACCGCGCTCTCGTCGTCGCCATTGGCGAGATAGCGCATGCGAACCCGCTCGGGCTCCGCCGCGAGCGCCGTCCGAATGGCGGCCGCCAGGGAAGTCCTCTCACGCATCTGCCGTACACCCCCCGGATTCGTTCCCTGCCGCGCTGATTGCGATCAGCCCGGCGGCCCGCGCCCCCGCCCCTGGCGACACGTGGCAGACGGGCTCCTGCGGCGAGCCTTCCTTATTTGCAAGGTTTCTCGTGCGTTACCGCGGCCTTTGGGTGCGGTTCGGCAGGAAGGTCAGGCGGCCTCGTCATCGGCGGTGCACTCGCGGTAAGGATAGCGGCCGCGTATGTGGGCATTGAAGTGGCGGCCTTTGGAAAAGGCGGCGCGAAAGGCGACGGCCGCTTCGGCCGGCACCTCGCAATAAAGATAGCGGCGCCCGGTCGTGAACAGCACGTCCAGTTCCCGTCTTTCCGGATGGTAATCGAATCGGCGGATGATCGTCGACGGCATCGGACCGAAACGAACATTCCCCGTTTTCCGATCCGTTCACCGGTCCCTCGCCGATCAGCGAAGATAGCATCCGGTCGAGAGGGTCACCTTGCCCTCGGCGTCGAACAGCATCGTCTCGACGACGCGCTTGCCGCGCTCGTCTGAGAGATGGAGCGCAAGCGCGCCGTCGCCTTCGAACAGATCGATCAGTTCGAAGCGCAGCGCCGGCCGCCGCGCCAGGCCTTCCCGCCAATAGGCGCGAAGCGCCGCCTTGCCGTCGACCCGCCCGTCGCCGGTGAGCAGGCGCGCGAACGGGGAGTGAAAGCGGACATCGTCCCCATAATGATCGAGGACGGCGTCAAGATCGTGCCGGTTCCAGGCGTCGACCCACGTCGTTGCAAATTCCCGTGCCCGTTCCTGCTCCATGACATCTCCCCTGCTCAGCAGAGGATGACCGAGCGAACGCGCGGCTTCAATCGTCAATCGCCGGTCCACGCCGCCGGCTCAGGCCGCATCGTGGAAGATGATGCCCATCGTGTGCCGCAGGCCGGAGCGCACCGGACTGACGCCGTGGCGCATCGTCACCCGATAGCGGCCGCGCGTGCCCTGCACCGGCCGCTGGTTGACCGCGAAGATCACCGCCTCCCCCTGCCGAAGCGGCACGACATGGACCCGCGACTGCATCCGCGGACGCTGCTCGGTCAGCACGAGCTCGCCGCCCTCGAAGTCGCGGCCGGGCTCCGAAAGCAGCAAGGCGACCTGGAGCGGAAAAGCCAGCGCGCCATAGAGATCCTGGTGGAGACAATTGTGGTCGCCCGCAGCGTAGCGCAGCAGCAAGGGTGTCGGCCGGGTCTGTCCCGCGTCATGGCAGCGGGCGAGATACTCGCCATGCTCACTCGGATAGGGATCGGCGCCGCCGAGCCAGCTCCGCCAGCGCTCCGCGATCGGCGCGAGATGCGCGTAGAGATGCTGCCGGAGGGCGGCGACGTCGTCCGGCAGTGGGTAAGCGAAATAGCGATATTCGCCCTGGCCGAAGCCGTGCCGCGCCATCACGACGCGGCTGCGGAACAGCGGATCCTCGTCGTAGCTTGAGGCGCGCAGGGAACATTCGGCGGGGTCCAGGACCGGTCCGGTGTTCGCCCATCCTCTGCCGTCAAGGTCCGCGGCGATGCGCCCCCAGTCCAGCCGCGCGACCCGCGATGCCATTGTGTGTGTCTGGGCTGGTTGCGCGGTGCGGTCGCTCGTCGTCATCGGTCTTTGCTCCGGAAAGGAACTGCGGAATTGCAGGACTCGGCGGGCATTGCACTCCGTCCCTTGCTGCCGAACCGCCGCCGACAGGGAACGGATCGCGCCGGGCTCACGTTCATGCCTCATGCGTAACGATATGCTTGCCGGGCTCGCTGCCCTGATCGCCCTTTCCGCCTGTTCGCCTGCCTCGGCGCCGGGCAACGACGTCGCCAACGACGCCGCGGACATCCAGTCCGCCGAAGCCGCGGGCGATGCCGCTCGGTCGCGCGAACCGGCGGCGGACGAACCCCGCAATTACGTCGCCGAGGCGAATACGGCCGCTTTCCCACCAGTGGAGCCCCCTGCCCCCGGCACGCCCGGCGGGCTCCCGGACGACCGGACGCCTGTCTCCGAAGCGCCGTTCACCGAAACCAGCGCCCAGGGCGCCGCCAATGTGGTGCAGACCTATTTCGCTATGATCGAGGGCGGGAAATATGGCGATGCCTGGCGCCTCTGGTCCGACGGCGGCAAGGCGAGCGGCATGACCCGCGACGCGTTCGCCGCGAGCTTCGCCAAATATGCCGAATACCATGCCCAGATCGGGGCCCCGGGCGCGATCGAGGGGGCGGCGGGATCGCTTTATGTCGAGGTTCCGGTGGTGGTCTACGGCCGCCTCAAGAGCGGCGCCGAAGTGCATATGAACGGCCCCGTCACCCTGCGCCGCGTCAACGACGTCGATGGCTCGACCGCCGAGCAGCGCAAATGGCACATCGCCTCGACCGCGCTGAAGCCTCGGCCGAATTGAGTTTGGCCGGCGGAGGTCTTCGCTGGCACCAGCCCAGAGATGGTCAGGCCAGCGGCGAGCATCGGCTTGGGCTCCCCGCCTCGCCGGCCAGACTACGCCGACTGGTAAAGGCGCCGATCGCGCGGAGTCCAGTTCAGACGGTCTAAGCAGTCCCGAGCGGAAGCGATCGCATCGGCGGAGCGAGCAGATCACTCTCGTCAGCATAGCCGCGCCGATCACGAGCAAGGGACCGAGCGACTGAAGCCGTTGGACACCTTCTTTGCGCTCGCAGATCACTTTGGACAGACCGGCCAGGGTCAGCAGAAATCGCGCCTCGACAGCCTCCTTGCAAAGCTACCGCGCCGTGTCAGACCTAAAAACGAAATGGGAGGGCGTGGCCTCGCAGCGCCGAATTCGGGCGATCGCGTGTTGAGTTTAAACGTGCTGATAAGCGGCGGCCCGCTCCGTCCTTCACGCTCATATTTCGACGAAACAGCCTCCAATGCGTGACGGTGGTCACGAACTATGGTTCGGCGGCATCGTACATTGACCTCCTCACCACGCCAGAGGAGTCGCACAATGGCCTCGTTCACGTCGAACTTCGAAGATGCGCTGAGCATTCGCGCACCCGAGCTAGCTCAAGCCTCCACGCCCGCCGCGGTGAAGGCGATCGTCGAGGATGCACGCTCAGAGGCACAGAAGCGTACGATCCCAAACACGCTCGTCTACCAGATCACCGTTGCGGTACTGGGTATCGCCGTCCTGACCGTCATCGGGGCCCAGCTCTGGATCACTCTCGATACGAGTGGGGCGGAGATCCCCGACGGCATCATCGCCATCGGATCCGCCGCGATAGGCGCACTGGCGGGCTTGCTTGCACCGCCCCCCTCCGCTTGATCCCGTGTATCGCAAGGCGATCGGCACGGGCCAGGATCCGGATGTCGCTCACGCCGACGGCACGCTGATCGCCATTTCGCGCGACGAGGTCCAGCCGAGCGACGCGTAGAGGGGGCGGCCCTGCTCCGTGGCGTGGAGGACGATATATTCGAGGCCGCGCCCTCTGGCGCCGTCCATCGCCGCGGCCATCAGCCGTTTGGCGAGCCCCTGGCGGCGGTGGCTCGGCTCGACATAGACGTTGAGGATGTAGCCCCTTCTGTCGCTGGTCGGATGCGAGGGGTGCGGCGGCCACTCGATCGCCATCATGCCGAGCCCGGCGACCACCGTCCCCGACTCCTCGATCATCCAACCGAAATAGCGGCCGTCCTCGAGGCGCGGCGCAAGCCAGTCTGCAAATGGTGCCTTGAGTTCCGCGATCACAGCCTCCGGCCGGCCGCTGTCGCGGAACATCTTTTCGCGGTGGCGCTGGATGGTCTCGAAATCGGCGGGCCCGAGCGGGCGGAGCATAGGCATGGCCCGCCTTACGAGCGGCGGCGCCGAATAGGCAAGGAGGGCGGGCCGGCTCGAGCGGCGATGCGTGACAAACCACCCCGTCCGCGACACTCTGCCGGCTGCCATCATCGGAGGAGAGGCTCGCATGGCTGTGATCCGGCCGGAATTGGGAACCGAAGGTCTCGCCGAGGACGCCCATCGAATCCGTCTTGCCGGTCGGATCGAGACCCTGCTCTACCCGCCCCTCTGTCCCAATTGCGGCCACCGCGCGACCGAGACGCTGCCGATCACCAAGGTGTTCCAGTTCAACCATGGCGATGACGGGCCCTGGCAATACCGGATCGCGCACGCCGCCCCACTGTTCTGCACCGATTGCATTCGCCGACACCAGGCCGAATGGCAGCCGCTCACACGGGCCGAGCGCGTGAAGAGTGTCGTCGTTTCCGAGCTCGCTCTGCCCGGCTTCTTGACGGCGGCATTCGCCCTGTTCCTGCTCGGCGACAGTCTCCGCGAATTCATCGAAGAGCCCGGTCGGGAATGGCCGATGATTGCCTTCGCAGCGCTGCTCGGGTTCGTCTCCTGGCTCTGCTTTCGCGCCGCAGCCTCCAGCAACGCGCATCGGCGGGTCGCGGCCGTCAGCAGCATCCAGCGTGCGTTCGATTTCGGCGACGACGACAGCACGGTGTTCGCCACCATCCAACGCACTTACGCCATCCGCGACGAGGGCAGCGCCGAGGCATTCGAGCGCCTCAACGCCGCACGGAGCGCCGCCCTCACCAGCCCAGAAGCGAAGGCCCGGGAGAACCGCCGGACGTGGACGTTCGGCCTGATTCTCGGCGGGCTCGTCCTGCTCTACTGGTGGTTCGAGTAGAAGCCGGGCGAGCCCGCCGCGCCCGTCGGACGTCCCTGCCCACCCGCCAGGTCAGGCCGCCTGCCGGAACAGGTCCATCTCCTCGGCCACGGCGCGGGCGACGCTGGGCCGGGCCGCCAGCCGGTCGCGATAGGCGGCGACCGCCGGCCAGCGGCCGAGATCGATCTTCACGTAAGGCGCCCAGTTGAGCACCGCCGCCAAATAGGCGTCCGCGACGCTGAAGCTGCCGAGCAGCCAGTCGCGCCCGGCAAGATGGGCATCGAGATAGTCGAACCGCTCCGGCGCCAGCGACCGCGCATAGTCGCGCGCGCCGTCGTTCGAGTTGCGCCCGAGCAGGGGCGCGAACACGGCCTTGTGCAATTCGCTGCCGACGAAGCTCAGCCATTGCTGCAACCGATAGCGTTCCGGCCCCGCCGCCGGGGCGAGCCTCGCCTTGGGAAAGCAGTCCGCGATATATTGGAGCACCGCCGCATTCTCGCTGAGCACGTCGCCGTCCACCGTGCGGATCGCCGGGACGAGGCCCTTGGGATTGATCTCGCGATAGTCGTGCCCCTGCGTCGTCTTGGTCGCGGCATCAACGTGGTAATAGCCGGCTTCGGCGCCGGCCTCGTAGAGAGCGATGCGGGCACCCAATGAGCATGCCAGCGGGGAGAAATAGAGATCCATGACGCGTCCTTCCGGCTTGTTGATTTCCATACAATCCGGTACAAAATGCATGACGTCAAGGATTCTTTGCGAAATGGTACAGAATGAGTCGACCCGCCGCCGCGGGCGCCCGCCCGCCTTCGATCGGGACGACGTGCTGCTCAAGGCCCGCGATGCCTTCTGGCGCAGCGGCTATGCCGCGACCTCGCTCGACGACCTCGCCGCCGCCACCGGGCTCAACCGGCCCAGCCTCTACGGCGCGTTCGGAGACAAGCGCGCGCTCTACCTCGCGACCCTCGAACGCACCCGCGCCGACATGCTCGCCGCGCTCGAACGGGCGCTCGCCGCACCGGGCCCGCTCCGGCTGCTGCTGACGCGCCTCTATGCGGGCGCCGTCCAGCTTTACCGGCGCGGCGATCCGGCCGGCCGCGGCTGCTTCCTGGTCGGCACCGCCGTCACCGAAGCGGCGGTCGAGAATGAAGTGCGGACGGTGCTCACGGTCTCGTTCGAACAACTGGACGGCGCCTTCGAGGCCAAATTCCGCGAAGCGCTGGCCGAGCTCCCGCCGGGCGCCGATCCCGTCGCCCACGCCAAGCTCGCCACCGGCATGCTCCACACGCTGGCGGTCCGCGCCCGCGGCGGCGCCAGCGAAGCCGAGTTGCAGGCAGTGGCGGATGCCGCGGTGACGATGCTGTGCGGCGCAGGAACAAAGGACGGGGTTTAGCGAGGCGTCCCGCATCTTTCCTCAGCCCCCCGCTGCCCTCACCCTCCCGCCCCTGCGGGCCGGGCCCCTCCCTCTCCCCGAAACGGGAGCGGGGAACAGCATGCCTGCGTGTCCTAGAACAATGCCTGGCTGCGACCGAGCCGCGCGCCTTTTGCGTCGCGGAGGCCGGTGAGGATCATCTCGCCGTCTTCGGCGACGCGGAACTCGCCATAAGCGGCCTTGGCATAGACGTCCGCCTGGCCTTCTTCGAAGAAGAAGGCGTTGGTTGCGAATTGCGGTTCGCCGGCGCGGATGCGGTAGCGCAGCGCGACTTCTCCGGGGCCGAGCGGACGGCCGTCGGCGAACCGGCGAAAGTGGCCGACACCTTGTCCATCGCGCAGGACCACCAGGTGGCCGTCGCTTCCGGGCTGCGGCGCGCCGAACCTGCCGGCGCCGGGAAAGGCCTGGTCGGCGGCCTCGAAGCTCAGCCGCATGTAATCGCCTTGCATCAGCGAGCGCGGATCGACCGGGCTCAGCTTCAGCAGGACCAGTGACCCGTGCCGGACCAGCTGCTCGCGCTGGTAGATGCCGAAATTGATCAGCGCGAGCACGGCGAGCCCGGCGACGAGCGCGATGCGCTTAGCCATTGGCCTCTCCCATGGCCGGCGAGGAGAACCACCCGCGCACGAGCACGGCATGGGCGGCGAGCAGGCAAAGGCCGGTCGCCGCGAGCATGCCCGATTTTCCGAGCAGGGTGAGATGCAGGCTGTAGTAGAAATGGGCGACGAAGCCGAGCAGGGCGAGGGTGCCGAGCGTGAGCAGGATGCGATTGCCGGCGGCGAAGCCGAGCAGCAGGATCAGCATGGCCGAACCGAGACCGGGCGCGGCCAGAGCGAGCAGGCCGAACAGGAGGGCGGCCCCGCCGGCGGCGAGCCGACGCGCCGGCGGAAGCGCCTGCCGCCCGCTCTCGGCCAGTGCGATCCAGACGAGCAGGGCAGCAACCGCGCCGCGGCCGATCAGCGGCCCTTGCAGCTCAATCCAGCGCACCGACTCGCGGGCAAGGCCGAACAGGTCTTCGGCGCCGAACAGCCGAAAGGTTTCGATCAGCAGCAATGCGAGGACCAGCCCGTAGCCGAGCGGCCGCCACAAGCGCCCGTCTGCGGCCCAACGCTGCGGCGCCAGCCAGATCCAGACGAGGCCGGCGCCGAGCAGAGGCGCGGAAAGGCCGTGCAGACCATATTGGTTGATCGCCAGCGAAAGCGCGATCGCGGCGCCGCTGCCGGCCAGCACCCGGTGCAGGAAATTGGGCACGGCCAGCGCCAGCGCCGCCTCAGCTCCCGCAACCGCGAGGAAAAGAGACGCCATGTCGGGAGACAGGATGGCGGCCAGCCCGACAACGATCAGCATCTGTCCGGCCAGGCTGGCGGCGAGTGCGAATTGTTCGGCGAAGTCATTGTCGTCGAAGCGTCTGAACAGGCCGAACGCGCCGGCGCAGCAGGCCCCGCCGGCGATCAGCGCGACAGAACCGTCCCTGAACACCTGATCGAAGGTCACGCCGACGAACAGCAGCAGGAAGATGGCGCCGAGCCAGCCGGCAATGCCGAGCATCACCCGGACGAACCACGGTGCGGCGCGCGCCTCCGCGACCGGCCGCGCACCCTCGACGAGATGCTCGGCTTGCAGCCGCTCCCAAAGCTCTGCCGCGCTCACGCCCGCTGCTCCCGCGCCACCGATTTCAACCAGATCGCGCCGCCGGCCGACATGCCGAGCACGACCAGACCGGTGAGCAGGAAACCGCCGCCGTCGGCGCGTTCCATGACATGCTCAGCAAGGAAGAATATCACCACGACGATCAGGCTGAGCACCCCGCCGGCGAGCATGAACAGATCCGGCCGGACACGCCGGTACCAGCCATAGAATGCCGCAAGCCAGGCCGCATAAGCAAGCGCACCAAGGGCGCTGCCGTCGGCCGAAGAGCCGATCGCGCGGACGGCCAGCGCGGTGGCCATCGTGCCGCTCGCCACCGCAACGAGTCGCGGCGGCCAATCGTCATCGAGCCAGGACACGCCCCGGCGCTGCGCCGTTTCCCACAGGATCAGAGCGAGCCCGTTCACGCCATAGAGGCCCCACAGCAGCAGCCCCTCGGAGTGGGAAAGGTCGGCAAAGAGATAAAGTGCGAGGTTGAGCAAGGCGAGCCAGACCAGCCACAAGGGGGCGAAGCGGCCGACCAGCACCCAGGGGAGAATCAGGACCGCCCACCAGGCGAACAGTTCGAACGTGTCGGCACCCGTCTGATAGACCTGCCCGGCAAGCGCCAGCAGCGCCCCGGTCAGCAGGACGAGCAGCAGCAACAGGGCCTTCCCCGGCAGGCCGTCGAGCCCGACGCGCCAGACGCCGAACAAAGCGGCGACCATCGCCGCCTCGACCAGGCCGAATTTGCCGAAGCGGCCGAGATCGTCCCAATTGAATGCGAAAAAGAAGATCAGCGCCGCCGCGAGCGCGACCGTGCCGAGCCAGAGGGTGAGCCGGCCAAGGAACGCGTGCCAGTCGGCACGGGTCGGCAGCATGCCGGCGGCGCGGAGCACCGCATCCTCGCCTCCCGGAACGACGCGCCCTGCATCGAACCAGTCGAGAACATCCTCGCGAAATCGGCTCATCCATCCCCCGGAGCGGCCCCAATCCCCGGTAGCCTACCAGCGAATGGCGCCCGGCGCCAACTCGGCCGCAGGCACGACGCCCACTAAGGCACGAGGCCCGGTCGGACGGCGGGCGCGATCAACAGCGCCAGGAGAACCCGTCATACCAGTAGGAACGACACGGATTGCGCCAGGTCTTGCGTGCCTCCGACCGGGTTGGTCCGCCGTCCTGCGCCAGCCGCTCGCCCTCGGCCGCCCAGCCGCCATCGCCGATGCCGATGCCGTCGGCATAAACATGCCCGCCACGATCGCGCCGATCGCGGCCGGGCCGGTCTCGTCGGTGCCGTCCGTCACGGTCGCCGTTCCAGCTCCAATCGTCCCGGCCCCATTCGCCGCGGCCGCCGTCTTCGCCGCGGCGGCCGCGGCCGTCCCAGCCGCCACGCCCGTTCCACCCGCCGCGACCATATCCGTCGCCGCGGCCCACACGACCCCCGCCGACCGGGATGCCGCGGCCCTGCCAACCCGTGCCGCCGGGCCGCCAGTCGCCGCCGCTCCACCCGCCCGGCCCTCTGCGAACGCTGTCGACCAGGCCGACCCGCCCAGGTCCGCGCACCGGCCCGGCGCCGGAACCGGGTCCGGAAACGACGCCGCGAACGCCTGCGCCGCGCGCCTGCGCCTCGGGCGCGTGCGAGGCGGCGGACGCCATCGCAGCCAGCAGGAAGGCGGTTCCGAACACGATCTTGCGCATCTTGTTTCTCCTTCGGCGGCAGGCGGAAGCGAAACGAGCGGACATGCGGGATGTTGCATGGCGCGGGTCCCGGTTTGAGACGGCCCTCACCCTCCCACCCGGCCAAAGCCGGGCGGGGCGTCCCTACGGACTCCCCTCACCCTCCCGCCCGGCCAAAAGCCGGGCGGGGCGTCCCTACGGACTGCCCTCACCCTCCCACCCGGCCGAAGCCGGGCGGGGCGTCCCTACGGACTCCCCTCACCCTCCCGCCCGGCCAAAGCCGGGCGGGTCCCTCCCTCTCCCCAAATGGGAGAGGGAAAGTGGCGGACGGTTCCTTTTCCGCGTGAGGATCGGGAGCGCACGGGTAAGCCAGTGCGGGCTCCGTCGCGTGCGCATGCGAAAGCGCTCCGGCCCCTGCCACCTCGCCTGTCGAAGGGGCGGAGCAGCAACCCTCCACAGTCCGTCGACGCCACCGTATTGACCGATAATACGGTCGATTTTCGCGCGCCGGTTGCGCTGCGAGGAGGCTCGATATCAGCGGGGCAGGAATCCGAACGTCGGCTCGCCTGCCTCGCTGCGGTCGCGCTATCGGCCAACTTAGACCACCGTATTGACCGTTATTACGGTGGTTTTCACGCCATCGCCAAGTGGACGCTCGGTCGACGCCGGACCCGTCGCCTGCGCGCACGCGCCTGCAATCCTCGTGACGAAGGGCGTGCAGGCGTCCGGCGCGCGTGATTATTGGTCGGTCCTCGACCTTCAAGGAAGGGCGGCTCGCCCCGTGGTGGAGGGTTCGCTCGCGACGCGATGGTTCCTAGGGAGTTCGCAGGCCGGAGACAGGATGCGGAACATAGCGGGAACATCGACGAACGTCAATGTCGGGACGTGCGAAACGCGATTGCATTCGGCCTTCTCATCCTTCCTGTCGCCGTAGGCGATGGTGATGAGCAAGCCCGTTGTGCCCCGGCAGGACTGCAGGCTGCGGTGCAGCCTGCACTTGCTCATCACCAGCTGAAAGTTGGTGGAGGGGCCCTCCGGCGCCCAAAGCCCCTCCACCGCACTTTGTGCGGTCCCCCTCCCCATCGCTTGCAGCGACAGGGAGGACTGAGTGCTTCGACGAGGCAGGCTTGACCAATTTCTTGGGTGCGTCGACCGGGGTGACGCGAGCCAAAAGATCGAGCGTCTCGACCAGGCAATGATTGCCCGTGCGGGAGAACGCCTCGGCGCTCCGAAGCAAGAGCGCCGGCGTCTCACAGGATGCGAGACGCCGGCGCCGAGATCAGTGTCGCAATCAGGGGGGAGGAAAGCAACGCCGTGCGTAACCCGTCATGTGCCGGCGGGTTGCGACGCAGGGGTGGCGGTGAGACGAAGCGTGCCCGGCGGACGGCGCGCGGACGACCGGACGGTTGCTCCGCGATCGGGCCGACCGCATCGATAATCGGGGAAGCAGAAGCGACATTGCCCGTCGAACAGGATTGCCGCGCGGATCCGAGACGCGGTGCACAATAATCGTCAAACTCCCCGGGCGCAGCACCGCCGGACCATCGCCGGCGCGGGTTCCGGATCGTGGCGCAATCGTTCCATCAGGGCGGAACCTTCCCGCCCGCGGTGCCGTTCAAAGCGAGCGGGCCGGGCCCCTCTGACGATCTCCATCGGGATCGTGATGTCGGACCGCATCGGGTTCGCTCGGTGCTGGTCGATCTTTGCGCACCGCACCTCACCGGATCCGTATCTCACACCAGGGCGCACCCGTCGGTGCGCCGCGCACAAGGGATGCATGATGCAAGACGACCTTCAGGACGACACGCTGGCCAAGCTGCAGGACGAGAAAGCGCGGCTGGAGGAGCGGCTTCGGCTGCTCGACACGGCGACCGCGTCGGAGCGTGCCGACGGCCCCGTCACCGAAAGTCCCGAGAGCGTCCGGGACCAGCTCGGTCAGGTGAACCGGCTGATCGCCGAGCAGGCGCGGAAGAGCTGATCGCAGCGGGCGGCGGGGCACCCGCACATCCGGCCCTCCGCCGCCCGCCCCCTCTCCTCGACGCGTGTTGCGAGCCTCCCCGCGAGCCGCCATGATCCGCAGGTGCCAAGCGCTGCGGACGACATTATCGGCCTTTACCGGCGCCATGCCGCCGCCTGGACGCGAGCCCGCGGCACGCGTCTGCCCGAGCGCGGCTGGCTCGACCGGTTCCTCACCCTGGTTCCGACCGCCGGCACGATCCTCGATCTCGGCTGCGGCGCCGGCGAACCGATCGCCCGCTACCTGGCCGCCAACGGCCGTGCGGTCACCGGCGTCGATTCCGCACCCGAGATGATCGCCCTGTTCCAGCACAACCTGCCGGAGCAGCGCGGCCTGGTCGGCGACATGCGCACGCTGCGCCTCGACCGCGCTTTCGACGGCCTGCTCGCCTGGGACAGTTTCTTCCACCTCTGCCCGGACGACCAGCGAACCATGTTCCCGATCTTCGCCGCCCACACGCGGGCGGGCGCGCCCTTGCTGTTCACCAGCGGGCCCGACGAAGGCGAGGCGATCGGCACGTTCGAAGGCGAGCCGCTATACCATGCCAGCCTTTCCCCCGCAGACTACACTGCTTTGCTGGCCGACAGCAGCTTCGCGGTGGTGGCGCATGTCGCCGAAGACCTGGACGCCGGAGGCCGCACGATCTGGCTGGCGCGGCGGCGCTAGAGGTGCTCGGTTCCTCCGCTCTCGCCAGCCGTCTTCGCGCATTGCTTCCTCCAAGCCTCCGCGCCGCAAGCTCGGGATCACCCTCTTCGAAGGTGTCAGACCTGCACGTCAGCGCGTTCTCGGGTGGGCTTCGCGCATCTCCTCCTGCCGCCTCGAACCCACAGCGGCTGCCGGTTCCACACGAAGGCACGAAGGACCACGAAGCGGCGAAGGTCGCGTGCGAACTGCAATGCGCCCCAGTGATGAGACAAAAAGCTTAGACACAGATCGTCGTGCCTGCCGTCATCGGCTTCGCCGCACCGCCGAAGGCGATCGGCTGCCACGACGCCTGTATTGCTCCGGCGCGCGGCTTCCATTGGAATGCGGTCGCGGGGCATCTTGCGTTGCCGAAGCGCGTCGTGCCAGGCTCGGCGCGTGACCGGCCCGCTTCTCCTTCTCGCCCTGCTCGCCACTCCCCCTCTCGCCCCGACGGCAGCCGAGGCGCTGATGGCGGAGATCGAAGCGGCGGTGCGCCTCCCGGCGGGGGCAAGGCCGCTCGAGGCCTATGCCCGTCATTATGCCGTTGGCGCCGAAGGCGACATCATAGCCGCCTATGTCGTGCCGCTCGGACCGACCGGGCCGGACGAGACCTGCGAGGACTTGGGCGCGGACCTCACCGCACGTGCGGTGCCCTGCCCCGAACCCGCCTCCGGCACGCTTGCCGCCGGTCAGCGACGCTGGCTGGACGATTACCGGGACCTGCCGAACATCTTCGACGGCGGCTGCGGGGTGATCAGGCTTTCGATCGACCGGCACACGCGAAAACCCACGTACATTGCGTGCAACGGCCGCGGCTGAGGGGTAAGCCGTGACGTCCCGCAATCCTCACCCGTCGAGCATGGTCTCGACGGTGGTGCGCCAGTCGAGGATGAATTCGCGCATCAGCCGGTAATGGTCGGTGTCCTCGAACGCCACAGGCTCCAGGCCGTATTTGCCGAGGCGGAGCAGGCGGGCGCCGGGCAGCGCCATCAGGATCGGCGCGTGGGTGGCGAGGATTACCTGGGTCTTGCCGGCCGCGTGGATGCGGTGGAGCAGCTTCAGGAATTCGAACTGCCGGGTCAGCGAAAGCGCCGATTCCGGCTCGTCGAACAGGAAGATGCCCGGGCGCTCGCACCGTTCCTCGAAGAAGCGCATGAAACCCTCGCCATGGGAATGGGAGAGATAATCGGGCGGCGGGGCGAAGCCTTCCTTCGCCGCCTCATCCAGGTAGCGGGCGACGGAGAAGAAGCTCTCCGCCTTGAAGAACCAGCCCTTGCCGACCTTGGGCAGCCAGCTCGCCTTCAGCGCCGCGGCGAGATCGCCGCCGCCGCGGGCGAGCGCGCCTTCATTGTCGATCGTCCGATAACCGGGCCCGCCGCCGCCTTCGTCGAAGCCGGCGAGCACGGCGATGCCCTCGAGCAGGGTCGACTTGCCGGTGCCGTTCTCGCCGACGATGATTGTCACCGGCCGATCGAAGGCGAGCTCGAAGCCGGGATCGCGGAACAACGGCAGACAGAAGGGGTAAGCGTCGCGATCGGGCACGGAGGCGTCGTCGAGCCACACGCGCTTGAGATAGGGCGGCGGCAGATTGGTGTGGGGTCTTCCTCGGGCCATGCTCTCCCTTCCTCCGGGACAGCCTAGGGGCGCGGACCCGAAACCGGAAGTCGCTTCGCCCCGAGACCGAGCAGGGAGGATAGGTGCGCCGTCGGTGGTGGGCACGCGCTTGCCTGCCTCGTCACGCGCCGGTTACCCGCCGCCGCAGTGCACCCTCGCCGTTGCCGCACCAACCCGGTGTCGTCTGGTGCGTGAGCGGCCTCAGAACTCTCCCGCAACCCCGGCGCGGAACGCATTGTTCTTGTGCCCGGCGAACGAGAAGCCCACGCCGATCCCGACCGGAGAGTCACCGCCGAGGCGGTGCATGATCGAGCCGCCAAGCGCCTGCTCACCGCGGAAGGTCGACACGTTCAGCACGTAGCTCGTCCGCCCCGCCGCAGAGGGCATGGGTGCCTGCCCCATGGCCACCGCCGCTGCGATGCCTTCCTGCATGTCGCGGCGATCGAGCTCCCGCAGATCGAACAGAGTATCGACGCGTCCGCTCAGCGCAGCCTGTCCGGCCTGGAGCGCACTGATCGCCATGCCCTGGCTTACCGAGCCGAGCTGCAGCGCGGTGATCTGCGTTGCCTGGCTGGAGTTGACCGCCTCGACGGCAGCGATCTGCCCGTTCTGGGTGGTGTTGACGGTTTCGATCGCCGCAATCTGGCCCGCCTGTGTCGCCTGCCCCGCCTGCAAGGCACCGACCGCGGGGAAGAGCGTGGTGTCGCGCCCCAGCGTGCCCGACGCATCCACCGTCGCCACGCCGAGGGTTCCGGCCTGCGCCGCGCTGCTTGCCGCGATGTCGCCGACGCGAACGGAACTACCGGTGCCGCCGAGCGCCACCTGTCCAGCGGCGGTGGTCGCGGCTCCGGCGCCAAGCGCCACGGAGCCATCGTGTGCCGCGATCGCGTTCGGGCCGAGCGCAGCCGCATTTACCCCCTCTGCGCGGCTGTCGCGGCCGAGCGCGGCGGCGCCGTCCGCCGACGCCGCCGCCAGTCGGCCGATCGCGGTGCTCCCCACGCCGAGCGCGCTGCTGCCGCTGCCGAGAGCGGTCGCCTGCTCGCCCGTCGCACTGCTGTTGGCGCCAAGCGCAGTGCCGAGCGCACCTGCCGCCTCGCTCTGGGCGCCCAAAGCGACGGCCTGCACCCCATTGGCCTTGGCGAACCAGCCCAAGGCGGTCGCTTCCGCGGCGCCTCCGGTCGAACCGGCGCCGAGCGCGAGCGAGGAATCGCCGGTTGCTGCGCTCTGCTGGCCCAACGCCACCGAGAAGTTCCCGATGGCCCCCGCATTGTAGCCGATGCCGACGCTTCCGGACCCGACGGCAACCGACTGGGTTCCGAGCGCCGTTGCCTGCTCGCCGGTCGCCAAAGCCTGGCGGCCCAGCGCGACCGCCGCCGTCCCCTCCGATTTGCTCTCCATGCCGATGGCAAGCGCGTTGACGCCTTCGGCGCGCGCTCTGGCCCCGATTGCGCTGCTGCCGTCGGCGCCTGCACTCGCCAGCGCCCCGAGAGCGACCGACTCCTCGCCCAATCCCTGGGCCAGGGCGCCGATCCCGATGCTCGATCGCCCGTACCCGCCGCTCTGTGTTCCGATGGCGATGCTGAGGTCGGCCGTCGCTTGCGCCAAGGTCGAGATCGCGAGGCTCCCTGCTCCCGTCGCGAAAGCGGAATTACCATAGGCCGCCGCGCTGTTGTTCAATGCCCGGCTGAACTGTCCCGTGGCAATGCTGTTCGAGCCGGTCGCTTCTGCATTGAAGCCGCTCGCGATCGAGGCGGTGCCGGTTGCGCTGGCTCCCGAGCCCGTGGCGAGGCTGCTCGATCCCGACGCGGACGCGTTCATGCCGAAGGCGCTCGACAATTCCCCGAGCGCCGATGCGGCGCGGCCGGTGGCGGTGCTGCCCGGACCCGTTGCCTGGGCGCCGGCCCCGACCGCAGTCGCGTCGGGCTGCGAAGCCGCGGAGAACGCCCCGAATGCGGAGGACTGGTCCCCAGCGGCACCGGCCTCGAAACCGACCGCCATCGAGCGGACGCCGGACGAGGTGGCCAGATAGCCGACCGCAATCGCACCGGTGTCGCTCGCCGCCGCGCTGCGCCCGATGCCGATCGTGTAATCGGCGGCGGCGTCGCTCGACCGTCCAATGGCGATCGCCCCCTCGCCGCTTGCCGTTGAGAGCTTCGCCACGGCGACGCTGTCGAGACCGGTTGCGGCAGCATCGCTGCCGAACGCGCTCGAGAACACGCCCGATCCCACCGCATCGTTGCCGACCGCGCTGCTGCCGTCGCCCGTCGCCAGGCTGCCGTTGCCCAGCGCAATGGCATCGTCGCCGCTCGCCTCGCTGAAAGCCCCCAGGGCGGTGGCCTGGCCGCCCGACGCAGCGCTGTTCAGGCCGATGGCCGTGGCGCTCGGGCCATTGGCGATCGCGCCCTGGCCCCCGGCGAAGGCCGAGGGCGCAGAGGCGACCGCGCCGTTGCCGGTGGCGGTGCTGCCATCGCCGGTCGCCTGGCTTCCCGCACCCACTGCGGTGGCCTCGACGGCGGTACCGGTCGTCGAATTGGCGCCGCATTCCGTGCTGCCGGCACCGGCACCCGCGTTGCACGGCGGCGTCGGGTCCGCGGCCGCGGCGACCGCCCAGGAAAGCGCGCTGATCGAGGCAGCGGCGGTGAGCGCCACGCGCGTGGTCTTGGTCATGAATGGATCCCCCTTTTCGCGCGGCGCTGATCGGCTGCGCAATCGGGAGACCGCATAGAGCCGTTCCAGCCGTAACGATGTGGCACCGGCGGCACTGGATGGTGCGCGGGCGGAACAGCGCCGACTATCCCCGGCGGAACTCCGAGGGGCTCATTCCGAAGCGCGCCTTGAACCGGCGATAGAAGGTGGATGGCTCGAAGAAGCCGAACTCCGCCGCGATGTCGGCGATCGGCAGGACGGCTTGGGACGGCTGCAGAAGCCGGCTTCGGATCGCATCGAGCCTGCGATCCGCCACGTAATCGGAAAAGGTGGTTTCCTCATCCGAGAGGAGGCTTCGAACATAGCGTTCGCTGATCCCCAGGGCTTTGGCGGCACTCCGCGCGCAAAGCATCGGGCGGTGAAGATTGGCCGCGATGTGGCGCTGAAGGGCGAGCAGCCGCGCCGCACGTACGCCACCTTCCCTGGCTGCCTGCCTTGCATCCGCCGAGGCACCCAGCGCCAGTGCGAGGAGATCCGCAATGTGCTCGGCGATCCTCGGCGCCATCGCCTCCGTGATCGGCCGGCGTGCGATCCACCATTGATAATCGAACAGCAAAGCGGCCTCGGGGCTGCGGCGCTCGATGCAATCCGGCGCCACGTCTTCAAGGTCTGGCACCCGCTCCAGGAGCAGGCGCCGCTCGATCTGAATGTTCGTCTTCCACGACCCGTCCAGCGTTGCGGCGCTCCACGGACGATCGACCGGAATGACGCAGGCGGCGCCGGGCGCAATGTCCACATCGCTGCGGCCGTGCTGACGGAAGGCATAGCCACCGGCAGCCCACGTGATGCAGATGTCGTCGTTGCCGTCGGCGGTCAGATCGGGCCGCCGATCCCATCTGAGCGGCGTGGTGGTCGCCGCGATCATCATGATCTTCGGCAGGATCAGCGTCGAGATATCGAGATCGAGCGGCACCTCGATCGGGGCGATATCGACGCCGATGCCGATCCGGCCGTAAAATTCCCGGATGAGTTCGTCCCGCCGATGTTCGGGCAGCTCGCGGGTCGCAAACCTTCTCGTCGGAGCCAAGGCCGCGTCCGCACGCGCCGGCGCCGGTCCTGTCGCTTCTCTGCCTGCCGTCGCCACTCTGTGCCCCCTCCCATCATACTGGCACAAGCGTCGCGGAACGCAATCGCATGCGTATGTGGGGCGCGACTGCGGGACCGTTGCTGGAGTCGCGGCGGAGCGCTTCGCCATGGGCCCCGGAGGACATTCCTGCTCAGCGCATCGTCGCGCCACACGCGTTTGAGGCAAGACGGCGGCAGCTTGGTGCGGGGTCTTGCGCGGGCCATGTCCTGCCTCCGTCCCGCCTGCCCAAGGCAGCCGCAAGGCGAGCGGAGGAAGGTTCGGTCACGCGAACCCGCAAAGACGCGAAGGGGGACAGCGTCGTCCCTCCTGCCGAGTTTCCCTGGCCGACGGAGTTTTGCTGACGCGGGTCAGGGTCTCGCCCCCTTCCCGGCTTCGCGCCTTTGCGTGCCACGCGTCTCTATCCCTCATCGAGCGCGCGGGCGCTCGGGGCCGCCGCCGGGGTGCTGAAGCGGGCATGTTGCGGCAGATCGGGGTTGGGGGCGACGAAGGACAGCCGCTCCTCGACCCAGATCTCCTTGTCGGGCGGAAAGAGCTCCGGATCGTCGAGCGAGGCGGTGGTGACGTCGAACAGGCCGGGGCGATTGGCGCGCCGATAGCTGAGCGACGTGCCGCACCGCGCGCAGAAGCCGCGCTCGACTCCGGGCGAGCTTTCATAAACGGCGAGCGTGCCGGTGGTGATTTCGACATCGTCTTCGCCGAAGATCGCCCAGGCCAGCGACGGGCCGCCAGTCGCGCGGCGGCAGGACTCGCAATGGCAGAGCGAGGTTGCGCGCAGCGGACCGGTGATCCGGTAGCGCACGGCGCCGCACAGGCATCCTCCGGTGGCCATCTCGATCCTCCCCTGATTCGTGCCGGACGAGCCTACATCCCGGGAGCGGGGAAGCGCCACCGTGCGGTACGCCTTCTTTCCCCGCTAAGGCTGCGGCCACCCGTGGATACGGGTGCAATCATGGTCGGAGCATTTCCGGCCAGGCGCGTAGCGCGCCGCGCGTTCCCGCGACAAGCACGTCATTACACCCTCGAAACGACCCGCTTGCGCCCGGCGCGCAGAGGCGGTTTACTTGGCGGAAGAGAGCGGGAGGGGAAGAGATGAAGACGTTCGTTGCTGCAGCCTGCCTTGCCGCGCTCGGCACCGCTGCGCCGGCGCAGAGTCCGCGGCCGGTGCTGACCTATGAGAGCGCGGCCAAGATGCGCGACGGCTGCCTGGCCTTCGCCAGGAAAAACAAGTTGTCGGTCGCGATCGCCGTGCACGACGAGGCAGGGCGGCTGCTGACTTTCGCCCGCATGGACGACGCCTCGACCGCCGTCTCGGACACCGCTTTGTGGAAGAGCCGGTCGGCGGCGACCTACACCTATGCCAGCGCCGATACCGCCCGCTGGAACGTTCCCACCGCGCCCGGCATCGCCACCGCCGGCGGCGGCGTGCCGGTGTTCACCGCCGAGGGCCGCCCGCTCGGCGCGATCGGCGTGTCCGGCTCCCCAACCGAAAGCGACATCGCCTGCGCCGAAGCGGGGGTACGCGCGGCGGGGCTGCGGGCGACGCGGCCTTAGCGAGCGGTTCGCGGGCGGCGCGGGCCGTTGGCTGTCTCGCACAGTCGCCTTGTGCCTTCCGCCGGAGCGGCGGCCGGCCTTGAGACCGCTGTTTTGACGCGGTGCCGCGAAGGACACGATGATCGCAAAGGGTTCAGGAGTCGACTGCTTGCGATTCCTTTTCGCGCCTTTGCGTCCTTCGCGCCTTCGCGCCCAAGTACGGCCGTCGCGCCAGGCTCCGCCCTCGGATCGAATGCGGGTACTCGTGCTGCCATTGCTCCTGGACCGTGCATCTCCGGTTTCCCCGGCGAAGGCATTTTTGCCGCCGTTTCCACACTAAGCCACGAAGACACACGGAGCCGCAAAGCGATTGCCGCGAGGCGCTTGCCCTTCTTCGTGGCTTCGTTGTTTCGTGGCTCATGTGGAAGTGCGGGTCCCCCCGGTTCGCCGACGCGGATCGGCTTGCCGCCAGCTGGTTGCCGCACACGTGCCGAGCGATGACGTCTTACGTCATTGCTGCTTGCGTGGCGCACCGCTGGTGACGCTTGCAAACTCTCGACTTTCGTATGATCCGCGGAGACTCGTGACCCAGCCTCGACGCCGAAAGCTAGACGAAGAATGCTCTCTCCGCTCGCAATCCCGCCCTTGCCCGCGATCGGCCGGTGGGCGGCCCGCAAGGTCCATGGTAACAGGCGCAGCACGGATGGTTACCTGCTGACGGAACGGCACTTTATCGACGAGGATACGGAGTGGCGCCTGGGCCAGGCCTATCTCGGGGTCCTCGGCTTCCCGCTCTTCTTCATCGACCTCCTTATCGTCCGCATCTTCTTCGGCCATCTCGCCGAGCGCCACAGCGATGGCGCTCTCCACTTCGGATTCTGGTCCGACCTGGTATGGCAGCTGAAGCTCCTATTTCCGCTCGCCGTCATCTTCCACATCGGTGGAATGGCATCCATCGTACGCTTGTTTGTGGTGTGGGGCCAACTTGGCTTGCGCTCAGACCTGGGCGAGTAGCGGCCATTCACGGCCGCCTGAACCTTGCCTTGCCTGCCCCTCACTGCGTCCGCGGAGCTCGCAGTTGCCTTCAGAATGGCAGCGGGGTCTCCGGAGAGGCATCTTCGTCGCCGCGCCGTGTCTTCCAGGCGATCGCACCAACGTTGGGATCGGATTGGAGCCAATCCCCTACGACGCGCGCAACACCGAGGAGAGCATCGGGGTGGCCCGGATGCAGGATGAGGCGGTGGCGTCCATCCGTGAGCTCGAAAGCCACGGTGTGGAAGTTCCCTCGCCACCACGCAAATCGTACCTTGGTTTTGCGAAACGACAAGGCCACCTTGAACCCTTCCTGCGCACGGAGAAAGGCGCGGAATGCCACGGCCATCTCCGTTGCACTCCGATCGGCCGAGAATTCGACCTGATCCTTGGCAATGGGAGAATATCCAGCCGCACGCATATCGTCCGCGAACTCCGCCACGCCAGCGCGTCCCATACGCTTGAGAATAGCCGCGTCGTCGCCACCATAGCGGATACAATCGACTTCGCTGGACAGCATGACCTCGATGGTCTTGTCGACCTCAGCCGGGGCGATTGGCTGCTTGATGAAGAAGCAATGCGCCTCACCCGTGCTGAATAGCTCCGGCGCGATGTCTTCCGGGATTCCGCATAGAATGCAGCAATTCGGATCGACGTAGAATGGTCCGGGCGCTGCGTCAGGAACCTGGCTGGGCAATGGCACTCCCCTTCTGCGACGACTCCGGACGGATCAGACGGCCCGATCCTGCACCGCCTAGCCTGCACATGCAAAGCGCGTTGCGTATTGCGTCCGCAGAACCCGCCGCCCGCTGGAACGTGCCCACCGCGCCCGGCATCGCCACGGCCGGCGGCGGCGTGCCGGTCTTCACCGCCGAGGGCCGACCGCTCGGCGCGATCGGCGTGTCCGGATCGCCGACCGAAAGCGACATCGCCTGCGCCGAAGCGGGCGTGCGCGCCGCGGGGCTGCGGGCGACGCGGCCTTAGGCCGCGTTGGTGGCAGTGCTGGAGGCGGTCGGCGAGGACGCCTGAGGGAATCGGAGTGCGCTCCTATCGCGCAGCGCACGTCTTCATTAAAAGTACTGAGCAAGCCAGAGTGGATGTTCCCCGAGGGCGACGCGCGTTCCACGCCCCCAATTTTCGACGCGAAGGACGCGACGACCGCGATGATCGCGAAGAGTTTCACTGACGACGCCCGCTCTCATCCCTCTTCGCGCCATGGCGTCCTTCGCGATCTTCGCGTCCAAATGCGACGGTTGAGCGAACACGGGACTCGGAATGGTTCGCTCCGCATGAGCGCGTGTCGATCGGCGCGCCGTGGGGCATCTCCGCGGACGACTTTGACTCGCACATCCGCCGCTGGTTCCACACGAAGCCACGAAGGACCACGAAGCCGCCAACGATCTTTGGGACCGTGAGCCCTGAGCGGAGAATGGGAGGAGGTTTGAGGGCAATTGGATGCACTGTCACCCGAACCCGTCACCGGAACCCCTAAGGGCTCCGAGAGGTCTTCGCGATCTTCGCCTCAAAGTTCAGCGAATGCGTGCAAGCGAGCCTCGGAGGAACGGTGATGCGTCCGGGCTGATTCCCGCCAGATTGGCCTGCTCGGGCATCGAGGCCCGGGGACTGCCAAGAGAGCCGTTACTGTGGCCCGCCGAAGGGAAATACGCAGCCGTTGCGGACTCGGTCCGCACGAGCCAGACTGGATGCATGCGGAACATCCAGATCATCGATGGCGCGCGCAATGCGACCTTCAGCCTGTTCCAGGCCACCGACGCGGAATTCGCCGCGATCTTTCCGGGCGATCAGGACATGGCGCTGATCGAGGATGTGGTGGCGCGGCTGGGAGAGAGCGAAGCCGGGATCATCCTTTCCCGCATCTGGGAGCGCCCGATTCTGAAGAGGGACGCGCGAGGCATTTACGGCACGCTCTTCTACGATTGGATTGATCGCAGGGACGTTCTGCCGGTCACCAGGAGAGAGGTCGATTGGGACGAGCTTTCGATCAACGCTGCTCAACGCCGCCTCTTCCAGGCAGAGCGCTGAGGTTCGGCGAATTGAGTGGAGCATCAGCGCAATTAAATCAGCGCACTTTCACCGGAACTGCAAAACTCTCCCGCTGAAATCACACAAAGCTCTACAGACCTGGCGCCACCATCCTGAAGGACGATAGAGTCGAGTCTATTGAGGCCTGGCACCGTGAACAGCTTGAGGCATCATCCTCCTCAAAAACGTTGACGGATCCGCAACTGCCACAGACGTATATGTTGCTTTCCAACACCGACTCCACAGGCGATTGCGACTTAACCGTGATGCACAATCGAGGATCTGCCAAGGAGTATAGATTTTGAGGACGAGCTCCTGGAGTTGGAACCTCACCAGTTCGGACGACTGCACCCTGATCCGTCCAGATCTGGATCTTTCGACTTATGGCGTTCGAAGTCACCCTGAATATGTCGTTAGCTAGCTTCGAGATTGTGAAACTGGCAAGGTTTACCTTTCGCAAATCCTCTAAGCTATTACCAAAAAGCTCCAAGGTTCTCTGCTCCGAAAAAGCGCGGATCCCACGAGAAATGACGTTTCTACTAAGAGATCCGGCCACATTCGACGTCCGGGTTTGCTCGTCAATGATCGCCTTACATAACCTAATCATATCTCGAGGAGAGCCAACGGCGAGCACGCAGACCAGACTGTGAAGATCGTACTCTAAATCTTCAGGAAGAAGCTCATTCAGTGATGCAATGCTCCCCCCAGAATATGCCTTCAAACGCTCCCGAAGCATCGTACTCATCTCCTCCAGGTTCCAGTTGAGCGAGTACATCGGAATCCGGTCGGTCCTTGCACCCGAGGAAAGATACCTAGACTTGATCTGATCCCACAAGAAGAATTTGAATGCTACACCTCGGGTTTCAAGAATGTGCAAGTCGAGAAGTAAGCTCTCAATAAACTCGAATGAGGAGTTGGCGTCGTTCTGAGTCGCAAGAGTTTCATCAACCCGGTCAACCAGGACGTACACCGACTCAAATCCAAGCTTTGCAGCCACTCCAATAAGGCGTTCAAAATACGCCATAACCGTAGGCTTATTTATCTCTCGCTCACCCGCAATCAGCTCAATCTTGCCCATCTCAAACTTAGTAACAATCGCCGAGATCAGATTTACAATCTGACCGCCGTATTTTTTCACCAAATCCTCTGTTCTTCCTCGCCAATTACGCAGCGCAGCCACGATGGCTTGGAACTCGGCAACATTTATATCATACAGGAAAGTACGAGCAGCCTTAACTAAGAAGTCTCTGTCTGCCTGATCCAATCGGAGCTTCGCTTCCGGAGCATCCAGACGCACCAGGAGCGCGGTCGTTATCAGCCGAACCAAGTTCAGGAGGTGCCAATCGACTGTCGCATTCTTTAATAGAAAACGATCCGGCAGCACAAATCTATCATAAGTCAGACAAAGGAATTGATCTTCGAGACGCGCTTCACCTGAAGCTTTCTCAATCATAACTTTCTGAGCTGTCTTACCGCCTCCGCGCGGCGCGAATACGGTGCAGCTTTTCGGCTCGGTCGGGCGCCCCAAGACAGCATCGAAGAACGGTGGCGGCACGAAGTACGAAGAGAGATTCTGCTCCTCATCCGCGTTGGTAAGGATGAACGGATTTTCGCTGAATCCGCGCGAGCCGAGGAAGCTCTCCTTCGAAATTGCCATCTCGACCTACTCCGCCGCCACCCCAGCCCGCGAGAACATGTCCCCTTCCGGCTGCGGCGCCGGCTCGGCCGCGGCGATGACCGCGTCGTTCGCTGCCTTGGCGCTCTTGCGGCGGTCGAAATTGTCCCAGACTTCGCCCCAATTGCCGCGGGTCGCGGCCTTGGAATATTCGGTCGCGCGGGTTTCGAAGAAGTTGGCGTGCTCGACGCCGTTGAGCAAAGGCGCGAGCCAGGGGAGCGGGTGCTCGTCGATCATGAAGATCGGGCGCAGGCCCAATTGGCTGAGGCGCCAGTCGGCGATGTAGCGGATGTAGCGCTTGATCTCCTTGGGCGTCATGCCGGGAACCGGGCCCTGCTCGAAGGCAAGATCGATGAACGCGTCCTCGAGATCGACCGTGGTGTGGCAGACGTCTCTGATATCCTTCTTCACCGATGCGGTCAGGCAGTCGCGCTCCTTGGTGAAGGTGTGGAACAGGTTGATGATGCCTTCGCAATGCAGGCTCTCGTCGCGCACCGACCAGGAGACGATCTGGCCCATGCCCTTCATCTTGTTGAAGCGCGGGAAATTCATCAGCATCGCGAAGCTGGCGAAGAGCTGCAACCCTTCCGTGAAGCCGCCGAACATCGCCAGCGTCTTGGCGATATCCTCGTCGCTGTCGACGCCGAAGGTGGCGAGATAATCGTGCTTGTCCTTCATTTCCTTATACTGAAGGAACATGCCGTATTCGCTCTCGGGCATGCCGATCGTGTCGAGCAGATGCGAGTAAGCGGCGATGTGCACCGTCTCCATGTTGGAGAAAGCGGCGAGCATCATCTTGACCTCGACCGGCTTGAAGATCCGGCCGTATTTCTCGTGGTAGCAATCCTGCACCTCGATGTCCGCCTGGGTGAAGAAGCGGAAGATCTGGGTGAGCAGGTTGCGCTCGTGATCGGTGAGCTTCTGCGCCCAGTCGCGGCAATCCTCGCCGAGCGGCACCTCTTCGGGAAGCCAGTGCAGCTGCTGCTGGCGCTTCCAGAATTCGAACGCCCAGGGATATTCAAACGGCTTGTACTGCTTGCGGGCTTCGAGAAGGGACATCGGTTTACTCCCGATCAGAAAAAGGTGGCGCGGCCGGTGGGGCGCGTGGATTCCCTCTCCCCTTCAGGGGAGAGGGAGAGGGAGAGGGGCAGACGGGAGGGACCGTACCGGAGGCGGCGGAGAGTCGGCAGACTCCCCCTCTTCCCGGCGTGCAGCGCCGGCTTGCTCCCCCGGAGCAAGCCCAAGGGGCGCTGCACCCCCTGAAGGAGAGAGGAGTGAATTACTGGCACGCCAGGCACTCGTCGTAATCCGTGGTCGCCGCGAGCTCGATCTGCTTGAGGTCCGGCGTGTTGTCGGCTTCGACGCCGCCGGCGAAGCCGGCGCGCTGGACCGATTTGGAGCGGAGATAGTAAAGCGATTTCACGCCGAGCTCCCAGGCGCGATAGTGGAGCATCAGCAGGTCCCACTTGTCGACGTCGGCCGGGATGAACAGGTTCAAGGAGGTCGCCTGGTCGATATAGGGCGTGCGATCGGCCGCGAGCTCGATCAGCCAGCGCTGGTCGATCTCGAAGCTGGTCTTGAACACGTCCTTTTCCTCTTGCGTCAGGAAATCGAGGTGCTGGACCGAGCCGCCGCGCTCGAGGATCGACGACCACACGCCTTCCGAATTCTTCGCCTTCTGCTTGAGCAGCTCTTCCAGATACGGATTGCGGATGGAGAAGGAGCCGGACAGCGTCTTGTGGGTGTAGATGTTGGCCGGGATCGGCTCGATGCAGGCGGAGGTGCCGCCGGCGATGATCGAGATGGACGCGGTCGGCGCGATCGCCATCTTCGAGCTGAACCGCTCCATCACGCCGACATCGGCGGCGTCGGGGCACGGCCCGCGCTCGTGCGCCAGCATCATCGAGGCTTCGTTCACCTGCGCGCTGATGTGGCGGAAGATGCGCATGTTCCACGATTTCGCCATCGCGCCCTCGAACGGGATGCCGCGCGCCTGCAGGAAAGAGTGGAAGCCCATCACGCCGAGTCCGACCGAACGCTCGCGCGCCGCGCTGTACTTGGCGCGCGCCATCTCGTCCGGCGCCCGCGCGATATAGTCGCTGAGCACGTTGTCGAGGAAGCGCATCACGTCCTCGATGAAGCGCTTGTCGCCGTTCCACTGGTCCCAGGTTTCGAGATTGAGCGAGGACAGGCAGCAGACCGCGGTGCGGGCATTGCCGAGATGGTCGATGCCGGTCGGCAGCGTGATCTCGGAGCAGAGATTGGAGGTCGAGACCTTGAGGCCGAGCTCGCGCTGGTGGCGCGGCATCGTCGCATTCACCTTGTCGATGAAGATGATGTAGGGCTCGCCGGTCTGCAGCCGGGTCTCGACCAGCTTCTGGAACAGGGCGCGGGCATCGACCTTGCTGCGCTCCGAGCCGTCCTTGGGGCTGCGCAGGGTCCATTCGGCGCCGTCGCGCACCGCTTCCATGAACGCGTCGGTGACGAGCACGCCGTGGTGGAGATTGAGCGCCTTGCGGTTGAAATCGCCCGACGGTTTGCGGATTTCGAGGAATTCCTCAATCTCCGGGTGCGAGATGTCGAGATAGCAGGCGGCCGAGCCGCGGCGCAGCGAGCCCTGGCTGATCGCCAGGGTCAGCGAATCCATGACCCGCACGAACGGGATGATGCCCGAGGTCTTACCGTTGAGGCCGACCGGCTCGCCGATGCCGCGGACGCTGCCCCAATAGGTGCCGATGCCGCCGCCGCGGCTGGCCAGCCAGACATTCTCGTTCCAGGTGCCGACGATCCCTTCCAGGCTGTCGTCGACGCTGTTCAAATAGCAGGAGATAGGCAGGCCGCGGCCGGTGCCACCGTTGGACAAAACGGGCGTCGCCGGCATGAACCAGAGCTGCGACATGTAATCGTACATGCGCTGGGCGTGGGCCTCGTCGTCGGCATAAGCCGAGGAGACGCGGACGAACAGATCCTGATACGATTCGCCGGGCAGCAGATAGCGGTCGCGCAAAGTGTCCTTGCCGAATTCGGTGAGCAGGGCATCACGGCTGCGGTCCACGGCAAGCGGGTAGATGGCCGGCTTCGTCGGCTTGGTGTCGACCGCATCGAGCGTCATCGTCACGTCGCTCGAACCGACTTCGCTGCTGCCGCTAAGATCCATCGCTCAAACCCCTCGTTCTCAATTCGTTCTACCGGGCCTTAGCCCAAACAATGCGCGTTTGCGAAGGGGGCGCGGCGCTTGTTCGATCTTGTCCCCGATATCCACAGGACAAGAGTCTTCCGTCTCCGGACCAAGATGGTGACCGTCGGACGTTCATACAAGTTGTAGCGTCGCCCCCGTGGCAGCGCCACAACCATTAGTGCCTCATCTCGATTCCGACGCCAAGAGGCTTAATGACTTATCCACGGTTTTCGTGACGCCGGATGCGGTGAATCGAAGCGCTTTTCGCTTGCAAATCAAGGGCACGGCGGACGCCCGGGAGTCGCCGATTTGCGACGAACGGTTGGGCTCCGGCAGGGCGTCGAGTGATGGGCGGATACCAAGGATTGTGGTTGAATAGCGAGGCGGATTTCGGCTGTGGCGCCGGGGCGGCGGAGCTCCTCCGCCTCGTGGCTTGTTTGCCATTCTGCCTCACCGTCATCCCAGCCCTTCCGATACGCTCAGGATGAACTTCAGCCGGGATCTCCCGGAGACTATTCACCGGAGTGCAAGGAGAGGTCCACGCCTCCTCCGGATGGAGATCCCAGCTTTCGCTGGGATGACGGGGGGAGAGGACGAGAGAGGAAGAGCGGCTGGCGGATCGACAAACTCCGCGGCGATGCTGTCGGCGTATCCGCAGTCACGAGGGCCGCGCCGCGCTTAATCCTCGTCGTCGAGCCGGGGCTGGAGCCAGCTGGCGGCGAGAACCGGCAAGGTGAAGGCGACGCCCTGCACGCCGAGACCCAGATAGATCCACTCGATCGACGACGACGGCATCCAGGCGCCGAAGATCGAGGCGCAGCCGGCATAAAGGCAGAAGGCGACGAACAGGATGGTGACGATCGTCCCGGCGATGCTGCCGGCGCGGGCCTTGATCATCTGCTCGCGTTCGTCGAGCCGGACCCCGGCTTCGGCGACCAGGCGGGGCCCGAACAGCCGGATCAGCATCGCGGCGAGGTAGGCCCCGAAGAAGAGCAGGCCGCCGAAGAAGCCGACCCGAACCGGCACCGCCTTGTGGGGCATCGCCACCATCAATCCGTAACCGATCGGCAAGGCGGCGAGGACGAACAGCGGCAGCCAGCGCAAGTTGCGGCTGCGCCGCTCCGCGTGCGGGGTGAGGATGTCGAGGCGGGTGACGTGGACGACGCGATCGAGGGTGGACAGCAGGCTCACGCGACGTCCTCCTCGACCGAGCGGGCCCAGAGCGACGAGGGCTCGAACCATTCCAGCGTCAGCACCGGCAAAGCGAAGGCGAAGGCGGCATAAGGCGGCATCCAGCGGAGAAGGAGGTCGCCATCGAGGACGATCGCGCCCGCCTTGAGCAGCAGGCCGACGGCCGCGAGCCCGACCAGATTGACGGTCGCGAACAGATAATAGGTCATGCCGGCCGCGCGATCGCGGAGCGCGACCTCGCGTTCGTCCAGTTCGGACTCGCCGGTGATCGCCCGTTTGAGCGGCGCCTCGCGGTAGAGGATCGACAGATAGGGCGAGGTCAGCAGGGCTGAGGCGCCGGCGAGCGCGACGAGGATCAGCAGCAGGTTCACCGCGATCCCGGCCCCCTCGCCCCACGCTGGTGCGGTGCGATCCGGAACGACGACGAGGGCAGTCAGCGCGGCGAGCGCAAGGAGAATGGCGGCGGCACGGTGCCGGGCAATCACATCGGTCATGAGGCCTCCTGGACGCGGCGCAGCGCGTCGGTGACGGATTCGAAGGGAGTGAAGGAGAAAACCAGCTCGACCGGCACGCCGAAAAAGGCGGCGATCTTCATCGCGAGCTCAAGGCTCGGCTTGTAGTCGCCGCGCTCCAGATAGCCGATCGTCTGCGGGTTCACGCCCACCGCCTCGGCAAGCGCCTTTCGCGACACGTTGCCGTCGGCGCGGAGTAGGGCGATTCGATTGAACATGCGGGTAAGCTAGACGTATTGTTGTGTTTACGCAATAGTTCGTTTGTCTTCGCGGAGATCGCATGGCTGAACACGTCATCCCGGCGGAAGCTGGATTTAGGTGCGATAGAGGCGCGGTGCTTTTCACTCGCGCAGGCGCGTACCCTTCGGGAGATCCCAGCTTTCGCTGGGATGACGACGGGGTGAGATAACGTTGGAGTAGCCGGGCTGAGGAAGGATGGAGGACCATGGAGGGGACGGCGTTACTGCAGGGGCGTAGTCTACCCCTTTTCACCGTCATCCCAGCGGAAGCTGGGGTCTCCGCGCAGAAGAGGCGCGGTGCTTTTCACTCGCGCCGGCGTGTACCCTCCGGGAGATCCCAGCTTTCGCTGGGATGACGGTGGGGGTGGTGGGATGAAGGTGGAGGCGCCGGGGTGAGGAAGGTGGGGGAGCATGGAGGGGCCCGGCGTTGCTGCAGAGACGTGACCTGCCCCTGTCCACCGTCATCCCAGCGGAAGCTGGGATCTCCGCGCAGAAGAGGCGCGGTGCTTTTCACTCGCGCCGGCGCGTACCCTCCGGGAGATCCCAGCTTTCGCTGGGATGACGGTGGGGTGAGATAACGTTGGAGTAGCCGGGCTGAGGAAGGTGGGGGACCATGGAGGGGACGGCGTTGCTGCAGGCGCGTAATCTACCCCTTTTCACCGTCATCCCAGCGGAAGCTGGGATCTCCGCGCGGAAGAGGCGCGGTGCTTTTCACTCGCGCCGGCGCGTACCCTCGGGGAGATCCCAGCTTTCGCCGGGATGACGGTGGGGGTGGTGGGATGACGTTGGAGGCACCGGGGTGAGGAAGGATGGGGGACGCCTTGGCTGCGGGAGCGTGACCTGCCCTCTTCTGCCGTCATCCCAGCGGAAGCTGGGATCTCCGCGCGGAAGGGCACGGTGCTTTTCATCCGTGCCGGCGCGTACCCTCCGGGAGATCCCAGCTTTCGCTGGGATGACGTTGGGGGGTGGTGGGATGACCGTGTGCTGCTGGGCTGACGAATGATGGCGGGAGGATGAGGAGGAAGACGTGACCTGGCTTCCTCACCGTCATCCCAGCGGAAGCTGGGATCTCCGCGCGGAAGAGGCGCGATGCTTTCTACTCGCGCCGGCGCCTACCCTCAGGGAGATCCCAGCTTTCGCTGGGATGACGGTATGGGCGGAGAGTGACGGCAATCACAGTGAGAGGACGGCGGTTTTCACCCGTTGATGGTGTCCCACAGATCGGCCCAGTGCGGGTTCACCGCCTCGATCGCCTGGACCTTCCAGGCGCGCTGCCAGGCTTTCATCGCTTTCTCGCGGGCGATGGCTTCGTCGATCGTGGGGTAAGGTTCGACGTAGACGAGACGTTTGAGATTGTAGCGGCGGCAGTAAGACGCGCCGGTGCCGGCGCGGTGCTGGGCGATGCGCGCGGCCAGATCGGCGGTGACGCCGATGTAGAGCGTCCCGCCCGGCCTGTTTGTCATGATGTAGACCCAGCCGCCCTTCATCCCCCAATTATGCGCCGGGCCGGAGATCGGGAACAGGGGCTTCCCCCCCCACCCCGCGGCCGGCGCGGCAGTTCGGATGCCCAAGGGTCACGGGCGAGCCGCTCTCCCTCTAACGTCATCCCAGCCATTCGACACGCCCAGGATGAACTTCAGCTGGGATCCCCGACCGGAGGAAGCGGGATGCTCTTCTCCTCTCGTCATCCCAGCCCTTGGACACGCTCAGGATGAACTTCAGCTGGGATCTCCGGGTGAGTGTGCGCCGGCGTGGATGAAGAGCCTGCGCCTCGTCTCGTGGAGATCCCAGCTTTCGCTGGGATGACGATTGAAGAGGGAGCCGCGGAGCAAGCCCCCCCTATTTCACCACCTTGTCGACCGCGCTGGTGGTGACCGCGTGGTACATCGGGCGGGCCTTGGCGTAGAGGCGGCGGGCGATGGGCTGGCCCCAGTCGCCCTGCCCCATCAGCGTCTCGAACAGCGGCGAGACGAACTTGCGGCGGCCCATGCCGAGCAGGAAGCGCTCGGCTGCGGGGACTGCAGGTTCGTAGCGGTTGGCGAGGGCGAGCTGGAGCCAGGCGAACAGGGTCTCGGCATTGCCGCTGTCCGACAGTTTGAACGCGGCATCGAGCTCGGCGAGGCGCGGCTGCGGGAGCTGGCGGGGCAGCGCGTTGAGGAAGCGAAGCCGCTCGGCGGTGGTCCAGCCGGCGTAGGGCACCGCCGCCGCGGCGCCGCCGGCGTTGAAGGCGGCGACCGCCTGGTCGACCGGCGCGAACACGCTCGCGTCTGGGCGCGCGGCATTGGCCGGCAGACCGGGTTGGTAGACCCACTGATCGAGCAGCAGCCGCCGCTCGAGGTCGGCGTCGCCGCGGATGAGGTTGGCGCGCAGATCGGCGAGGAAGCGGGCCGACGTCATCGGCTGAAAGGCGTGGCGATCGAAATAGGAGGTGAGGTACGCGTCGAAGCGCTCCCGCCCGACGGTGCGTTCGAGCGTGCGCAGGAAGGTCGCGCCCTTGTCGTAGACGATGCCGCCCGAATCCGCGCCGCTGTCGTCGTGGAGACGGGTACCCGGCGCATCGGGGCCGAGCTCCTTCAGCGACGCCTCCATGTCGGCCCAGGACAGCCAGGCTTCCTGTGCCGCGCGGCGCGGGCCGTAGAGCGCCTCCATGATCCGATTCTCGAAATAGGAGGTGAAGCCTTCATTGAGCCAGCTGTCGGCCCAGACCGCGTTGGTGACGAGATTGCCCGACCAGCTGTGCGCGAGCTCGTGGGCGACGAGGCCGTTCAAGCTGCGATCGCCGGCGATGAAGGTGGGGGTGAGGAAGGTGAGGGTCGGATTTTCCATGCCGCCATAAGGGAAAGCGGGCGGCAGCACGATCATGTCGTACCGCCCCCAGCGGTAGGGGCCGTAGAGGCCCTCCGCGGTGGCGACCATCTTCTCGGTGTCGACCAGCTCGGCGGCGGCCGCCGGCAGGGTGGCGGGTTCGGCATAGACGCCGGTGCGGGGGCCGAGCGGCTGGAAGGCGATGTCCCCCACCGCGATCGCGATCAGATAGGGGGCGACCGGCTTGTCCATGCGGAAGCGGAAGGCGCGGCGGCCCGCCCCGGCAGGTTCGCCGTCCGGCGTCAGGCGCTCGCCGCTCATCACCGCCTTCAACGGCTCCGGAACCACGATGCGGGCTTCCCAGGTCTGGCGGATGCCGGGGCTGTCCTGGGTCGGGATCCAGCTGCGGTTGAGGATCGCCTGGCCCTGGCTGAACAGGAAGGGGTGGACCTTGCCCGCGGTCTGCGCCGGCGCCAGCCATTGCAGCGCCTCGGCACCGGGCGCGCTGGCATAAGCGATGCGAATGCGGCGCGCGCCCTGAAGCTGGACGGTGAGCGGCGCACCGCGGGCGTCGTCTGCGGCGCCGAGCGCGAAGGGAAGTGCCCTGCCCCGGTCATCGGTGACCGCGCGAATGTCGAGGCCCTTGGCGTCGAGCACGATCTCCTTCGCATCGGCGACCGCATCGATGTCGAGGGTGGCGGTGCCGGACAGGCGCTTGGCTGCGAAATCGGCGGCGAGATCGAGCGCCACGTGGGTCACCCGCGCCTCGGCCGGGCGGGCGTAGCTGGACGTATCGACGGCGTCGGCGCCGGTGAGGATCGGCGCGGTCACGGGCGCGGCCGCTGCGGCGGATTCAGGCGCAGCGGTCTGCACGGTGGGACTGCAGGCGGTGAGCGCGAGCAGCGGCAAAACGAGGATCGAAGGGCGCAAGACAGGTCTCCCGGGCGCTGAGTTGCGCAGGACCTAGGACAGCGTCGCGGCGCGCGCCAGTGGGGCGTGCGCGTGGTGAGGCCTCTTCGAAGGGCCTGGTCGGCCGCCGCATGTCCGCGAGCCGAGCGGTGCGGCCAACAGCCGCAAGACTGCATCGAGCAGCCTCGCGGCTACCCACCCCCTGCCCCTCCCTTGTCAGGGAGGGGAGTTTTCTAGGAGGAGTGGGAGGACAGAATATGCGCACCGAGCTTCACCGCGCCGTCCACCAGCGCTTCCGAGGCGAGGCCGATGGCGACGCCGGCGCCGACGTCGCTCGGATAATGGGCGCAGCGTGGGATCTGGGCGAGGGACAGGATGGTGCCGGCGATGCCGGCGGGTACGCGATGCTCGGGATAGGCGCGGGCGTAGGCGCGGGCCACCGCGGTCGCGCCGGCGGCGTGGCCGGAGGGGAAGCTCGTCTCCTCTTTCTCGTGGCTGCGGCCGGGGGCGAGGCGATGATCGGTCTCGGGATCGCCGAGCGAGCGCGGCCGGGTGCGATCGATGCGGTGCTTGACGAAATCCTTGGCCCAGGTGGCGAGGGTATGCGCAGCCAACATGCGCGCGCCGGTGAGCGCGAGCCGCGAATCGCGGCGGACGGCGCCGAGCGCGATCACGCCGGCGCAGAGGATGCGAAGCTGCGGCTGGTCGCCGAGATCCGCGAGACGTTCGAACAGCGGATGGTCCTTGACCGGCTGCACCGCCGCGACGGTGCGGACGTCCGCCTCCAGGATCGGCTCGACGGCCGCCTCAAGCGTCGACATCGGCACCCGCCCGAACGGCCGCGAACGGGCTCTCGTCATAGCGCGCGAGCAGAGCGCGTGCACCGTCGAAGATCGCGATCGCGCCGGCATCGCGCAGCGACTCGGCCGGGAAGCCGCCGGACAGGAATCCGATCGTGCGCACCCCCGCGCGGTTGGCCGCGATCACGTCCCAGGGCGTATCGCCGATCACCACCGCATCGGCGGCGCCGAGCGGCGATATTTTGGCGAGCGCGGTGGCGAAGATGTCGGGAGCGGGTTTGGAGCTTTCCGCATCGTCGCGGCTGGTGGTTGCGAAGACGAGATCCTCGCAGCCGATCAGGCCGAGATGATAAGCCACTTCCTCTGCGCCCGCCGAGGAGGCGAGGACGATCTTGATGCCGTCGGCGACGAGACGCTCGAACAGATCACGGACGCCGGGAAAGGGCACGGCGCGGGCGAGATACTCCTGCTTGAACAAGGTGCCGCGATAGTCGTCGATGGCGTCGCTGCGATCTTCGGGCATGTCGCCGAGCAGAGCCGGGATGAGATTGTCGCCGCCTTTGCCGATCTGCTCCCGGATCGTTTCGATCGGAAAATCGTGGCCGAAGTGGCGAAGAGTCCGTTGCCAGGCATCGGCATGGAGATCGTTGGTGTCGACCAGGGTTCCGTCGACGTCGAACAGAGCCGCGCGGATCGGGGCGGCGGGGGCAAGGTTTGGATCGGACATGTCCCGACAACGGACAGGGCGGTGAGTGTTTCCGCGGCCGGATGAGGATTCCCGCTCTCGGAAGGACGCGCAACCCGGCGAGATTGTTGCGAAGGTGGTAAACACCGTAGTTACCAAGATTGTCGCCAGGCGCTCGCTCATGCTAATCAAGCCAGGTGGGCCGGTGAGACCGGTGGCAACGGGCGGGATAATCGTGCAGCAAGCACTCAAGGCAGTCTTCTTCGTGATGCCGTTTCTATTCGGGATCGGCTTTATTGCGCCGGTGACGGCTGAGTTGATCGAGGCGACCGGCATGGCCACGCCGGTTGGGCTGACACCGCTTGGCTTCGGCCTGGTATTCGGGGGAGCGTGGGGCCTCTACGCCACCGCAAAGGGGAGCTGGCTGTGAGCGCACCCCAAAGCTTTTCCAAAAGCGACGTATCGATCGGCATCGACATCGGCGCTCCTGCAGACGCAGCGCCGCTTGCGATCGATCCCGCCCGGCTGCAACGCCAAGAGCTGTTGCGCCTCGAGCGAGAGATCGCCGCGCGTCACACCGGCGGTGGAATGTGGGGCTATTCCGTCGCGGCCCTCGGCGGGTTCGCCTTGTGGGTCGCCCTGTTCCCGCTGACGATGATGGGGATCATCCCATTGTGGATCGGCTTCGTCGCTTCGACGGTGCTCGCAACCGGCGGCTACGTTACCTCTCACGAAGCGATGCACAGCAACATCGCGCGCAAGGGAGACCCCTTGCGCTGGCTCAATGAATTGGTCGGTCAGGTGAGCACAATTCCCCTGATTTTCCCATTCAGCATGGCCCGCATGATGCATCTGCAGCATCATTACCATTGCAACGATCCGGAGCGGGATCCTGACTATCCGGATGCGGCGCCGAGCGCCTGGAAAGCCATCGTCAAGACCTGGCTCAATCGCCAGCCGCGCAATGGCGGGTCAATCCACCATTACAAGAAGATCCTGGCCGAGCTGGATTCTCCCGCGTCGCGCCGCGCGCAACGGGATACGGCATTGTTGCAGCTGGCTGCGATGGCGATCTTCTTCGCGACAGCGTGGAGCGGCCATGCGCTGGCGGTCGCTGCCGTCTGGTGGCTGCCGCGGCATATCGCCCTGTCCTACATCCGCTTTTACCTGAGCTGGGCGCCGCATCATCCGCGGACCGGACAGGGGCGTTACGGCAATACCAAGGTCTTCAAGAGCAATCTTGGCCACGTGATGTCGATGTGCATGGAAACGCACATCATCCATCACCTTTATCCGTCGATCCCGAACCACCGGACAAGGGCAGCCTATTACGAGATGCGAGAGATACTCGCGGCGCGCGGCGTTGACGTAAGCGCTCTTTGACGGAAATTCGGGAGGGGAGCGCATTGTTGGTTGGCGGTCACGAGGATCACGCCGTGAGGACGAGGCGAGCCGAACTCATCGATCGGACGCCATATTCCCGGATTTCCATGATGTTCGAACGCTCACAAGATTCCATCTGGCCGCAAGTCGCTTCAGCTTCCGGGAAGCTCGGCGCGCAAATCGAGTAAAGGGCCATCGACCAGCAGCCTGTTGAGACGCGCATAACGGCCGATGAACCTTTCAACGCCCACGGACATCGTCAGTGTCCAAGCACCGCCCTCCGCGGTCGGAAGCACCAGCTCGATGCGACCGGGTGCCGCGCTCTGGAACAAGAAGGTTTTCGATTGCACATCCATACGCCACTCAATGCCAGCCAAAGCTTCACAATTGGTTGCCAATTGGAGGAGGGGCACCCTTAACGGACCTTAAAGACCTTTCCGGCACAAAGGTTCCTGAGCGGAGACACGTGTGGCCGGCATCATCGCCAGATTCAAAGAGATAAGCAAAATCGATCGCACCGTCGCCAATGAGGTACGCCGGTCGCTCGTCGACACCTTGTTCATCTCTCCGGCTTCGCTCGCCGCCGGTGCGCTTTCCGGCGCCGCCTTGTCGATCTCGATCGCGTGGGCTTCGAACGATCCCTGGCTGCAGATGCTTGCGGCGGCGATCACGCTTTGCGGCTTGACGAGGATCGCGCACGCAAGCCTGTTCCAACCGAAGATGCAGCGCGACAGCATGGAAAGCACGCGTTCGGAAGTGGTTTACGAACTCGGCGCCTGGGCTTATTCGTTTCTGCTCGGAATGCTCACGTTCGCGACGTTGGTGCGCACCGACAACGCTGTCTACCAACTGATGGCGGGTACGATCACCACCGGATATGCGGCCGGCATCTGCGGGAGAAATGCAGGTCGGCCGGCGATCGCCATTGGTCAGCTTACGCTTGCTTCGGCCCCGTTCACCATCGGCCTGATCCTCACTGCGAACCCGCTGCTCTGGATACTCGGCGTCGTCAATTGCCTCTTCATGATCGGCATGGTCGATATCACCCTGCAGACCTACTCCTCCATTCTGAAGGCGATGAGTGCCACCCAGGAGCAGAAGCGGCTCACCGCCCGCTTCGAGCGGCTGGCGCGATTCGACACGATGACCGGCCTCGAGAATCGCGGCGCGTTCCAGGAGCGGCTGGAAGAGGAACTCGCCGACGCGATCGCCACCGGCGACAAGCTCGCCGTGCTCTGGGTCGATCTCGACAAGTTCAAGGAGATCAACGATTCGCTCGGTCACCCGACCGGCGACCGGGTGCTGTGCACGATGGCGCGCCATCTCGCCTCCATCGCCGAGGGCCGCGGCGCGGTCGCGCGGTTCGGCGGCGACGAATTCGTCATGCTCGCGCGCGGCCGCTCCACCCGGTTCGTCCAGGATCTCGCCAAGGAAGTGATGCGCAGCCTGTCCGTGCCGATGAGCATCGACGGCGTGTCGCTGCAGGTGACCGGATCGGTCGGCGGCGCGATCGGGCCGGACCACGGCACCGAGGCCGACGTCCTGCTCCAGCATGCCGACATGGCGCTCTACCATGCCAAGGCCAACGGCCGGAACGACTTCTACCTGTTCGAGGAGTCGATGGAGCATCAATTCCTGGAGCTTCGCAATCTCGAGGCGGCGCTGCGCGGCGCGATCGAGCGCGAAGAGCTGCAGGTCCACTATCAGCCGATCATCGACCTCAAGACCGGCAAGGTCAGTTCGTGCGAGGCGCTGCTGCGCTGGACCCATCCCGAGCTAGGCCCGATCAGCCCGGCCAAGTTCATCCCGATCGCCGAAAGCACCGGCCTGATCGCGCCGATCAGCCACTGGGTCCTCGCCCAGGCCTGCGAGGCCGCCGCGCAATGGCCGGACGACGTCAGCGTCGCCGTGAACATGTCGCCGGCCCTGCTCAAGGACATTCACCTGTCGCACATGATCCTGTCGGCGCTCTACACCAGCGGCCTTCCCGCCGAACGGCTGGAGCTGGAGGTCACCGAAAGCGTGCTGCTGGAGGACAATGTCCAGGCCAATTCGCTGATCCGGGAATTCCAGAAAATCGGCCTCAAGCTGTCGATCGACGATTTCGGGACCGGCTATTCCTCGCTCGCCTATCTGAAGAAATATCGCTTCGACAAGATCAAGATCGACACCAGCTTCATCGCCGACGTCACCCGCTCCAAGGAAGCGCGGGCGATCATCAACGCGCTGGTCGGCCTTGCCGACGAGCTCGACATGGAGATCGTCGCCGAGGGCATCGAGACCGAGACCCAATTGGGTTATGTGATGGGCGCGCGCTGCACCGCGGCGCAGGGCTTCTTCATCGGCCGGCCCGCCCCGGGCGACGCGATCCTGCGCCGCCTCACCGCCCAGGCCAACGGCGCCACCTGGCTGCGCGACGACCTGTCCTCACCCAACGAGGCGATGCTGCGGATCGCGTGAGGGGCGCATCGAAAGTGACGTAGGCCCGTTCGGGCTGAGCCTGTCGAAGCCCTTTCCTTCGCTTTCAGGGCTTAGAAAAGAGAGGGCTTCGACAAGCTCAGCCCGAACGGGTTAGGAGCCGGGTGACCGCTGGAGAGCCTCAGACGCTGGCGAGGCGGGTCTGGGCGCCGACCAGGCGCTTCATCATCTTGAGGTCGGACGGGGACAAAGTCAGCGCCGCATCGGCCCAGACGTCGACCACCGCCTGCAGTTCGTCGAGAGTGATCGGATCGACCAGCGCCGACGACTGGTAGATGCCGCGGTGCCCGCTCTGCTTGCGGCCGTGCTTGGCGATATAGGCGCGGACCGCTTCCTCCCCGCAGCCCGGATCGGCAAGCACGTGGACGAGGCCCATCTCGTGCATCTCCTCGGCGGTGTAGAGCCGGCTGGAGAGCATCATCTGTTCGGCCCTGGCGAGGCCGAGCTTGCGCGCCAGCAGGCAATGCGCGCCCATGCCCGGGAACAGGCCGAAGGCGATCTCCGGCAGGCCGAACTTCGCGCCCTTTTCGGCGACGATGACGTTGAACGAGAGCATCGCCTCGAACCCGCCGCCGAGGGCGTCGCCCTGAACAAGCGCAATCGTGACCAACGGAAGATCGAGCGCGCGCATGTTGTTGTGCAGAATCGCAACGCAATCGCGACCATATTTGACCAGCCCCGCACGATCGCCGCGGGTAATGAAGCCGGCGAAGAGATCGAGATCGCCGCCGAGATTGAACACGCCCGGAAAACGCGATCCCAGAACGAGATATTTGATCCCCGGCGCCGTGCCAGAAAATTCCCGCTGGATCTCGGTCTGCCAACGCTGGAAATCCCGAAGCATAGCCGGGTTGAAATTCGGACGGTCGACCGGTGTCATCCACGTCCACAGCGTCTCGGACGCGCCTTCCCATCGAACATCGAGCTGACCGAGATCGAATAAGCGCGATCCCGGCGACAGGCTCTTCGGCGAAACCGCGAGCGGCTGCAGCCTTTCCTCGGGGCTGCCCGGCGTCGGCACGGCATCGCCGGCCGACTTCAGGCTGAAATACTGATTCATCGTTTGCCCCTAGAGATTTGGTTTACACGCTTGTAACCCTGTCTGGCCTGTTTGGACAATTGCCCGAAAGGGTGATGCGGACGTTAGTTCCCCGACTGTTGCAGCAAGGTATCGTTAACCATGTTCCTTGCAGCGCCCGCGCCGGGGCGCTCCCGACACCGTCCGGATCGATTGGAAACAGGCACTTAGAGGGTTAAATAACTGTTATCACAGCCCTCGTCCGCATGCCCGTTGGGGTCGTTTGCGGCCGATCCTGCAAATGTTGCAGCGCACAGGGAAGCGGCTGATGTCAGCTTTCGGGACGGCTGGGTCACCCCGGTTAATGCGCGAGAACGAGACGACCCGGCATCGAGCCTTGCCGCTTCGGGGCACAAGCCGCGACTCACGCGACGAATCGCGCCGACTCGCAGGCGGGCGGGGCACGCGGGTTCGGGGTTCGCTTGGCGTCCCGGCGGGGGGAGGAAAGACCCGCGCCGGGACGCCGCTCGCAGGACCCGTCTCTCTCAGTCCTGTGCCATCAACGTTGCAGACGAGGACGCGTTGCTGCCGTCGCGACGATCCGTGGCGGTGTGCGGACGATCCGAGTCCGCCTGTCCGATCAGGGGCAGTTAGACGCCTGGAGCTCCGCGAGCCGCGCCTCCAGGGCCTGCTGGCGGGCGATCATCGCCTCGACGTCAGGCCCCGGCTCGGCGGGCGCGGCTTCCTTCTTGGAGCGGGCGGCTGCGGCGCCGGCCGCACCGACGGCGAGTCCAAACGGAAATGGCAGCAGCAGGCCGGCGGCGGTGCCGGCGGCACCGCGCGCGACTTCTTCGCCGGACGCCTTCTTCTGCTTGCGCTTGCGATAGTGGCCGGTGGCAATGTCGGCGATGTCCTGCTGCACCGCTTCGTGCTCGGCGCGGAGCGCTACGCGCTCGGCGGCGACAGCGGTGCAATCGGCCGGCGCCTGGGCGGCGCCCGCGGTGCCGAGGAGCGAGGCGATCAGCAACATGGCGAGGCTCCGTTTTCCCTGCGCGCGCATCCGCGGAACTCCCTTGCCGTCAGGCGTGGGCGAGAAGCGAATCCCGCTTGGCCGCCAGCGCGGCATAATCCTCGCCGCCGGTATAATCGGCAATCGTCGCCATCGCCCGATCGAGCCGCTGCCGGGCCGGATCGGACATGTCGCCGATCGCGCCGGCGATCGCCTGCATCTCCGTCATGTCACCCGAGCAATGCAAAGCGAGATCGCAGCCGGCGGCGAGCGCCCCGGCGGCGCGGGCGCCGAAATCGCCGGACAGAGCGTGCATGCCGAGATCGTCGGACATCAGCAGGCCGTCGAAGCCGATCCGCTGCCGGATGACCTCGCAGATCACGACCGGCGACAGGCTGCCGGGCCGTTCCTTGTCCCAGGCGGTGTAGACGACGTGGGCGGTCATCCCCATCGGCGCGCCGGCGAGGGTGCGGAACGGCGCGATGTCCGTCTCCAGTTCCTCCTCGCTCGCATCGACCACCGGCAGCTCGACATGGCTGTCGGACATCGAGCGGCCGTGACCGGGCATGTGCTTGACGATGCCGACGACGCCGCCGGCGCGCAGGCCGTCGATCACCGCGCGGCCGAGCGCCGCCACCTGCATCGGCTCGGCGCCGAGCGCGCGGTCGCCGATGATGTCGTGCGCGCCTTCGCGGCGGACGTCGAGCAACGGCAAAGCATCGACGTTGATGCCGACCTCGCGCAGCATCGCCGCGATCGCCTGGGCATTGGCGCGCGCCGCCTCGATCGCGGTCATCGGCGCCTTGGCGTAGAGATCGGCGAAGACCTGGCCCGGCGGCAGCGCCGGCCATTCGGGCGGGCGCATGCGGGCGACGCGGCCGCCTTCCTGATCGATCAGGATCGGCAGATCGTCGCGGCCGTGCAGCGCGCGCAAGTCATCGGTGAGCGCGCGCAGTTGCGCACGATCGGCGACGTTGCGCCGGAACAGGATGTAGCCGGCGGGATCGCAGTCGCGAAAGAAGCCGCGCTCCTCGTCGGTCAGCCGCTCGCCCGACAGGCCGTAGATCGCGGCCTGCACGTCAGAGCGTCACGCAGGTTTCGCCGGCGACCCGGAGACGGCCGCAAATATTGGCGGCGCCCGGTCCGCTGGCGCGGAGGCGGTAGAGCGTCTTGCCGCCGGCCGAGACCGGGACGACGTTGTGCGTCAGCGGCGCCAGATAGGTGAAGCGTCCGGACAGCGCCTTCCACGCGTTCGTCGCATTGGCCTGCGAGGAGAAGGCGCCGAGCTGGATGGTGCCGCCTGGCCCGGCCGGCGCCTGGGGCGCCGGGGCAGCACCGGTCGCCGAACCACTGGCCGGCGGCGCGTTGGTCGGCGGCGGGGCCGACAGCAAAGCGCCGTCGCTCGGCGCCTTTGGCTGCGGCTGCGCGCCGGGACCGACCGGAGTCTCCGGCACGGCGTTGGTGTTGATGTTGCTCTTCGGATCCTGGCCGGCGCTGGCGGCGAAGGCGGTATCCCCCTCCCCTTCGACGGCCATGCCGCCGGGATCGTCCGGGCGCACCTTGTACGGCCCCTCCGGCGCCTTGATCAGCTCGGCGCCGCCGCTCGCGACCTCGTTGCGGTTGTTCATCCAGAAGATGCCGCCGACGATCGCGCCGATGCCGACGAGGGCGATCAGCACGCCGACGATCATCTTCAGCGTCGACGGGCCGTCGCCGCGATCGTCATCCTCGACCGCTTCGAGCCAGGGGAGCCGGTCTTCCTCGAACGCGGTCGCATCGCCGGCGCGAACATCGGTCATCACTGCATCTCCTCGGCCGCGGCGACACCCATGATCGCAAGGCCGTTCCGGACAATCTGCCCGATTGCCGAGGCGAGTTCCAGACGGGCGCGGGTCAGCTTTTCATTCTGTACCAAGAGGAAACGCTTCGCAGGATCGTCATTACCCTTGTTCCACTGCGCGTGCAGCGCGGCGGCGAGATCGGACAAATAGAAGGCGATCCGATGCGGCTCATGCGCCAGCGCCGCGCTTTCGACGACGCGCGGGAATTGCGCGGCGAGCTTCACGAGCGCCAGTTCCTCGTCGTCGAGCAACGACAGATCGGGCGTGCCGGTGAGGTCGATGCCGGCCTCGGCGGCGCGGCGGTGGAGCGAGCGCACCCGGGCATGGGCATATTGGACGTAGAAGACGGGATTGTCCTTCGACGCCTCGACCACCTTGGCGAAGTCGAAATCGAGCGGCGCGTCGGCGCGGCGGGTGAGCATCATGAACCGCACGACGTCCTTGCCGACCTCGCGCACGACATCGGCGAGGGTGACGAAATTGCCGGCCCGCTTCGACATCTTGATCGGCTCACCGGCCCGGAACAGGCGCACCATCTGGACGAGCTTGACGTCGAGCTCGACGCGGCCGTCGGTCAGCGCGGTGACCGCCGCCTGGACCCGTTTCACCGTGCCGGCATGGTCGGCGCCCCAGATGTTGATCAGCTGGTCGGCGGCGTCGGCCTTCTGGAGATGGTAAGCGGCGTCGGCCCCGAAATAGGTCCAGCTGCCGTTCGACTTCTTCATCGGCCGATCCTGATCGTCGCCGAACTGCGTCGATCGGAATAGGGTGAGTTCGACCGGCTCCCAATCGTCGGGAGTCTCGCCCTTGGGCGCTTCGAGCACGCCTTCGTAGATCAGCCCCTTGTCGCGCAGCGTCGAAAGCACGCGATCGGTCGCGCCCGAGCCCTGCACCTCCGCCTCCGACGCGAAGATGTCGTGATGGATTCCGAGCAAAGCGAGATCGGCGCGGATCATGTCGAGCATCGCCGCCACCGTCCGAGTGCGGAACAGGGCGAGCCACTCCGCTTCGGGCGCCGAAACATAGCGGTCGCCGAACTCCGCGGCGAAGGCCTGCCCGACCGGCACCAGATAGTCGCCGGGATAGAGACCCTCGGGGATCTCGATCGCTTCGCCGAGCGCCTCGCGGTAGCGCAGCCATGCCGAGCGGGCGAGCACGTCGACCTGGCCGCCGGCATCGTTGACATAATATTCGCGGGTGACGGCATAGCCGGCATGTTCGAGCAGGCTGGCGAGCGCGTCGCCGACGACGGCGCCGCGGCAATGGCCCATGTGCATCGGCCCGGTCGGGTTGGCCGAGACATATTCGACGTTGACCCGGCTGCCGGCGCCGAGCTGCGAACGGCCGTAATCCTCGCCTTCCGACAGGATCGTGCGCAATTCTTCCTGCCAGATGGCCGGCACGAGGCGGATGTTGATGAAGCCCGGTCCTGCAATTTCGACGCCCGAGACCTCGCCCAGCGCTTCGAGCTTCGGCGCGATCAGGCCGGCGAGCGCGCGCGGATTGGTGCCGGCGCGCTTGGCCAGCACCATCGCCGCATTGGTGGCGAGATCGCCGTGCGCGGCATCGCGCGGCGGCTCCACCGCAACCGCCTTGCGATCGAGACCGCCGGGCAATTGCCCTTCGGCTTCGAGGGCGTCGAGGATCGCGTCGAGATGCGCGGCAAAGCGGGCGTAGAGGGTCACGGATTTTTCCAACGGCAAAAGAATGCGCGGCTGTAGACGATGCCGCCCCGGATTTGAAGGCGCGGGCTCAGGCGGCAGCAAGACGCCGGATCTCGCGATTGTGGTGGATATGGGCGCCCGGGCGCTCAAGCGCCAGCAGCTTCGTGATGGCTCGGGCAACCACCTCCGCTTCGATGGCACCGAAGCGGTCGAGCGATCCCGGGAGGAGGAGGTTCATGAGCGGGCTCAGCATCATCCCGATCCGCTCGACGGTGCGATGGTCGCCGCTTCGATCCCCGAGCAGCAGACCGGGCCGGAGGATGTCGAGCCGCCCAAAGCCGAGTGCGGCGAGCGCCGCCTCCATCTCGCCCTTGGTGCGCAGGTAGAAGGCGCGGGCACCCGCGTTGGCGCCGACCGAGGAGACCGCGATCATCCGCCTGGCCCCGGCCTCGCGCGCGGCGCGGGCGAAATCGACGACCATGTCGAAGTCGACGGCGCGAAACGCGGCCCGGGAGCCGGCGGCCTTCAGCGTCGTGCCGAGCGTGGAGATCGCCGCGTCCGGGCGCAATCGCGTGACGATCTCCGGCCACTCACGAGAATCGGCGAAATGCACCTTGCCTGCCCCACCGCTCTCGCGCCGCTGCAGTCGGTGGAGCTCATGGCCTGTCGCGGCAAGGCATTCACCCAGCGCCGCACCGACCAGCCCCGTCGCGCCGATCAGCGCGACGCGCATTGCAATGATCCTGAGATACAGGTCGGAATCGCAACGCCTCCATGCCTCCGGCAAACCTTGTTGCCATATCGAGATGGTACGGCCGGACACGCCGGGACGCCAGCCGGGGCAACAAGCTCAGCGTTCGGCCGTCTGTCGCGCTCGTTCGCGCCGGGACGGCTGCTCGCCGCCGTAACCGGAGGCAAACGCCGCATGCGCAAGCATCTCGCTTACCAGCTTTCGTTCCGGAGCGAGGCCCGGGAGCCGGCTTCCGTCGATCCGATTGGCGAGGGCGGCGAGGAGAAGATGGGCCTGCCTCGGCTTGCCGGAGATGTGAAAGGCGACGGAGGCGTCGTGCAGCACCGAATATTCGTCGACGAGCAGGTGCGCGAGGCGAAGCGGTGCGCTCGGCCGCACTTCGGGGTTCGCCACCGATATTCGGTCGCCGCCTGTCCTGCCGGTGCGTGCGGCGACGTAGCGCAAGTCGACATCGGCCAGCGGCAGGCCGGGCGTGAGGCGTGCGGCGGGGAGATGGGCGCGGTCGGCGGATCGGCCGAGCGCGACGAAGATCCCGCCACCTTTGGTGCTGAAGAAGACGGTTGGGACGGTGATCGTCACCGCACCATCTTGTGCCTCGTTCATCAGCCCGCCGGGCACGCCGAACACGCCGGTGAGTCGATAGCCCGTGCGCGGGACCACGGTGATGCGGACGTCGTGAGCGAGCTCGCTCACCATGGTATCGAGCTGCTCGGCAAATACCGACCGTACCTCTTCGGCGTTCGAGACGAAGAACAGATTGCCGCCGCGGACGCTCGACACCTTGGTCGCGAGCGCCGCGTCGAATTGAACTCCGACGCCGATGGTGGTGAGTCCGACGCCGCGCTTCGACCCCGCCTCTGCCATGCCGATGAAGCTGTGGGCATCCGTCGCGCCGACGTTCGGCTGTTCGTCGGTGAACAGCATCAGCCGGGTGTCGCCAGCAAAGTCTCCGCGTGTCGCGAATGCAGTGTCGTAGCCGACGCGCAGCCCCTCCTCCATGTTGGTCGATCCGGCGCTCTCGATCCGATCGATTGCCGTGAGAATCGCCTCGCGACGGCTGCCGACCTCGGCGGGCGGGAGATAGACATGCGATCGATCGCCGTAGAGCACGATCGAGAGCTGGTCCCCTGCCCGCATCTGCCCGACGATCTGGCGAAGGCTCTTCCGGACGAGTTCCAGCGGCTCGCCCTCCATCGAACCGGATTTGTCCACGACAGCAACGAGGTTGAGCGGCTCCCGGCGCCAGGTTTCCGCAGGGACGTTGGAGCCGAAACCCAGCCCGGCGAATAGAAGATCGCCGGAACGGCTCGGAAAATCGGCCGGCATCGCCTCGGCGACGAGGCAGAAGAGCTGCCCGCGCCGACGGGTGGCGGGTATCGTCAGATCATGTTCCCCGAAGAGCCCCTCGGCGGTCAGCGAGTCCGGGCGCGGCAGGCCGATCTCGGCAGCGATCATGCGGAAGTGGCGGACGTCCTGAGCACCACCCTGACGCACGCTCATCGCCGGCAGGGATACGGCCGGCGCATAAGCCAGACTCGGCAGCACGACCGTTGCCGATGCCTTCTCCTCCGGCGGCGCAGCCACCTTTCCCAGCAGCATGATCGGCACAGCAACGCCGAGAAAGCCGGCAGGGAGCGAAAGCAATCGAAACGAGACGGACATGGCATGTCTCCTACCATCGCAGGTGCTGCGACTCGGGAGATGTTATCACATCACAAACCGGACTACCAGTTGAATGCGATTCTGCAGCCGTCAGGCGGCGCCGTTTTGACGACAAGTCCCTTTAGAAGCCCTCCGGAAGGGCAATCGGGCCGATCAATTCGCGATATTGCCGGATAGCGTAGCGATCCGTCATGCCGGCGATGAAATCCCCGACTGCCCGCAGAGTGGCGACCGGATCGCCGTCGACCGGACGCCAGTCCTGCGGCAGAAGGAAGGGATCGGCGGCATAGGCGCCGGCCAATCCGGTGACGATCTTCTGCGCCTCGACGCGCACCGCCGCGACCGGCGGCGCATTGTACATGTGCGCGTAGAGGAACCTCTTGAGTTGACGCTCCTCCGCCGCGAGCGCGGCTGAGAAGCCGGCCAGCGGCACGCCGGCGGCGCGGATATCGTCGACACTTTCCACCCCCGCCGCGGCGACCCGGCGCTGGGTCTCCGCCAGCACATCGTTGACCATCAGGCCGATCTGATCGCGAACCAGCTCGGCGTGAAGCCGGCTTTCCGAGACATCGGGGTAGCGGGCGCGGACCGCCCGCCAGGCGCGGGCGACGAACGGCACGGTCAGCAGCTCTTCGAGCGTGAACAGGCCGGAGCGCAGGCCGTCGTCGATGTCGTGATTGTCGTAGGCGATGTCGTCGGCGATCGCCGCGATCTGCGCCTCGAGGCTCGGGAAGGTCAGGAGATCGAGCGAAAACTCGGCGTCGGCCTCCGCCAGTGCCCAGCTCGCGTGGGCGACCGGTCCGTTATGCTTGGCGAGGCCCTCAAGCGTTTCCCAAGTGAGATTGAGGCCTGGGTGGAGCGGATAGGGAGTCTCGAGCTGCGTCAGCACCCGGATGGTGTTGGCATTGTGATCGAACCCGCCTGCCCCGGCGAGCGCCTCCTCCAGCGCGTCCTCGCCGGAATGGCCGAACGGCGAATGGCCGATATCGTGGGCGAGACACAGCGCCTCGGTCAGATCCTCGTTGAGGCCGAGCGACCGGGCGATCACCCGGCCGATCTGGGCCACTTCCAGGCTGTGGGTCAGCCGAACCCGGAAATGATCGCCGTCGGGCGCGATGAAGACCTGGGTCTTGTGGCGGAGGCGGCGGAACGGAACCGAATGGATGATGCGGTCGCGGTCGCGCTGAAAGGCGTCGCGCGGTCCGCGCGTGCCGCCCTTGGAATCGCCATGGAGCCGGCCCCGGCTTTGCGCGGGATCGGCGGCGCAATCGGCAAGCGGCTTCACCTGGCCGAGAGCTTCTCGACCTTCTGACCCGCCTCGCTGCTCCAAGCGAAGCCGCTCAGTTTCGACTTGGCGAGCTCGTTCACGAATGCCTGGGCTTCCTTTTCGGTCTTGAAGGGTCCGACGAGGAGGCGGTTAGTGGCTTTGAGCGGCGCCGTCCATGCGCTGCGGGCGGCAAGGAGCTTCGGCGCCTTCGCCTGGAGCCGCTCATATTCCTTGGGCAAGGTGGTCTTGTTGGCACCGCCGGCAACCTGCACCCAGACCCGCGCGGGTTCGGCAGCGGGCTTCTTGGCGGCCGCCTCTGCCGGTTTCTTGGCGGCTGGGCCCTTTGCAGCGGGGTCCTTGGTGGCAGCCTTGTCGTCCTTCTTAGCCGCCGGCTTCGTCAGAACCGCCAGCTTCTCCGGCTTCGGGGCGGCCGGCTTCGGCGCTGCCTTCGGCTCGCGAACCGGTGCCGGCTTCGGCGCGGTCACTGCCGGCGGCGCCAGATCGGGAAGCGACGCGATGGTCGCGGCGACGTCCGCAAGGCGGCTGGTCCGCGACGTCTCCTCGACGCCCGGCGCCGGCTCGGGCGTCGTGGCTGGCGCCGTACGCGGGACGTCCGCGGAGGCGAGTTCCATCGGCCGGGATGCCGCGGGCTGCAGCAGCGAGAAGCCGGGCGACGGCGCCGTCTCCCGCGCGGCCGACTGGATCGGCTGCTGGGTCGCGGCGGTGGGCGTCGGCGGCGCGGTGATGGACGCCTGGCTCTGCTGAACAGGGATCGTACCCGTGGACGCCTGGGCCGGTTGCGGCGCTACCGGGACGAAAGCCTTGGGCGCCGGGTTGAGGACGGTCGACTGCGCCAATTGCGCATCCGCGGGGGCGAGGATCGGCGCAGGCTGGATCGAGGCAGAATTGATCGACGGGGCTGCCGCCCTCTGCGTCGGCTGCCCTGCGGTGCCCGAATTGGCGAACTGGACCGGCGCGGAGCCGGCCGGTGCCCTCGCCTGGTTTGCGGCGGGCGGGGGCGTCTGCGCGGCGGGCGCCGGCGCTGCCGCGATGTTCGAGGCGACCCGAACCGGCGGCGCCAGGGTGCCGGCCGAAGCGCCGCCGGACTTGAGCTCGATACCGGGACTCTTCGGGGCCGGCATCTGCGACAGGCTGCGGGCGGTGAAGGCCCAGCTGGGGCGCTGCTGGGGCGATTGCGGCGCGGCGGCGGCGGAAGTGGTCGGCATCCGCGGCGCGGCGACCCCGGCGGTCTGGACCTTGTCGTCTCGGCGCAGGGTGGCCATGCCGCCGAGGCCGGCCTGGCGCGGATCGGGCGTGCCGGCCTGAACCGGGTTGGCCGAGGCGAAGGTGTTGGGCACCGGCCCGGCGCTTCGACCGGATTGCGGGAAGATGCCGAGATGCACGGCGGCGGCGCGTTCGGCCGGGTTGAGCAAGGTGAGGCGCTGAAGGAAGGGCGCCATCGCGCTGCCGCGGCCGTGCGGCATCGAGGCCTGGACCGCGTTGACCGCACCTGTCGAATCGCCGGTGAGCGCCAGGATCAGGATGCGCGTGCGCTCGGCATCATGGTCGCGCGCGCGAAGCTGCTCGTCGAGCAGGCGAAGCGCAGAATCGCGCTCGCCGCTGATCGCAAGCGACAGCGCGAGACGGCGGGTGATTTCCGGATCGCGATTGCGCTGCAGGGAAAGCCGGTAGTCGCGCTGCGCGCTGCGCGGATCGCCGGCAATGTCGAAGGCGAGACCGCGCTCTCCGGCCAGATCCGCTTCGGGCACGCCGAGGCTCAGCGCCTCGGCGAAGAATTTCTGGGCGCCCTGCGCCTGCTGAAGATGGGCGAGGGCCGAGCCGATCCACATCTTGATCCGCCCGTCCTGCGGCGCAATCTCCTGCGCGCGGCCGAAGAAGGTCAAGGCGGCCTGGGCGTCACCGAGCTCGAGCGCGGCGCGGCCGGCCCCCATCAGCGGCGCGAGGCTGCGCGGGTTGGCGGCGAGACTGTTGAGGTTGCGCGACAGCGCGGCAGCAGGGCTCTCGGTGTAGCCCGCGCCGCCCTGCGCCCATCCGGGCGCTGCGGCAAGCATCGTGCTCGCCCCCAGGATGGCAAGGCCGAACCGGGCGCCGATCGTCTGCGATTTCGTCATGATGCGGTTAGAACCGACTGCCGGAGGAAGGGCAACCGGGCTGCGCCGGACCGAGCGACATCAACGATGAAGCGGTGGAACTTTTCCGAAAAACGACGATTGGCGCCGCAAGCCGAAGCCCGCGGCGCCGCTAAGTTGTTCCGATTCCCTGCCTTTTGCCGGCCGGCAGGTTATCGCTTACTGGTTGTTCTGCCGGCCGAGAAAGCGCGGGATGTCGAGCGGATCGCGGCGCATGCGCGGCGCGGGCTCTTCTTCCACCTGCGCCTTGTCGGCACCGCGGGCGATGTTGGACATGCGCTCGAACAGGGTTCCGCCGCCGGTATTGCCACGGGCGGGCCGGGGCGCCGCGGCCTGCGGCTCCTCACCGGTGATCCAGCTGCGCGAACCGCTCGGCGCGCGGCTCTCGGGACCGCTCGCGACATTCTCGTCGATGAAGCTTTCGCCGCCCTCTTCGCCTTCGATGATCGCGCCGCTGTCCAGCAGCAGTTCGTCGCCGCCCTCCGGCGCCGGCGTGTCGAGGTTCAGCGTGCCGCTCTGCTCCGCTGCAAGATCGAGTTCAGCGGCGGACGAAGCCTGTGCCTGCGTTTCGGCAGGGACGGCTTCGGCCACCGGCGCCTCCGGCGGCGCACTGGTCTTGGCTTCGGAACTGCGGCTGGCGCCCGGGAAGGCGAAGACCTTCGCTGGCTGCGGCGGCGCCTGGGTGACCGCTTCGGCCTCTATGCCGGTGGCGACCACCGAAACGCGGATCTTGCCGTCGAGCTCGGTATTGAAGGCCGAACCCCAGATGATGTTGGCGTCCGGATCGACCAGTTCCTTGATGTGGCTGGCCGCTTCGTCGACTTCCATCAGGCGCATGTCCTCGCCGCCGGTGATCGAGATGATCACGCCGCGCGCCCCGCGCATCGACACGCCGTCGAGCAGCGGATTGGCGATCGCCTTTTCCGCGGCCTCGATCGCCCGATTGTCGCCCGACGCTTCGCCGGTGCCCATCATCGCCTTGCCCATCTCGCCCATCACCGAGCGGACGTCGGCGAAATCGAGATTGATGAGGCCGGGCATCACCATCAGATCGGTAATGCCGCGAACGCCTTGCTGGAGCACCTCGTCGGCCATCGCGAACGCTTCCTTGAAGGTCGTGTTCGGATTGGCGATGCGGAAGAGATTCTGGTTGGGGATGACGATCAGCGTGTCGACGTGCTGCTGGAGCTCGTTGATGCCGGCTTCGGCCGAACGGCCGCGGCGATTGCCCTCGAAGCTGAACGGCTTGGTGACCACGCCCACGGTCAGCACGCCCTTGTCGCGCGCGACCTTGGCGATGACCGGGGCAGCACCGGTGCCGGTGCCGCCACCCATGCCCGCGGCGATGAAGCACATGTGGGCGCCCTCGAGCGCCTCCTCGATCTCCTGGATCGCTTCTTCCGCAGCGGCCTTGCCGATCTCGGGTCGCGACCCGGCGCCGAGGCCCTGGGTGATGCGCAGGCCGAGCTGAATGCGGTGATCGGCGGGCGAGGCGTTGAGCGCCTGCGCGTCGGTGTTCGCGACGATGAAATCGACGCCCTGGACGTCGTTCGCAATCATGTTGGCGACGGCATTGCCGCCGGCGCCACCGACACCGATCACACTGATCCGGGGCCGCAATTCATCCACTTCGGGACGAATGAAGTCGATGCTCATTTGCTTTCTCCCCCTATCCACAATTCAGCTGGGCAAACACTGTTAACTCCTTTTGCACGAAGCGATTCTCGGGTGCGAGCGAAAAAGCGGCTCCGAGTCGCTTTTTGTCGCGGATATGCGCCGTCAAGTCTCAAAAGCCGCTCCTGAAGGCGGTAATCAAGCGCTGAACGATGCCGCCGCTGTTCTGTTTCTGGACACTCATCTCCGGCGACACGGCGGCCCGCAGATCGAGTTCGTCCGAAGCCGCGAACTGGGCCAGCCCGACCAGGGTGGTGAAGGCCGGGCCCGAATGTGCTTCGGGCAGGCCGCGCAAGTTCGGGCGGCCGATCCGGACCGCACGGCCGAGCACGCCCTGGGCGTAATCGGCGATGCCCTTCAGCTCCGAGCCGCCGCCCGTCAGCACCACCTGGCGCCCGAACGGACCGCCGAAGCCGAGCTCCTTCAGCGCCGCTGCAATCTCGTTGGTGAGATGCTCGAGCCGGGCCCGGATCACGGAGTTGAGCTGGGCTCGGGTGATACGGGACGCCTCCGTCCCCTCCTCGGATCCGGCGATCGGCTTCAGCTCGATCATGTCGTGATTGTCGCGCGGGCTCGTCGTCGCCGAACCGTAGAAGCACTTCATCCGCTCGGCCTCGACCCGGCGGGTGCCGAACGCCGCGGCGATATCGTCCGTGATGTCCATGCCGCCGATGCCCAGCGACTTGAGGCCGACCAGCATGCCGCCGGCGAAGACCGAGACGTTGGTGACGCCGGCACCGAGCTCGACCAGGGCGACGCCGAGCTCCCGCTCCTCTTCGCTGAGGCACGCCTTGCCGGCCGCCACCGGCGAGGCGACGATCGCCTGCACGCCGAGATGGGCGGAGCGGACGCACAGATCGAGATTGCGGACCGGCGATGGTTCGGCGGCGATGACGTGAATGTCGACGGCGAGCCGATCGGCATGGAGCCCGAGCGGCTTCTTCACGCCCTGCAGACCATCAAGCGTGTAGAGCGCGGGCAAAGCGTGGAGGATCATCCGCCCTTCGGCGTCGATCGACTGGCGGCCGACGCCGAGCAATTGATCGATGTCCTGGGGCTCGATACGGCGGCCGCCGATCTGCAGCTCGACGCTCGCCACCGAGCTGACCAGGCCGCCCGCCGAGAAGCCGACGAAGACGTCCTCGATATTGGTCGCGGCGATCCGCTCCGCCTGCTCGACCGCCTCTCGGATGGCGACCTCCGTGCGTTCCATGTCGGCGATGAAGCCGCGGCGGACGCCCTGGCTCTGGCGCTGACCGGTGCCGAGGATGCGCAGTTCGCCGCCCTCGCCGGGTTCGGCGATCAGCGCCGACACCTTGGAGGAGCCGACGTCGAGCGCGGTGACCAGGCGGCGACCGGGCGTTGGGGTGGGCCTCTTCATCAGATCGTCTGCGCCGGATCGATGCCGGGCGTCCCGGGCGTCTCGGCCGGAGCATCCTTGGGCGGTGTCTCGGGGGCGATTGCCGGCACGCTGCTGCCGGGCTCGCTCGACACGCGGACGATGAACTTGCCGGGGATCCGCATGTCGAAGCGAACGAAGCCGCGGCCGAGAAGCTGCGTCGCCTGATCCATGCGCGCGAAATTGGCCAGCGCGCGCTTGCTCGCCTGCTCGCCTTCCGGAAGCGCGAGGATCTCGCCCGACTGGAAGCGGATGTCCCAGCGGCGGCCGCCGATCCACGACGCCCCGGCCATCATCGGCTGGAGACGCGGCGCCGCATCGACGAGGCGGCCGAGCTCCGATGCATGGAGATTCGCGGCCGGGCCGATCACCAGCGGCAGATCGGGCATCGCATCCATCCGCACCGGTTCCAGTACCACGCCTTCCATATCGATCAGGGCGAGACGCTGATTGTGCTGCCAGATCGCCGCCGGCTTGCGCTCGACGATGTCGACGACGAGCGTATCGGGGAAGCGGCGCGAGACCCGGGCGTCGCGCACCCAGCCGAAGCCGAGCAGGCGCTGCCGGGTTGCCTCGACGTCGATCAGCGGCATCGCCATGGTCGGCTGATCGAATGCGATGTTGTAGATCTGGAGCTGCGGCACCTTCTGCGCGCCCTTGATCTCGACCCGTTTCATCGCGAAGCCTGCCTCGCCGATCGCCTCGCCGACGCTGGTGCCGATCAGCTGGGGAACGCGAAACACCAGCAGCAACGCGATCGCGATCGCGACCACCATGAAAATGAGGATCCACCCGCTGATCCGGCGCACCGCCTCGGAGAGCGCGGAAGGCGCTGCCGGCTTGCGCCCGCTCTTGCCGCGGGCGCTGGTCTTGGCCTTGGGCCGGGGACGCGGCGCCGCGCCGCCGCGGGCGATCTTTGCCGTCACTCCGTCCCTCCCCCTGTCCGAAGCGCTTCGTCGACGATGCGCTGCACCAGCTGCGGATACGACATGCCGCGATATTTCGCCTGCTCCGGCACCAGGCTGAGCGGGGTCATGCCGGGCTGGGTGTTGACCTCGAGAAGATAGAGGCCGCTTTCACCCTCTTCCTCATCCCAGCGAAAGTCGGAGCGCGAGCAGCCGCGGCAGCCAAGCAGACGATGTGCCTCCAGAGCCATTGCGAGCGCGGCGTCGCGCACGCCGTCCGGTATGTCGGCCGGGCAGACATGCTCGGTGAGACCTTCGGTATATTTGGCGTCGAAATCGTAGAAGCCTGATTTGGTCCGGAGCTCGGTGACGGCGAGCGCCTCATCGCCCAGCACCGCGACGGTGAGTTCGCGCCCCTTGATGAACGGCTCGGCGAGCAGGCGATCGAATTCGGTCCAGGGCCCGGGCGTGCTGCGGGCGATGGGCTGGCCGTAATTGCCGCTGTCGGTCACGATCGCGACGCCGACCGAAGAGCCTTCGTTGACCGGCTTGACGACGTACGGCCGCGGCATCGGATCGCCTTCGAACAGAGTCTCGCTTTCGACGATGTGGCCGCCCGGCATGCGGATGCCGTTCGGCACCAGCTGCTGCTTGGTCAGTTCCTTGTCGATCGCGATCACCGACGTGACGAGGCCCGAATGGGTGTAGGTGAGGCCCATCAGGTCCATCATGCCCTGGACGGTACCGTCCTCACCCGGCGTTCCGTGCAGCGCGTTGAAGACGACGTCGGGCTTGGCCTCGGCCAGGCGCGCGGCGACATCGCGCCCCATGTCGATGCGGGTGACCCTGTGACCGAGGCTCTCCAGCGCGTCGGCAACGCCGGCGCCGCTCATCAGCGAGACCGGCCGCTCCGCGGACCAGCCGCCCATCAGAACGGCGACGTGCAGCTTGTCGGTCACGCTTCAACTCCTACGCGCTGAATTTCCCATTCCAGGCTCACCCCGGATTGCGCGAGCACGCGCCGGCGAACCTCTTCACCGAGCGCCTCGATGTCCGCGGCCGTGGCGCTGCCGAGGTTGAGCAGAAAGTTGCAATGTTTCTCGGAGACCTGGGCATCGCCGAGGCGCAAGCCGCGACAGCCGGCTTCGTCGACCAGTTGCCACGCCTTGCGGCCGGGCGGGTTCTTGAAGGTCGAGCCGCCTGTCCGGGAACGGAGCGGCTGGCTCGCTTCGCGCTCCTCGGCGATCCGGTCCATCTCTGCGCCGATGACGGCCGGGTCGCCAGCCGTGCCTTCGAACAGGGCTTCGACAACGATTGCGCCGGCCGGAACGTCGCTGTGCCGGTAGGTATAGCCAAGCCGCTCGGCCGCCCAGGTCTCGACACGGCCGTCGCGCAGCACGAGGGTCGCCTCGATCAGGATGTCGGACGTGTCGCGGCCATAGGCCCCGGCGTTCATCCGGACGGCTCCGCCGGTGGTGCCGGGAATGCCGCGGAGGAATTCGAGGCCGGCGATGCCCGCGTCGCGTGCCGCCGACGCGACCGTGATGCCCATCGCGCCGCCGCCCGCGCGAACTCGGTTGCCGGGCTCGATCGCGACCTTGGCGAAACTCTTGGGCAGCCGCACGACCACCCCCGAAACGCCGCCGTCGCGGACGATCAGATTTGAGCCGACTCCCACCGGCAGCACCGGCACGGCAGGATCGAGTGCCCGCAAGAATTGAGCAAGATCGTCGACATCCCTGGGACGCACCAGCCACTCGGCGGGGCCGCCGGTGCGGAACCAGATGAAGTCCGCAAGCGATCCCGAGGGAGCGATGGTGCCGGCAAGCGCGGGCATGTCGAGCGTCGCCGAGCTCATTTGTCGCGCCTCGCGCAGGCAATGCCGTCGGCGAGGGCGGCAGCCCATTTGGTGATGTCTCCGGCGCCCAGGCAGATCACCATGTCGCCCGGCGCTGCGATGTCGCGCAGCTGCAGGCAGAGATCCTCCAGATCGGCAACCGCCTTGACCGAGCGGTGGCCGCGTTCCTTGAGGCCTTCGACCAGGGCCTCGGCATCGACGCCCTCGATCGGCTCCTCGCCGGCGGCGTAGACCGGCGTGACGTAGACGATGTCGGCGTCGTTGAATGCGGTGCGGAACTCTTCCATCAGATTCTGCAGCCGGCTGAAGCGATGCGGCTGGACGACGGCGATCACCCGGCCCTGCGCGCCTTCGCGGGCCGCGGCCAGCACCGCGCGGATCTCGACCGGGTGGTGGCCGTAATCGTCGATGATCGTCGCGCCTTCGATCTCGCCGACCTTGGTGAAGCGGCGCTTGACGCCGTGGAACTTGGCAAAGCCCTGGGCAATGACCGCATCGGGAATGCCGAGTTCCGCGGCGACGCCGATGGCCGCGAGCGCGTTCTGGACGTTGTGGCGGCCCGGCATCGGCAGTTCGATGTCGCGGATGGTGCGGACCTCTCCGCTTCGGTCGCGGATGGAGACGTCGAAGAGGTTGCCCCCGGCGATCGGGCGGACATTGTCGCCGCGAACGTCGGCCTGGGCCGCGAAGCCATAGGGCACGACCCGCCGGTCGCGAAGCCGCGGCATGATCGTCTGCACTTCGGGATGATCGACGCAGAGCAGAGCTGCGCCGTAGAAGGGGACGTTTTCGACGAACTCGACGAAGGCGTCCTTGACCTTGTCGAAGCTGCCATAATGATCGAGATGCTCGGGATCGATGTTGGTGACGACCGCGATCGTGCCGTCCAGCCGCAGGAAGCTGCCGTCGCTCTCGTCCGCCTCGACCACCATCCAATCGGAGCTGCCGAGCCGCGCGTTGGAACCATAGGCGTTGATGATGCCGCCGTTGATCACGGTCGGATCGATCCCACCCGCGTCGAGCAGGCTGGCGACCATCGAGGTCGTCGTCGTCTTGCCGTGGGTCCCGGCGACGGCGACCGTCGACTTGAGCCGCATCAGCTCGGCGAGCATTTCTGCGCGGCGAACCACCGGTATGCGGCGTTCGTAGGCGCAGACGAGCTCGGGATTGTCCTTACGGATCGCCGTCGAGACGACCACCACCGCGGCGTCGCCGAGGTTGTCGGCATGCTGACCGATCGTGACCGGGATCCCCGCCTTGCGGAGACCTTCGATGACATAGCCTTCGGATAGGTCCGAACCCTGCACCTTGTAGCCGAGGATGTGCATCACTTCGGCGATGCCGGACATGCCGATCCCGCCGATGCCGACGAAATGAATGGTGCCGATGTCGGTGCCGACCCCTCTCATGCGTAAGCACCGTTGGGAATGGGAGTCAGGACGGTCTCGCTGGACGGAAGCGGATCGGCGCCGAGATCCCGGCCGGTACGTTCGACCAGATCGGCGAGATCGCCGGCGGCGTCGGGCCGGCCGACCGAGCGGGCGCGGGATGCGGCGTTGGCGAGCGCATCGGGCTCGAGGCCGAGTTTCTGCATCTGCTTGGCGAGTTCGATCGGCGTGAAGCTCCTCTGCGGGATCATGCGGGCACCACCGGCCTTCGCCATCTCGCGGGCGTTGGCGGTCTGGTGATCGTCGGTCGCGCTCGGCAGCGGCACCAGAATCGCGGGACGCCCGGCGGCGGTGAGCTCGGCGATCGTCGACGCGCCGGCACGGGCGATGATCAGGTGCGACCAGGCAAGCTTGTCCGGCATGTCGGTGATGTAGGTGGCGAGATCGGCCGGAATGCCGAGACCGGCATAGCGCGCGCGCACCTGCTCGATATCCTCGGCCCGGCATTGCTGGGTCACCTGGAGACGGCGACGGAAATGCTCCGGCAGCATGCCGAGACCTTCCGGCACCACCCGGCTGAGGATCGACGCACCCTGGCTGCCGCCGGTGACGAGAACCCGGAAGATACCGTCCTCGGCAAGCTCGGGATAAGGCTGTTCGCGCAACGCCAGCACCTCGTCCCGGACGGGGTTGCCGACGAGATGGACCTTGCTTTCGTGACCTTTGCCGAGCCGATCGACATTGGGATAAGCGGTTGCGATCGCGTCGACCTTGCCGGCGACCAGCCGGTTGACGCGGCCGAGCACGGCATTCTGTTCGTGCACCAGGGTCGGGATGCGGTCTCGCTGCGCCGCCATCAGGGCGGGAAGCGCCGGATAGCCGCCGAAGCCGATCACCGCCGACGGACGGAAGGTCTCGTACAGGCGGAGCGCCATGGCGCGCCCAAGGAAGATCTTGCGCACCGCGCGCAACCAGCCGAGCGGGCCGCCGCTCAAGCGCCCGGCCGGCAGGATGTGGACCTGAACACCGTCGAACAGGCCCGGAATGCGGGCGCCGCGATCGTCGGTGACGAGGGCGACGCGGTGACCGCGGCGCATCAGCTCCTCGGCCAGTGCATGCGCCGGAATCATGTGGCCGCCGGTCCCGCCGGCGGCCAGAACGTAATGGCGAGAGAAGGTCATCGTCCGCTCCATCGCACCACATAGGGCGAGCGGTGCAGATAGGGATTTCGTCTCGTGAAGGCGAGCAACAGACCCATGCCGATCGACAAGGCGACCATCGATGAGCCGCCATAGGAGATGAACGGCAGAGTCATGCCCTTGGACGGGGCGAGCTGGACGTTGACTGCCATGTTGATCAGCGCCTGCAGGCCGAACTGGGTAACGAGCCCCGCGGCGGCGAGGACGACGAACTGATCCTCCTCGTGCAGCAGGCGGATCAGCACGCGGGCGACGATGACGAGATAGATGACCGCGATGGCGAGGCAGGCGATGATCCCGAATTCCTCGCCGATCACCGAGAAGATGTAGTCGGTATGGGGCTCCGGCAGCTGGAACTTGCGCATGCCGGCGCCGGGGCCGGCGCCGAACAGGCCGCCTGCGGTCAGCGTCCGCAACGCGCTGTCGGTCTGATAGGTGTCGTGCTCCGCGCCAGAGAACAGGAAGGCGTCGATGCGGATCGTCGCCACCGGATAGAAGAAGTAAGCGAGCACGATGCCGGCAAGACCGGCCAGACCGAGGAAGACGAGGAAGCGCATCGGGGCGCCGGAGAGGGTGAGCAGCATCACCCACGCGGCCACGAAGATGATCGTCTCGCCGAAATTGGGCTGCTGCATCAACAACAAGGCGATCAGCGCGGTGATCAGCCCGGTGAGCGGCACGATCGGCAGGCTCGCATCCTGGTTCTTCAACGAAAGCAGCCAGGCGATCGTGACGATGTAGAGCGGCTTCAGGAACTCGGAAGGCTGAAACTGCGTGAACCCCATGCCGATCCAGCGCCGGGCGCCGTTCACCTCGGCGCCGATCACGGGCACGAGGAAGAGCAGCAATGTAAAGAAGCCGGCACCGAGCAGGCAAAGCCGCCGCGCCTTGGCGCGGGGCAGCATCGACACTCCGATCATCACCGGGAGGGCGAGCAGGATCCAGACCAGCTGGCGGTAAAAATAGTGAAGCGGGGTGAAGCTGACGCTGCCGCCCGAATAACGCTGACCTGCGGCCGGCGAAGCGGCAGCCACCGCGATCAGGCCGATCGCGATCAGCACGGCGACGAAGAACAGCAGCACGCGATCGATTTCCCAGAACCACCGGCCGACCGCGCTGCGATCGGAGCGGCCGAGACGGTTGGCCGTCTTGTCCTTCAGGTTCGCCATCACGCTCATGCCAATGCCTCCACGGCCGCGCGGAACGCTGCCCCCCGCGCCTCATAATCCTTGAACTGGTCGAACGAGGCGCAAGCCGGAGAGAGGAGGACGACCTCCCCTACCCCGGCCTGACGTGCGGCACTGGCAATCGCTTTTTCCAGCGTCACGCTCTTTTCGACCTTTTTACCATTTGTAGACAATATTTTCACGAATTGGTCCGCGGCATCGCCAATCGCGTAGGCGGCACGGACATGATCGAGATAGGGCAAGCAGGCGTCGAGATCGTCGGACTTGGCCAAGCCGCCGAGAATCCAGTGGATCGCGGGGTAGGCGGCGAGCGCCGGCGCGGTTGAAGTCGGATTGGTCGCCTTGGAATCGTTGACGAACAGGATGCCATGCTTTTCCGCGACCCGCTCCATCCGATGCGGCAGGCCAGGATAGGTTTCGAGCGCGCGTGCGATCAGCGCATCGTCGATGCCGAGCTCCCGCGCCGCCGCAACCGCCGCCGCCACGTTCTGGGCATTGTGCGGCCCCTGCAGCGAGGGCCAGCGCGACTGATCGCGGACATCCGCCGAGGAGACCAGAATCACCCGTCCTTCGAGCTGGCCGGCGATCGCCCTGGTATAATCGTCCTCCGCGGCGACGATCGCGGCATGTTCGGGCGATTGCATGGTGAACAACCGCGCCTTGGACGCGGCGTAATCGTCCATGCCGTCATAGCGATCGAGATGATCGGGCGTGACGTTGAGGAGGATGGCGACGTCGCAGTCTAGGCTATGGGTAAGATCGATCTGGTAGGAGGACAGCTCCAGCACGTAGACCCCGCCCTCGGGCAACGGCTCCTGGCCAAGGATCGGCAGGCCGATATTGCCGCCGAGCGCCGCGGGCAGGCCGGCGCTGGTGACGATATGGTGCAACAGGGCGCTCGTCGTCGACTTGCCGTTGGTGCCGGTAATGCCGACCACCTTGTGCGGCGGCAGCCCCGCCCGCGCCCTGGCGAACAGTTCGATGTCGCCGATCAAAGGCACCGTCGAACGACGCGAACGCTCGGCGATCGGATGCCGGTTGATCGGCACGCCGGGCGAGACGACGATCCCGGAATAGCCGTAAAGCGCGGTGACAAGCGGATCCGCGATGCGAAGCTTGTCGCGTGGGGCGAGGCTCGCCCTTGCTTCGGGCTTCTCGTCCCAGGCCGTCACGTCGGCACCGCTCGCGAGCAATGCATCGACCGTGGCGCGGCCCGAGCGCGCGAGGCCGTAGACGGCGTAGGACTTGCCGGAAAAGGCCTCGCTCGCGATCATCTCAGCTTGAGGGTCGACAGGCCGGCAAGGGCGAGCACGAAGCTGATGATCCAGAAGCGAATGACGACGGTCGGTTCGGACCACCCCATCTGTTCGAAATGGTGGTGGATCGGGGCCATCTTGAAGACACGCTTGCCGGTGCGCTTGTAGAAGAAGACCTGGATGATCACGCTCAGCGCCTCGACCACGAACACTCCGCCGATGATGCCGAGGACGATTTCGTGCTGGATCGAGACCGCGATCGCGCCGAGCGCACCGCCGAGCGCGAGGCTGCCGGTATCGCCCATGAACACCGCCGCCGGCGGTGCATTGAACCACAGGAAGGCGAGGCCGGCGCCGACGATCGCGGAGCAGAGAACGGTCAGGTGACCGGTCCCGTAGACATGGGGAATGCCGAGATAATTGGCGAAGATGGAATTGCCGACGACGTAGGACAGCACCAGCAAGGCGAGGCTGGCGATGATCACCGGCATGGTCGCCAGCCCGTCGAGGCCGTCGGTGAGGTTCACCGCATTGCCGAAAGCGACGACGACGAAGGCGGCGAAGACGACGTAGAACGGCCCGAGATCGATAACCGGCCCGTTGTAGAAGGGGATGTAGAGCTCGGTGCCGACGCCGCGCGTGATGATCCAGCAGCCGATGCCGGCGACGACGAACTCGGCGAGCAGACGCACCTTGGCGGACACACCCTTGTGGCTGCGCTTGGTGACCTTGTCGTAATCGTCGAGAAAGCCGATCAGCCCGAAGCCGACGGTGATGAACAGGCACGCCCACAGATAGCGATTGCCGAAATCCATCCACAGCAGCATCGTCACCGTCAGCGAGGTGAGGATCATCAGGCCGCCCATCGTCGGCGTGCCGCGCTTGGCGAGGTGGGTCTGCGGCCCGTCGGCGCGGATCGGTTGCCCCTTGCCCTGCCGCACCCGCAGCCAGCCGATGAACTTCGGCCCGATCAGCAGCCCGATCAGCAGCGCGGTCGCCGTGGCCGCACCGGCGCGGAACGTGATGTAGCGGATGAGGTTCAGCACCCCGGGAAAGCCAAGCTGTTCGGCGATCCAGTAAAACATTAGCTTTTCCCGCTCGCCAGCGCTTCGACCAACGCGGCGAGACCGATCGAGTTTGAGCCCTTGACGAGTATCGCGTCACCCGGCCCGAACTCGTCCTGAACGAGCTCGATCGCCGACGCGGCATCGGGCACATGCGCCATTTTGATCCGCGGGCCAAGTGCTTTTGCCAGCGGCGCCATCTCGGCGCCGACGAGGATCGCGAGATCGACCCGCGCGGCCTCGATCGGCCCGGCCAGTGCGGCGTGATAATCCCCAGAGGACGTTCCGAGTTCGCGCATCGCGCCGAGCACGGCGATGCGACGGCCGGAGACCTCTTCGGCCCCGAAAGTCTTCAATGTCGCAGCCATCGACACCGGGTTGGCATTGTAGCTCTCGTCGATCAGCAGCGCCTCGCCGCCGACCGCTGCGATGCGGTGGCGCTCGCCACGCCCCTTGAGCCCGGGCATGTCGGCGAATGCGAGCCCCGCCGCGGCGAGATCGCCGCCCATCGCCTCCACCGCACCGAGCACGGCAAGCGCGTTCGACACCCAATGCTCGCCATGCTGGGCGATCGTGAAGGTCAGCGCCGCCTGCGGCAGGATGGCCGTGACCAGCGATCCGCCGCCCGGCGCACCGACGACATCCTTGGCGCGAATATCCGCGCCTTCGGCCAGGCCGAAGGTGAGGATCCGGGCGGCATGCGGCCGCGCGGCGGCGATCAGCCGGTCCCGGTGCGGGCTATCGAACGGAATTATGGCGGTGCCGCCCGCTTCCAGTCCCTGAAAGATCTCGCCCTTGGCGTCGGCGATATCCTCGTCCGAGGCGAAGAACTCGCGGTGGGCCGGTGCGATTGCGGTGACGATTGCGACGTGAGGACGGACGAGCCGGGTCAGGGCGGCGAGCTCGCCGGCGTGGTTCATGCCCATCTCGAACACGCCGAAGCGTGCCTCACGGGGCATCCGCGCCAGCGACAGCGGAACGCCCGTATGATTATTGTAGCTCTTGACCGAGCGATGGGCAGCGCCGGGCATCCCCCGGTCGAGCGCCGCGAACAGCGCCTCCTTCGTCCCGGTTTTCCCGACCGAGCCAGTGACGCCGCAGATTTGGGCAGCACTGCGGGCGCGGCTGGCCCGGCCGAGATCGTTCAAGGCGGCGGTCGTGTCGGCGACGAGCACGTGCGGTTGCTCGATCGGCTGCGACACGACCGCGCCGGCCGCCCCCGCGGCAAACGCCTTGTCGAGAAACAGATGGCCGTCCGTGGCCTCGCCCTTCAGCGCCAGAAAGAGATGACCGGGCTCAACCTCGCGCGAATCGAAGGCGATGCCCGAGACCGCGAATTCGGCCGACGCGGCGCCGCCGACCGCAGCGGCGATCTCAGCGGCGGTCCAGAGCGGAGCGTCCGTCATATCGCGCACTCCCGCGCAACCTGGACATCGTCGAACGGCAGCACCTCGTCGCCGACGATCTGGCCCTGTTCGTGGCCCTTGCCGGCGAGAAGCACGATGTCGTCGCTCTCCGCCTCGGCAATGGCGGCCGCGATCGCATCGCGCCGGCCGCCGATTTCCCGCGCGCCGGGCGCACCATCGAGGACGTGGCGGCGGATCACGGCCGGATCCTCGCTCCGAGGATTGTCGTCGGTGACGATGACGAGATCGGCCAGGCGTGCGGCGGTCGCGCCCATTTCGGAACGCTTGCCGACGTCGCGGTCGCCGCCGGCGCCGAAGACGATGATCAGCCGTCCCCTGGCGTGGGGACGGAGCGCGGCGATCGCGGCCTCGATCGCATCCGGCGTATGCGCATAATCGACATAGACGGGCGCACCGGCGCGGCTGATCACCGCCCGTTCGAGGCGGCCGCGCACCGGCTGCACCCGCGCCAGCCCGGCGAAGGTCTGCGCCAGATCGCCCCCGGTTGCGAGGACAAGGCCCGCGGCCGTCAGGGCATTGGCGGCCTGATAGGCACCGATCAGCGGCAGCTTGATCGTGTGACGCTGCCCTTCGGCTTCGACGATCAGCGTCTGACCGAGTTGCGAGGGTGTCCGCTCGATCAGCCGCAGGGTCTCGCCGGCAGTGCCGACCGTGATCACGCGGACGCCGCGATCGCGGCAGCGCCGGACGACTTCGCCGGATTTGGCATCGTCCATCCAGACGATTGCGGTGCCGTCGGGCTCCACGACCTCGGTAAACAGGCGCATCTTGGCCTCGAAATAGGCCTCCATCGTGCCATGATAATCGAGATGGTCGCGGGTGAAGTTGGTAAAGGCCGCAGCCCGCACCGGCAGTCCTTCGGTGCGATATTGGGAGAGGCCGTGGCTGGACGCCTCGAAGGCCGCGTGGGTGACGCCCTCCCTGGCAAGGCCCGCCATGTTCGACAGGAAGGTGACCACGTCGGGCGTAGTCAGGCCGGTGGTGACCTGGTCGTCGGCTGTGGTCACGCCGAGGGTTCCGATCGACGCTGCGTGATGGCCGGCCATTCGCCACAGCTGCCGTGTCAACTCGACGTTCGAGGTCTTGCCGTTGGTGCCGGTGACCGCGACAACGGTTTCGGGAAAGGGCGCGAAGAATTTGGCGGCCAGACGGGCGAAGGCGCGCCGCGGCTCCTCCGCCGGGACGTGGAGCGCACCTTCGACCTTGACCTCCGGCCGCGCCACCACGGCGATCGCGCCCGACGCCACCGCCTGAGGAATGAAGTCTTCGCCGTTGAAGGTCGTGCCGCGGAAGGCGCCGAAAACGGTGCCCGGAGCAATCTTGCGGTGATCGATCGCGAAGCCGGTGACGCGCCTGTCGTCCCCGGTTCCGGTCAGCGCACCCAAAAGCATCATTTTTCCTTCTTGGCGACCATGGCCATCATGTCGGAGACGTCGAGATCGTGGCTGTCGTCGGGAACGATCCCGAGCAGAGGGGCGGTGCGCGAAATCACCTTGGACACGACCGGAGCGGCGGTCCAGGCGGCGGTGGTGAAGCCATAGGTATCGGCAGTGGCCTTCGGCGCATCGAGCATCGCAATCACCACGTAGCGCGGATTGTCCATGGGGAAGACCGCCGCGAACGTCGAGATGTTCACTTTGCGCGAGTATCCGCCGGACGCCGTCTTCTCCGCCGTCCCGGTCTTGCCGCCGACCCGGTAGCCGGGCGCATCGCCCTTGCGGCCGGTTCCGGTCAGCACGATCATGCGCAGCAGCTTGCGCATGGTCAGACTGGTGGATTCCGCATAGACGCGGCGACCGGCGCTCGGCTTCGACACCTTCATCAGAGTCGCCGGGCGCCAGATGCCGCCATTGACCAAGGCCGCATAGGCGCTGGCGAGGTGGAGCGGCGACACCGCGACGCCATGGCCGAAGCCGCTCGTGAGCACCGTCGCCCGGCTCCATTCGCGCGGAAACAGCGGCCGCGCCTTGTCGATCTCGATATAAGCGGGCTCGTGGAAGCCGAGCGCTCGGAACGCCGCCTGCATCCGTTGCACACCCATCTGATCGGCGATTTGCGCGGTGACGATGTTCGACGAGTGGACCAGAGTCTCGACGATGTTCGCGCTGCCGGCGATCGGGTGATCGTCCTTGATCCGGAAGCGACCGATCTGGATCGGCGCACCAGAGGGATAACGCTGGGTCACCGACTTGATCACGCCCGCATCGATCGCCGCGGCGACGGTGATCGGCTTGAACGTCGATCCGAGTTCGTAGACGCCCATCGTAGCGCGGTTGAACAGGGCGTTCGGATCGGACCTGCCGGCGGCATTGGGATTGAAGGTCGGCATCGACGCCATTGCCACGACCTCGCCGGTGCGCACGTCCAGCACGATGCCGGTGCCGCCTTCGGCGCTGTGCTTGGCGACGGCGGCGCCGAGTTCGCTCTCCATCGCCGCCTGGACGCGGCTGTCGATCGACAGCGCAACCGGATCCGCGCGGGTCGCGGGATCGGTGAGGCGCCCTTCGAGCACCTTCTCCATGCCGGTGACGCCATGCCCTTCCATGTCGGTCCAGCCGAGGACATGGCCGGCCATCGCCGTCTGCGGGTAGAGGCGCTCGGGCTCGCGATCGAACGCGATCGCCGGCTCGCCGAGCGCGTTCACGGCCGCGACGAGTTCCGGCACCGCCCGGCGGCTGAGATAGACGAAGCTTTTGCCGGAGGTGAGCAGCGCCTTATATTCTGCTGCCGTCTTCTCGGGCATCAGCTCCGCGAGCTTCTGCGCGAGATCGGACGGATTGCTGATCAGCCGGTTGGGATGGATCGCGATCGACCAGGCGTCGATCGTCCGGGCCAGAGGCAAACCGTTACGATCGACGATATCGGCCCGCGGCGGCACCAGCGGGTTCGCGATCTGAGCAGATCCGGCGCGATCGGTGAAGACCTGCAGGAACAGCAGGCGGCCGACGATCATCAAGGTGACGCCGGCGAAGACCAGCATCACCAGCATCAGGCGCTGATAGGTGATCGCAAGACCCTGAGGGCGGTCCGGCGCCCCCTTGAACTTCGCGACTTCGGCTGCAAGCGTCGCCATCAGTTGCCGCCGCTCCCCTGACCCTTGTGGGCGCCCGACCGGATTTCGGCAGTGAGCTTGCCGTCGAGCCGCGAGGCGCGCGGCTTCTCGGTCGCAGCCGGCTTGGCCGGGAGCCTTGCGTCGGCCTTGGCCAGCACCGGGGGCTTGGCAGCCGGCCTGGTTTCGGACTTCGTTGGAGCCGCCTTGGTCGGGACGCTCCGGGCCGGCGCCTTGGCATCCGCGACCTTCACGACCGGCTTCACGCCTGCTTTCTGCGGCGCTTTCGCATCGGCGGGCCTGGACGGCTTGATCTCCGCCTTTGCGGTTACGACGGGCTTCGCTGCGGCCGGGGCGGGCCGAGCCTGGGGCTGAGCCTGCACGGGTCTCGCCTGCGGCGCGGCGCCGCCAAGCGGCTGCGGCTTGGCGAGGCCCGGGGTGTAGCTCGCCTGGCGCACGACCGGCAGGCTGGGCGCCGCCGTCGGCGCGACCGCGCGGACGATCCGGGGCTGGGTGACCACCGCCGGAACTTCGTCGCCGGTGCTGAGCGCGGCCATGCGCACCTCGGCGCTGCGCTCCTCGAACGACTTGTCTGTCTTCTCGAACCGGGCGAGCTTCACTTCATTCTGCAGGAACTGGGCCGAGGAGGGCGCGGACAGGGCAAGAACCTCGGTGTTCCATTGCTCCAGCTGCGACAGACGGCCGCGGGTGCCGAGCTCCGTCTGCAGCGAACGGATGTCGCGCTTGGCCGCGATGATCTGCCGCTCGACCTTGGCCAGATCGGCGCGCTCGGTCGCCACCTGCAGCGACACCATGTAGCAGGCAAGGGCAGCGCCGCCGACGGTGGCGACCCAGATCACCGACTTGAAACCCCTGACGATCATGCGGGCATACCTTCTTTGCCGATCAACGGCGCTTCATTCTGGCCGCCCCAGGCGGGGGCGGCGGTACGGCGTGCGACCCGCAGCGTGGCCGAACGCGCGCGAGGATTTCCGGCGAGTTCGGCCGCGCCGGCGCGCACCGGTTTGGCGACGGCGTCGAAGCTGGGCATCGGGCGACCCGACACCTGCTCCGGCAAGTGACGCGAGCCGGCCGGCGTGGCGCCGCTCCGCGCCTTGAGAAAGCGTTTCACCAGCCGGTCCTCAAGGCTGTGAAACGTCACCACGGCGAGGCGCCCGCCCGGTTTCAGCACTTGCTCGGCCGCCTCGAGGCCATTCTCGAGCTCCTTCAATTCTTCGTTCAAGTGGATGCGCACCGCCTGGAACGTGCGGGTTGCCGGGTCTTTCTTCATGCCCTGATGCCACCCGCAGGATTTCCGTACGACTTCAGCGAGCTCCGTAGTCCTCCCTAGAGGACGCGCAGCGACGATCGCGCGGGCAATGCGGCGCGACTTCGGCTCCTCGCCATAGGTGTAGAGGATGTCGGCGATCATCTCCTCGGACGCATTGTTGAGGAAGTCGGCCGCGCTCTCCCCGTCCCGCTCCATGCGCATGTCGAGCGGCCCGTCGGCCTGGAAGGAGAAGCCGCGATCGGCACGATCGAGCTGCATCGACGACACGCCGATGTCGAGCGTGACGCCATGGACCGCCGCCACGCCGCGGGCGGCAAGCGCCTGACGCATCCGGGAAAAACGCTCCGGCACCAGCGTCAGGCGCCCCCCGCAAGCAGCCGCCAGACCTTCGCCTTCCCGGATCGCATCGGGATCGCGATCGAAGGCGAAGACATGAGCGGCCCCTTTTTCCAGGATGGCACGGGTATAGCCGCCGGCCCCGAAGGTGCCGTCGACGTGGATTTCGCCGTTCTGAACGGCGAGACCGGCGATCACTTCGGCGAGCAGGACCGGAACGTGCGGGGCGGCAGCATCCGGGCTCACGGCGTGATCCCCTTCTCTTCGAGCCGCCAGGCGGCGATGTCGCGCAGGTCCTGATCGCCTTGCTCGAGCGCGACCCGCGGATTCCAGATTTCGACCGTGCCGCCGACGCCGACGAACAGGGCGAGATCCTCGATGCCGCCCTTGCGGCGCATCATCGGGGGCAAGATGATGCGGCCGCTGGTGTCGTACGGAACATCCTCGGTCATGCCGAAGGTGCGGCGGGCACGGGCGTAATGGTCCTGCAGGGTTCCGCCGCGCTCCTCCTCGGCCAGGCGGCGCCGTTCCATCTCGCGATACAGGTTTCGGGCATAATTGCGGCCATAGGCCGTCAGGCATGGCGAGATTTCATGAGCGCCGATCACGACCGCGCGTGCGTCGGAGCCGCGCTCGATCACCGAGCGGACGAAGGCGGGAACGGAAAGACGCCCCTTGGCATCTACCGCGTTGAGCGCGCTTCCCTGAAAGAAGTCGTCGATCTCCACGCCCTTTTTGCGCCCCGCTCCACATACGCGGACCTCCCCCGTCCACGGCAGCGCGTACCAGCGCTCCGCGTGCCTGCCGGCCGATCAGAGAAGTGCCCCGAAACTTTAGAGCACAGTGGATAACATTCCCGCCCCCCTGAGGGAAGGGGATTTCATGCCTTTTTTGGGGATTTCATGCCCGGCAGAGGGAATTCGATGGAGATTCGTGGTTTGTTCTGGCTCGGCTAAGTCATTTCCCCGGCTGAGTAAAGCTGTGGATAAGTCTGTGGCTAGGCTGCGCGCCGGCGGTGGAGCAAGGCAAAGGCGGCGAGCGAAGCGATGCCCAAGGCGAGCAGAGGCATAAGAGCGAGGATAAGTGCCCGCGTGGGCGGCACATCGCGCCGTGCCCAGACGACGGGGGCGCGCACGCGCCGTCGCTCGTTCCCGGCCAGCCGATCGAGCAGATCGGCGATGACCAGCGGCGTGTCGGCGCTGCGCCGATGCCTGGCGTCGCCGCCTTCCCCCGGCACGGTCCAGAGATCGTCACGCAACAGATCGGCATCCGCGATCAGCTGGACATGCCCTGCGCCGAGGCGACATTCCGCCCAATAGGGCCGGATGGTGCGGCAGGCGGGCGCCGCGGCGATGAGGCGGCCGGGGTGATCGAGGACCAGGCGGCCGGGCGCATCGACCGCGACCCGCCCCCCGGCTCCAGGCGCCAGTGTCACGCCCCAATGATCGAGCAGCGGCCCGAGTAGTCCGAGCGGCGGCGGGCGACGGACGTCGCCGATGGGCAGATCGGACGGCCACACCAGCTGCGGATCGGTGAGGACCAACAATCGACCGCCCCGGCGTACCCAGCCATCCAGCGCCGCAAGCTCGTGCGGCGCCAGCCAGCGCGGCTGCGCGAGAAGCAGCAGACCGGCACCGGACAGGGTTCGCGCGTCGAGCGTATCGATCGGGCGGATCGTGAACTCTTCCTTGAGGGCAGTGTAGGCCAGCGCCGGCCGGGATTTGGGATCGAAAGCACCGCCCTCGCCCCAGACGATGGGCAGCGCCGTCATCAGCAGCAGTTCGGGCCTCCCTGCAGCCGGGCGACCGTCACCCGGGCCGACGACGAGCGTCCGAAACGGGGCAAGGACCGGCGGAACCGCGAACAGCATCAGCATGGCGATCCCGGCGGCCGGAACGCCCCTTCCGGGGGCGCGCCGCCGGGCGGCTTGCACCAGGATGTCGAGCACTCCCAGCAGAAGCGCGGTGGCCGCCCAGCCGCGGAGCATCTCCGGCCACGGATCCGGATTGCCGAAGCGCGCGAGGTAAAGCGACTCGGTCGGCCCGGCGAGCAGCAGGAAGCCGGCATATGCCGCGCTCCGCCATGCCAGGGGCAGGCGACACGCCGCGACCGCGAGCAGCACCAGCAGCCAGGGCCGCACCATCAGGAATGCGAGCGCCTCCGCGCGCAGCGGTGATTGGTCCCGGCTGAGGCCGACGCCAACGATCAGCTCGAGCGACGCGAGGCTCGCCGCAAAGCCGATGATCGCCCCGAGGCGCGCCGCCTCAGCGCGCGTCGGCCGGCGCAACCGCTCCTGCCTTGTTGGCGTCGACGTTGCCCGGAGCGACGCCGAGCTCGGCGAGAGGTTCGGTCGGCTCGCCGGCATTGCCGATGTCGGCCTCCGATCCGGTCGCATTCGATTCGAGATTGTTCACGGTGATCGGCGCTTCCGCCGTCGGCCGCGTGAACACGGCACCGAGCAGCACGAGGACGAACACGAAGGCAAGTCCCGTCAGTCCGATGCGGACACGCTGCATTTGGGCTCCGTTCTTCACCTTTGCGACCTTTTAGGGTACGGATAATGGCACCGACCGCAACCTTTATCGCTATCAGCAGATATCGGTTCGGATGCGAAATTGTCCGCCTCGTAGCGTGCCCGCTTCCCTGCTCGGCGCAGCCGTTGCAATTTCACCTTGACGCACTCGGATAAGGTGGCGAAGAAAAACCTATGAACAAGACCCCCTTCCTCGTCGCCGTGTCCTGCGCGGCATTTCTGGGCCTTGCCGCCTGCAACAGCGAGCCGGAGACGATCGTCGCCGGGCCGGTCGACACCCAGGCCGATGCACTCAAGAAGGCGCCGCCGGTCGAGGCACCGCCGATGATCCAGGCCAGCCGAACCTTCCGCTGCAAGGACAACAGCCTCGTCTACGTCGACTTCTACACCAACAACACCGCCCGTGCCCGCACCGAGAAGGATGGCACCCCAACCGTGCTGAACACCGAAGGCGGCAAGCCGCCCTACAAGGGCGAAGGCTGGTCGGTCTCCGACAATGCCAAGGAAGTCACCCTCACCGCGCCCGGCAAGGGCAGCCAGAGCTGCAAGGCCTGATCGACCGATCCGTTCGCCCGCACGAACGGATCTCATGCGACAAGAAGGTGGGAGCCATCCGGCTCCCACCTTTTTCTTTGCACCCGTCAGGTCCTCACCGCGCAGCCCGATCGTCTGCGATCAGCTCGGCTCGCCGGACGCCATCATGCTTTGCATGCGGCGCTGCATCTCCGCTGCGTCGACATCTTCCTTGTGGGTGGCAAGCGACCAGCGATGGCCGAACGGATCGACGATGGTGCCGCGCCGATCGCCCCAGAATTCGTCGACCGGCGGCCGCTCCTCGGTGGCGCCCGCCGAAATCGCCCGCGCGAACAATCCGTCGACATCCTCGGTGTAGAGCAGCAGGCTGGACGTCGCGCCGCCACGAGTCTTCGGGCCGACGATGTCCATCTCCGGGAATTCGTCGGCAAGCATGAGCATCGAGTCGGCGATCCGCAGCTCGGCATGGCCGATGCGATTACCCATCGCCATCCGAAGCGTCTCCTCGGCGCCAAAAGCCTGTGCGTAGAAGGCGATAGCCTTTTCGGCATTATCGACCACAAGATAGGGCGTGATGCTCGCATAACCCGCCGGAACCGGCCTGACGCTCATTTCGACCTCCTTTGCTGAGAACAAAACGTGATCACCTTACCATGTGCGGCGGGTTTCGACAAATCGGGCGGGAACCATTAGGAGGCCGCGCATGAGCGAATCCATCACCCCCGAGATCGTCGCCGAGCACGGCCTGTCCCCCGACGAATATCAGCGCGTGCTCCACGCGATGGGACGCGAGCCGAACATCACCGAGCTTGGCATCTTCTCGGTAATGTGGTCGGAGCATTGCTCCTACAAATCCTCGCGCGTCCATCTGAAAAAGCTGCCGACCTCCGCGCCCTGGGTGATCCAGGGTCCCGGCGAGAATGCGGGCGTGGTGGACATCGGCGACGGCCAGGCGGCGATCTTCAAGATGGAGAGCCACAACCACCCGTCCTACATCGAGCCCTATCAGGGTGCGGCGACCGGCGTCGGCGGCATCCTGCGCGACGTCTTCACCATGGGCGCGCGCCCCGTTGCCAACTTGAACGCGCTGCGCTTCGGCCGCCCCGACCATCCGAAGATGCGGCACCTGATTGCGGGCGTGGTGTCGGGCATCGGCGGCTACGGCAATTGCGTCGGGGTGCCGACCGTGGGCGGGGAGGTGAATTTTCATGCCGCTTATGACGGCAACATCCTCGTCAACGCGATGACCGTCGGCGTGGCCGACACCGACAAGATCTTCTATTCGGCCGCGGCCGGCATCGGCAATCCGGTCGTATACGTCGGTTCCAAGACGGGCCGCGACGGCATCCACGGCGCGACCATGGCCTCGGCCGACTTCTCGGAAGACAGCGAGGAGAAGCGCCCGACGGTGCAGGTCGGCGATCCGTTCACCGAGAAATTGCTGATCGAGGCGTGTCTCGAGCTGATGTCGTCGGACGCGATCGTCGCGATCCAGGACATGGGCGCGGCCGGCCTGACCTCCTCTTCGGTCGAGATGGCTTCGAAGGGCGGAGTCGGTCTTGAGCTCGACATGAACAGCGTCCCCTGCCGCGAAGAGGGCATGACGCCTTACGAGATGATGCTCTCCGAAAGCCAGGAGCGCATGCTGATGGTGCTGAAGCCCGGCCGCGAGGCCGAGGCCGAGGCGATCTTCCGCAAATGGGAACTCGATTTCGCGGTGATCGGCAAGGTGACCGATACCGGCCATCTGGTGCTGCGCTGGAACGATGCGATCGTCGCCGACATCCCGCTGGCGCCTCTCGCCGACGACGCGCCCTGCTACGATCGTCCCTGGGTCGAAACCCCGAAGCCGGCGCCGCTCGCCGGCGTTCCGAGCGGCACCGAGCCCGGTGCCGATCTGCTGACCCTGATCGGCTCGCCCGATCTCGCCAGCCGCCGCTGGATCTGGGAGCAATATGATCACATGGTCGGGGCCGACACCGTCCAGCGGCCCGGCGGCGACGCCGCCGTGGTCCGCGTCCACGGCACCGACAAGGGCCTGGCGATCGCCACCGACGTGACGCCGCGTTACTGCTATGCCGATCCGTACGAGGGCGGCAAGCAGGCCATCGCCGAATGCTGGCGCAACCTGATCGCCGTCGGCGCGACTCCGCTCGCGACGACCGATTGCATGAATTTCGGCAATCCGCAGCGGCCCGAGATCATGGGCCAGTTCGTCGGCTGCATCCACGGCATGGCGGAAGCATGTACGGCGCTCGACTTCCCGATCGTGTCGGGCAACGTCTCGCTCTACAACGAAACCAAGAATGAAGATGGCAGCGGCTCCGCGATCCTGCCGACCCCGGCGATCGGCGGCATCGGCCTGCTCAAAGACTGGCGGCAGTCGGCGACGATCGCCTTCAAGGGCGAGGGCCAGCCGATCTACCTGATCGGTGAGACCAGGGGGCATCTCGGCCAGTCGCTGTGGCTGCGCGAGATCGCCGGCCGCGAAGACGGGCCGCCGCCACCGGTTGATCTCGCCGTCGAGCGCAGGAATGGCGATTTCGTTCGCGCGCAGATCGGCGCCGGCGCGCTCACCGCCGTTCACGATCTGTCGGATGGCGGACTGCTGGTCGCCCTCGCCGAGATGGCGCTTGCGGGCGGCGTCGGTGCGATGCTCGACGCCGATCTGTTCGGCACCGATCCGCATGCCATGCTGTTCGGAGAGGATCAGGGCCGCTACCTGGTGACGACGGCGGACGGCGAGGCGCTGCAGCACGCTGCCCACGAGGCCGGCGTGCCGATCACCTTCGCCGGCACCACCGGCGGCGACGCGCTCGTCGGTGAGGATGGCGGGCTGGACGTCAAGCTCACCCAGCTGCGCGAGTCCAACGAGGCCTTCTTCCCGCAGCTGATGGGCGGCGAACTCACCGTCGCCTGACGGGGCCGACCTCGCGACCGCCGTTGCGCTGCCAGTGCGAGGCCATTGGCGGCGCAGCGAATTTCCGGTACAATGGGAATACCCGGCAGAGGACCGGGCGTTGACGTCGGGCCTCCGGGCATGGCGGCAGCACATCATAGGCAGGTCGCTTGGATTTGCATCTAGTGGATCAAGCGAGGATTGCCGTCGCAAGGCGGCAGCATAGCGATGCGGCGGGGCTCGCAAGAACCTTGTCGTAGCGTAGCCGGGATCGGCGCCAGCGCCCCTCAAAAGGACATCGTGCGCCGACCCCCACTTACATCGGGGGGCGGATTTGCTCGTTACGGTGGTGCTGCCCTTCTGCGACTTCAGGAGCCTTCAGGCCGCACCGGTGACCCGGCTGACCCGGCCGCGCTGGCCCGACCCGACATTCGGCTATCTGCGCGGCATCGGTGCGGTGCGCATGCGGCTGCTCAAGGGCTTCGAGTCGTGGATCGGCGAGAACAGCCTGGTCTGCGGCGTGCCCGGGCTGCGCTTGAGCCTGCCCCGGCGGCTGAGCAACGGGGCTGAGGTCAGCCTCGTGCGCAAGGCCTGCTATTTCGACGGCCTGGTGAACGGCCGCTTCGAGTTCCTGTTCAGAATCCGCCCGGAGCCCCAGGATCTGGACGAGGTCTGCACGATCGCCCGCGCACTGCTCGATCGACCGGTTCGCCTCGCCGGCGCTCGCAGCGAAGGCCGGCCGCTGGGCCGCCAGGGTCAGGCAAGCGGTCGCCTGTGGGCCGCTGCGACGGTCAAGCGCGGCACCGATGCCGGCGCCGGGCATGTCCGTTCGGGTCGCGCGTTCGTGGTGGCCGAGACCGATGCCGCACTAGAAGCGGTGCCGCCTGGCCAGCCCGTGGGCATTCGTCTCACCATCGCAGGCGTCGGCAAGCCGTTCGAACTGTTCACGATCTTCCCACCGCAGGGCGCCGCCACCGGACGGGCGACGGCGTATCGCAGCGGCGCGCGGACGGTGAGAACCTATCTCGTCCGGATGCTGCAGGATGTCGAGGCGCTCTCGCAAATCTGCGCAATGCCGGATTCCGACCTGGATCACGAACGAGTCCAGGAGGTCTTCAACGAATATACACGGCACGTCAGCCGTCTTCGGGACAAGGTGCAAGGCACCACGGATCTCACCGCTTATTGCTATGCCGCATTCGCGCGCCTCTATCCCGGCCGGATCGACGGCCTGCGCCGGGAGCTGGCGGCGAGCCCGATGCGGCCCAACATTCGCCGCAAGCTGCTCCAGATGCTCGACGACGTGGAGCAGGCGCAAATCTACGTCGAGCAGAACTTCACCATCGAAAGGGTGGATCACATGGGCACGAAATATGATGTCGACGTCAGCAACAGTCAAAGCGTGGCGGTCGGGCCCGCGGCCAGCGCCACGGTCACCGGCAGCGTCAACCAGAGCGGGGATCCTGCGCTCGTAGCAGCGCTGCGCGATCTCGCGCTCCAGGTACGCGGCACCGGCAACGACGACGCCGAGATCGAGGCCGAGCTGATCGAGAAAGCTGCGGGCAAGGCCGAGAATGGCGATGAAAAGACTGCTGTCGCCCTGCTCAAGAAGGTCGGCAGCTGGGCCCTCGGCATTGCGGGAACGGCGGGAAGCGCGGCGCTGACCGGCTTCCTCAAAGCCCACGGCATTGGCTGAAGCGCAGCAGGCGGCGCCGAGCGGCTATTCCGGGAGCCCGCTCGCCCGCAAGCTTTCGCTCAAGAACGGACTGCGCGTCTGGTGGGACGACATGCCCGACAGCGTGCGGGCGGAGATCGAGGCAGCGGGACTCGAGCTTCACCTGCTCGAAGCGCCGGCCCACGGGGTGGAGGCTGCCCATCTTTTCGTCACTTGCCGTGCGATGCTCGAAGAAAAGGTTGCGCAATTGCGTCCTCTCCTCGCGCCGGCCGGTTTCCTCTGGGTGTCGTGGCCGAAGAAGTCGGCGGGGCTCGCCAGCGACGTCACCGAGGATGTGATCCGCGCCGTCGCGCTTCCCACCGGCCTGGTGGACGTGAAGGTCTGTGCCGTCGATCCCGTCTGGTCCGGCCTGAAACTGATGATCCGAAAGTCGGAACGTTAGCTATTGCGACTTAGTCTCATTATCGGCTAAGCCGATCAGCATGATCGTCTGTGTCTGCAATGCGATTCGTGAATGCGACGTGCGCAAGGCTGCGCGCGAGGGCGCTTCCTGTCCCACCAGTGCGTATCGCAGCTTCGGCCGCAAGCCGCGCTGCGGGCAATGCTTTTCCTTCGCCAAGGAATTGATCGCCGCGGAGCAGAACGCAGCCTGACCCCGCCCCGTCGTGCCGCGTGCACGAAGGCTTGACGCTGCACGCCCATCGTCCGAAAGGCTCCTCAGCACCACAGGGAGCCGAACATGAAAGGCGACGCGCGAGTCATCGAGCTGCTCAACGAAGCGCTTAAGAACGAACTCACGGCGGTGAACCAATATTGGCTCCACTACCGCCTGTTCGACCATTGGGGCATCGGCCACCTCGCCGAGTTCGAGCGCCACGAGTCGATCGACGAGATGAAGCACGCCGATCGTCTGGCGGAACGCATCCTGTTCCTCGATGGCCTGCCCAACTTCCAGCTGATGGGCCGTCTTCGGATCGGCGAGAATGTCGAGGAAGCGCTGCGTGCCGATCTCGACGTGGAACTCGAAGCGGCCGAGCAGTTGAAGGGCGCGATCGCCCATTGCGAGTCGGTGCGCGACTTCGTCAGCCGCGACCTCTTCGCCGAGATCCTCGGCAACGAGGAGGAGCATATCGACTATCTCGAGCGGCAATTCGACATGATCCGTCAGATGGGCCTCGCCAACTACATCCAGCTCCAATCCAAGCCTTCTCAGGAATGACCGCCAGGTGGCGGCGACGCCGTCGCCACCGAAGAACGCTCCCGTGCGAGCGCAGCAGGGAGCCGCAATGATCGAGACATCGCGCATCGCCACGCTCGACATCGTGCGCGGCGTGGCGGTGATGGGCATCCTGGCGATGAACATCGTCGATTTCGCGATGCCGCCCCAGGCCTATATGAATCCCGCGGCCTACGGGCTGACCTCCGGGGCGGATCTCGCGGCGTGGGTGTTCGCCTTCGTCTTCATCGACGGCAAGATGCGCGGCCTGTTCTCCTTCCTGTTCGGCGCCAGCATGCTGCTGGTGATCCAGGGCGCGGAGACGAAGGGCGAAAATGCGACCGCGATCCACTACCGTCGGATGCTCTGGCTCGGCGCGATCGGCCTGCTTCATTATTATCTGCTTTGGCACGGCGACATCCTGTTCGGCTACGCCTTTGCCGGAATGATCGCCGCTTTGTTCCACGACAAGGCGCCGCGTGCGCTGGTCGTGTGGGGAATCGGCCTGGTCCTGATCCAGTTCGCCCTGTTCGCGGCGATCAGCGGCAGCTTCTTCCTCACCGCCGCAGCCGCGGCCGAACCCGGCAGCAGCGCCGAAGCGCTCGCCGCCTGGCGGGACGTCGAACGGAGCTTCGGTCGACCCGACGGCGCGGAGATCGCCAAGGAACTGGCGCTCTATCGCGGATCCTACCCCGCGATCCTCCAGGACCGGTTCACCGTGCAGCTGTTCGGCCCGTTCAAGGGCCTGTTGCTGTTCAGCTGGGAAACGCTCGGCTACATGCTGTTCGGCATGGCCGCGCTCAAGACCGGCTTCCTCTCCGGCGCCTGGGCTGCCCGCCGCTATGCCCGGGTGGCGCTGATAGGGTTCGCGATCGGCATTCCTTATTCCGCCCTGCTCGCCTGGCTGCTGATCCGCGCCGAATTCGACGCCGCGCTGCTGTTTGCGATCTGGGGGGCGGCGACGGTGCCGGTGCGTCCGCTGATGATCCTCGCCACCGCAGCCGCGATCATCCTTCTGACCCGCCGCAGCGGGCCGCTGGTCACCAGGATCGCGGCGGCGGGACGGGCAGCCTTCACCAATTATCTCGGCACCAGCATCCTGATGACCAGCCTGTTCTTCGGCTATGGCCTGGGCTTGTTCGGGCATCTCAGCCGGATCGAGCTGTGGCTGATCGTGCTCCCGACGTGGGCGCTGATGCTGCTCTGGTCGAAGCCCTGGCTCGATCGCTTTCGCTACGGGCCGCTGGAATGGGCGTGGCGCTCGCTGGCGCGCGGCGCGCTCCAGCCGATGCGGCGGAGCGCCGAGGCTGCGGCCGATTGAGGAACCGGCGCCGCGCCGCGATCAATCGTCCTTGCTGAACGGGTTCTTCGACGTCCGCGTCGACAGCCGCACCGGCACGGCGCCGAAATCGAGCTCCTTACGCATGCCGTTGGTCAGATAGCGCAGATAGCTGTCGGGCAGCATTTCGAGCCGATTGCCGAAGATGACGAAGGCCGGCGGGCGCGTGTTGACCTGGGTGATGTAGCGCAGCTTGATCCGCTTGCCGCCGGGGGCGGGCGGCGGGTTCCGCTCGATCGCCGCCTCGAACCAGCGGTTGAGCTGCCCGGTCGAGACACGCCGGGACCAGACTTCGCGCACCTTGAACGCGGCGTCGAGGAGCTGATCGAGCCCCTTGCCGGTCATCGCGGACACCGAGAGCAGCGGCACGCCAGGAGCTTGCGAAAGCCCCTCCTGAAGTGCCGCGCTGATTCCCTGGAAGAGGTGGCTGTGATTTTCGGCGACGTCCCACTTGTTGATCGCGATCAGCAATGCCCGGCCCTCCTGGAGGACGTAATCGGCAATGCGGAGATCCTGCGCTTCGAGGCCCAGGGTCGCATCGAGCAGCAACACGACGACTTCGGCGAACTCGACGGCGCGGCGGCCGTCGGCGACTGACAGTTTCTCGAGCTTGTCCTGGACCTTCGCCTTCTTGCGCATGCCCGCGGTGTCGATCAGACGCACCGGGCGGAGCCGCCCGTCGGGCGACTGCCATTCCCAGTCGATCGAGATCGAGTCGCGCGTGATCCCCGCCTCCGGCCCGGTGATCAGCCGCTCCTCCTCGAGGATCCGGTTGATCAGGGTCGACTTGCCGGCATTGGGCCGGCCGACGATGGCGAGCTTGAGCGGACGGTCATTCTCGTCTTCCGGCTCGTCCTCCGCTTCCTCATCTTCGCGCTCGACATGCGGACGAATATGCTCGAACAGATCGACAACGCCCTCGCCATGCTCCGCGCTGATCGGGATCGGCTCGCCAAGGCCGAGCGACCAGGCTTCGAGCAGACCGGCCTCGCCCGCGCGGCCTTCCGCCTTGTTGCCGGCGAGGATCACCGGCGTGGTCTCCGAGCGCAGCCAGCGGCCGATTTCCTCGTCCAGCGGGGTCACTCCGGCCCGCGCATCGAACAGGAACAAGGCGGCATCCGCCTCGCGCACCGCGGCGGTGGTCTGGGCGCGCATGCGGCCGGGCAGCGTATCGGGATCCTCGTCCTCGTAGCCGGCCGTGTCGATCACCCGGAATTCGAGCCCGAGCAGATTGGCATCGCCTTCGCGCCGGTCGCGGGTCACGCCCGGCCGGTCGTCGACCAGCGCCAGGCGCTTGCCGACGAGGCGGTTGAACAGGGTGGATTTGCCGACATTGGGGCGGCCGACGATCGCGATGGTGGGCAATTTGGCCATAGCCGCTTGCCCTGCCCCCTCAGGCGGACAGGGTCAACAGATGAAGGCGCCCGTTCCCGCGGATGACCGGGCGGGAACGGGCGACGCGTTCAGCGCCAGGCGGTGAGCTGGCCGTTGTCGTGCAGCAGATACAGAATGTTGTTGGCGACGACCGGCCCGAGCGAGATCGGCATCCCGGTCTGCACCGTCGACTGGACGCTGCCGTCGGCGGGCGAGACGTTGGCGATCTCGCCCTGCGAATTGGCGAGGATCAGGCGATCGCCGGCGAGCACCGGGCCGACCCAGGAGATGCGGCCCTTCTTGTCCTTGACGTCGCGATACTGGCGCAGCTCGCTGATCCACCGGATCCGGCCGGTGGCGCGGGCGATGCACAGCAATTGGCCCTGATCGTTGACGACATAGACCCATTCGCCGGCTACCCAGGGGGTGGCGATGCCGGCGACGTTGATTTCCCAGATGCGCTGGCCGGTGACGAGCTCCAGCGCGACCATGCGGCCGCCCTGGCCGATCGCATAGACCCGCCCCTGATCGATCACCGGTTCGGCGTCGATGTCGGACAGGGTGGTAACGGCGGTCGAGATGCTCGTGCGCGACAGCGCGTCCTGCCAGAGCGTACGGCCGTTTTCGTAGCGATAGGCGTTGAGCTCGCCCGACGAGAAGCCGGCGACGACCGTGCCCTGGGCTGCGGCGGGGGCGCCGACTCCGAACACGCCGGCAATCTCCGCCGCGGCGGAGCCGGTCCAGCGGGTGGCGCCGTCGGCCGGATTCAGCGCGTAGAGCTGGTTGTCCTGGCTGACCACGTAGACATTGTCGTTGGCGATGGTCGGCGCGCCGCGCAGCGGGCCGCCGGGGCGGACCATCCACGCAATGGCGCCGTTCGCCGGATCGAGCGCGGCCGCATAGCCGGCGCCGTTGGTGGCGTAGAGCCGGCCATTGTCGAAGCTGACGCCGCCGCCGAACAGGGCGCTTTCCGGAGCGCCTTCGCCGCGCACCTGAGCCTGCCACAGCACCGCGCCGTTATTGGCGTCGATGGCGCGGACCACCGCCTGAGTGTCGATGGTGAACACCTTGCCGCCGGCGACCACCGGCGAGGCGGCGAGCTGGGCCTTGTTGCCGCTGCCGGCGCCGATGCTGGTGCGCCAGATCTGCGACGGGGCCGCGGCCAGAGCGAGGTGCCCCATCGACTTCGCGGCATTGCCGCCGGGCTGCGCCCAATCGGCGTTGACTGCCGCGGGCGGCACCACGACCGCCACACCGGCCAGAGCCGGGTCGACCTCGATCGCGGCTTCGGACGAAAGAACGGGGATACGCTCGCCGACGGTCGGCGTGGTCTTCTTGTTGCCCTTGCCGCCGAAGACGCCGCAGCCGCCGAGGAGGCTCACGGCGGCGAGTGCGAGAATGACGCGCTTCATTGATTACCTTCCTGCTTGGCGACCGGCTCGACGACGGCATCGAAGCCCAGCGATCCCGCCATCTGGGTGGCACGGGAGCGAATCGATTCCGGAACCTTCTTGTCCTTGGCCATGGCGGCGAAAATCTGCCCGGCCTCTTTCTGCTTACCCTGCTTCAGATAGGAAATGGCGACCATCTCGCCGGCGCTGCCGAACCAGGGGTTGCCGGCGACGGCGAGGCCCTTGAGGCGCGCGATCACCGCATCCGGCGCGAGCTTGTCGAACTGGACGTGGGTCAGCCGAACCAGCGCCAGATCGCGATAGACCGGATCGAGATTCTCGTCGCCGGAGACCTGCTGCAGCAACTGCGCGGCGCCGTCGAGATTGTTGTCCTCGACGGCGAGATCGGCCTTGGTCAGCAGGGCCGCAACCCGGTAGCCGGGCACGTCCGCTTTCGCGAGACCCTCGAGGCGCGGCATCGCGGCCTTCTTGTCGCGCCTGCCAATGTCGTCGAAGGCAGCGATGAGCTCCTGGCCCTTCTTGCCGGCCTGCGCTTCCTGATGATTCTTCCACCAGATCGCGCCGGCGATGGCGGCGAGGACGAGCACGATTCCGACGATCGCCAGCTTGCCGTAGCGCTCCCAGAGGCTGCGCATCTGTTCGCGGCGCAGTTCCTCGTCGACTTCACGATAGAAGGTCTCATTGTCAGTGGGCTTGATCGCCAACTAAATTCTCCGAATGGGCCGGCGCCCCTCATCGTCCAAGGAAGCGAAACTCAGGATGAACGAACATGTCTGCCGGCACGATGCCCCGGCGCACCTCTACCGGGCGAGAGGCGGAAACGGCAAGCCCTCTCAGGCCTTCGGCCGGTACAGCTGATCCTCGCCGGGAAAGGCGCGGCTTCGCACTTCGGCGGCAAAAGCGGCGGCGGCGCCCTCGACACGTGCGGCGAGATCGTCATAACGTTTGACGAAGCGCGGCGTGCGCTCGAACAGGCCGAGCATGTCCTCGGTGACGAGCACCTGGCCGTCGCAGTCGGCGGACGCGCCAATGCCCACGGTGGGACAGGCAACGGCGCGGGTGATCTCGGCGCCGACACTCTCCATCACGCCTTCGACGACGAGCAGGAACGCGCCCGCCTCGGCGATCGCGCGCGCGTCCGCGAGGATCTTCGCGGCCTCGGCCTCGCTCTTGCCGCGGGCGCCATAGCCGCCGAGCGCGTTCACAGCCTGCGGCGTCAAACCGACATGTCCCACCACCGGGATGCCGCGATCGACCAGAAAGGCCACCGTTTCCGCCATCGCCTCGCCGCCTTCGAGCTTGACTGCGGCGGCGCCGGTTTCCTTCAGGATCCGGGCGGCACTTTCGAACGCGCGCTCCCGGCTCGCTTCATAGGCGCCGAACGGCATGTCGACCGCCACCACCGCATGCCAGGATCCGCGCACCACCGCCGCACCGTGCGCGCACATCATCTCCATCGTCACCGGGACGGTGGACGGAAGACCGTAGATGACTTGTCCGAGGCTGTCTCCGACGAGCAGGATGTCGGAATGGGGATCGAGCAGCTGCGCCATCCGCGCCGTGTAGGCGGTCAGCATGACGATCGGCTCGCCGCCTTTCATCGCCTGCAATTTGGGCACCGTCAGGCGCTTCATCGGGCTGGGCACCGGATTGGCGCGGCTGGTCGAGGTGTCGAGCGAGTGGGTGACGGACATGCCGGCGCTTTAACCCTTCGTCAGCGCTTTGGCCAGAAAGGCGGCGCGCCGAGCAAATCCCGCCTACTGCTAACAGTTATGCAGACGTCGAAGAAGCCGATACGCTTTCGCTATTCTTTTACTCTGGAATGAAGTATTCGCGAGTCTCCCACGAGAGGGGGAAAACAGGGGATCAGCGCATGAAATTGGCAAACAGAATTGCATTGCTGGCCGCAACTGGTGTGGCCACGTTCGCTTTCGCGGTACCTGCTTCGGCGCAGGCGACCCGCACTTGGGTGTCCGGCGTCGGCGACGACGTCAATCCGTGCAGCCGCACCGCGCCTTGCAAGACGTTCGCAGGCGCGATTTCGAAGACCGCTGCCGGCGGCGAGATCGATTGCCTGGATCCGGGTGGGTTCGGAACGCTGACGATCACCAAATCGATCACGGTCGATTGCAGCGGAACGTTCGGAAGCACGCTGAATTCGGGCGGAATCAACGGATTCGTCATCAATGACTCGGCAACCGCGACGCCCGGAACGGTCGACGTGATCCTGCGCGGCTTGTCCATCGACGGCGCCGGGACCACCCCCGGCCTCAACGGTATCCGCTTCATCTCGGGACGCTCGCTGGTCGTCGAGAACGTGATGATCCAGAATCAGAAGAGCGGCAACGGGATTTCCTTCCAGCCGCAGGCGGCCGCCGTTCTGCACCTCGAAAACGTCACGATCACCAATGGCAATGGCGGCGTCCTCATCCAGCCGACCGGCCTCGGTTCGGCGAGCGTCGCCGCGCGCCACCTGCGGATCCACAACAATACGGGCGTCGGCTTCCGGGCAGACACGGCAGGCAGCGGATCCACCGGCATCCGCGTGGCGCTGGAGGAAGCGGATATCCAGCAGAATGCCAACGGTCTGCAGTTCAACGCCCCAACCGGTGCGGCAGACGTGCGCGGCATGCTGACTCGGGTCAACGTCGCCAACAACGCCGGAACCGGCATTGCGGCAACCGCGTCGCGCACCGTCGTGATCGTCGGCAATTCGACCATCACCGGCAACGGCACCGGCGTGTCGTTCGCCGGCGGTGCCGTCCTCAACACCTACACCAACAATGCCTTGAACGGAAATACCAGCGACGGCGCGTTCGGCCCGAGCCTACCGCCGCGCTGATCGAGGAACCGGCCGGGCATCTTGCCCCGCCGCTTGCCTCATGGCGGCGAAACCTCGAAGGAGCGCCGCGTTGAGCAAAGAAGCGGAGCCGCATCGCGGCTCCGCTTTTGTTTGAACCTCTTCCTGCAGGGCTACAGGACGAAGTCGGCGGCGCTGAGCTGATAGCCTGGCGTCGCAACGACGAGGATCGAAAGATCGCCGATGCCGTCGCCATTGACGTCGCCTTCGACCAGCCAGCCGTTCGGAATGCCTGTCGCGGCGCTGGCGCGAAGCTCGCCGGCGCTGTGGCTGAACGCCGCCGCGCCGACGAAGCGGAAAGCGCTGTCGCCATTGCCGGCAGCGCCGTCGGCATCGATCGCCTGGAGCAGGATCTGGTCGCCGGCGGCGAAGTCGCCGATCCGATCGCGCGCAGCGGCGGTGGAGTCGCTAGCCGCGCGATAGTCGAACAGGTCCTTGCCGGCACCGCCGGTGAGGAGATCGGCACCGCCATTGCCCCAGATCCGGTCGGCACCGGCGCCGGTGACGATCGTATCGCCGCCGCGGCCGCCCTGGACGCTGTAGCTGCCGTCGGTTTCGCCGGCACCGTTGAAGCTCAGCACCTCGCCGGCGAGCAGCGCCTCGGCCGCGACCACCATCTGCTGGCCGGCGGCGACATTGGCGTTGTTCATGACGAGCGCATAGGTGTAGGGCGCCGCCGCATTGCCGGAGCTGTCGAGGATCAGCTTCTCGATCATGACGAGATCGTCGGCCTGGAGGGTGAGCGCATAGGTTCCGGTCAGCGACACCGTGTCGTTGCCGGCGCCGCCGTTCAGCGCATCGCCGTTGGTGAAGGCCGCCCCCATGTAGAGGAAGTCCGAGCCGCCGCCGGCATTGACCTGGTCGTTGCCGCCGTTGTCGAGCACGAGCAGGTCGTTGCCCATCAGCACCCGCACGACATTGTCGCCGGCATTGAGGCGCACGCCCTGCCCCGTCGTCGAGGTGCCGGTGAAAGTCTCGACATTGGCGGCGAGCACGTAGAGCTGGCTGAAGTCGGTGCGGCTGCCGAGCGCGGTGCGGACTTCGTCCACCCCGTCGCCTACCGCTTCGACGACGACGTCGCCCAAATTGTCGACCAGATAGATGTCGTTGCCGCCGAGCCCGACCATCCGGTCGGCGCCGAGGCCGCCGTCGATCAAATTGGCCGCCGCATTGCCGGTCAGCAGCTGATTGGCGCTGCCGGTGCCGATCACATTCTCGAAATTGGCGCCGAGGGTAAAGCTCGCGGCCGCCACCCGGACCTCGTCGGTGCCGGCATTGGCCGCCTCGACCAAACCGTCGCTGCCGTCGAAGAAATAGACGTCGTCGCCGAGCCCGCCCTGGAGGATGTCGCTGCCATTGCCGCCGTCGAGGAAGTCGTTGCCGCTGCCGCCCGTGATCGTGTTGGCGATGTAATTGCCAAGCAGGATCTGGCCGGTGGTGGCGGTGCCGACCAGTTCCTCGACATCGGCGGTGAGCGAATAGGACGCAAGCGCGGTGCGGACCCGGTCGGTGCCATTGCCCGCCGTCTCGACGACGACATCGCCGGCGCCGACGATGTAGACGTCGTTGCCGCCATTGCCGCGCAAGGTGTCGCTGCCGCCGAGGCCGTTCATGATGTCGTTGCCGGCACCGCCGTCGATCAAATTGCCGAGCTCGTTGCCGTTGAGCGTCTGACCGGTGGCCGAAATGCCGGTCAGGATCTCGACGTTGGCGGCCCTCAGCGTGTACGTCGCGAGCGAGACGCGGACCTCGTCGGTGCCGGCACTCGCCGCCTCGACGACGATGTCGGACTCGTCGACCAGATAAATGTCGTTGCCGAGGCCGCCGCGCAAAGTGTCGGCACCGGCGCCGCCGTCGAGCGTGTCGTTGCCGGTGCCGCCGGTGATGACGTTGGCGACGCCGTTGCCGGTGAGCGCCTGCCCAGCCGACGACGTGCCGGTCACATTCTCGATGTTCGCCGCCGCCAACGTATAAGCGGCGAACGACACGCGCACCTCGTCGGTGCCCGCATTCGCAGCTTCCAACAAAGCATCGCTGCCGTCGAAGACATAGATATCGTCGCCGAGCCCGCCCTGCAGGATGTCGGCGCCGCCCGCGCCGTCGAGAATATCGTTGCCGCTGCCGCCGGTGATCGTGTTGGCCAGAGCGTTGCCGGACAGCCCCTGCCCGGTCGCCGCCGTGCCGACCAGTTCCTCGACATTGGCGGCGAGCGAATAGGAAGCAAGCGCGGTACGCACCCGATCGGTGCCGTTGCCCGCCGCCTCGACCACGACATCGCCGGCGCCGACGATGTAGACATCGTTGCCCGCATTGCCGCGCAACGTGTCGGCACCGCCAAGACCGTTCATGATGTCATTGCCGGCACCGCCGTCGATCAGATTGCCCACTTCGCTGCCGTTTAGCGTTTGGCCGGTGGCCGACGTTCCGGTCAGGATCTCGATGTTCGCCGCAGTGAGCGTGTACGCCGCCGCAGCCGTGCGAACCTCATCGGTTCCGCCGCCTGCGGCTTCGACGATCGTATCGAGACCGTCTGACAGATAAAGGTCGTTGCCGAGGCCGCCCCGCAGCGTATCGGCGCCCCCGGAGCCGTTGAGGATATCGTCTCCGGCACCACCGTCCAGCACGTCCTGCCCACCGCCGCCGATCAGAGTGTCGGCCGAGGCACCGCCGAACATGGCATAAGCGCCGGTCGCTTCCGCCGCGGCATCGACGCTGAGCGTCTCGGCAGCCGTCAGGCCCCGCCCGTCGATCTGCAGCGTCCCACCCGTCGCGAGCAGATTATCCTGCATCACCAAAGTATATTGGCTTGGCGACGTCGACATGCCGGGGTTCGCGAAGCGCAAATCCGTATTGGACATCAGGACCAGCACCTCAATGCCTTGGATGCTCGAACCGGTCAGCGAGAGAGGCGTGGCGCTACCATAACTGCCCTGCAGAGACAGAGAATCGATGCCGGCGCCTCCATTAACGATGTCACCCGCACCATAGCTTGCCCCGAAATATATCAGATCTCCGCCGCCGCCGCCGGAAATCTGATCCGCTCCGCCTTGCGCCAGATCGAACACTTCGTCTCTCTCGGTGCCCACGACCACGTCCGCCGCAGCAGTGCCGCTCAGCGCATTCACCGTGTAGCCGAGATTGTCGACGGTAAGCGTCGTGGGGTTCACGCCGGCCAGAACGAAGATGGTCTGGAACCCCCAAATACCGCCGCGCCCGTCCCGATCGAACTCGACCAGCGTATCGCTCCCCGATTTGACGATCCGGGCATAGCCGGAACCGAAGGGGTCGGCAGGCGGGCTGAAGCGCTCCAACAAGATCGAGAGATCGATCTGATCGCCTCCGGCGCCCGCAACGAAATCGTTGATCCGCACACTTCCAGAATAGGTCGCGAAGTCGAAAGCTACGGACAGCTTGTCGATGCCGGCGCCGAGGGTGACCGTCGTACTCGCGGTCATGCCCCCGATCTTGACGAGGTCGTCACCGTCACCGCCGTTCACGTCGAACACGACCGCGCCGTAGCTGTAGGATCGCAGCTCTATCGTATCGTTGCCCGCGCCCCCGTCAACGTACACGGAAGCCGACATGGAATCGCGCCGATCCACGCTGATGTTATCGTCGCCGGCGCCCCCGCGTAACGTATCGGAACCTTCCGGATCGGAGATCCAGTCATTGTCCTCACCACCCTCCACCAGATCGTCGCCATACCCGCCGGTCAGGCCATCGTTGCCCGAACCGCCGAGCAATGTGTCGGCGCCGGCTTCGCCGTAAAGATAGTCGTTCCCGGTCTCACCGAACAGCATGTCGGCACCTGCGGCGCCATACAGAAGGTCCTGTTCAGCGCCGCCGCTGATCTGGTCGTCCCCGCTGCCGCCGTGAAGCGTGTCGCTCCACTCGCCGCCCGTGAGGACAAGCCCCGGCGGAGGGGATCCATCGGGCGCGAACCCGGAGAGGTTGACGCTTGTGAACGCCGTCGCTTGCGTCGCGTTGAAAATGACCAAGGTCCGGTAGCCGTCGCCGCCGCCGTCGCGATCGATTTCGAACAACGTGCTCGCTCCATCCTGGCGCAGGCGAAGATGTCCGCTGCCGAAGGGATTGCTCGATCCATCCCATGTCGTGACGTCGCTTACGAAATCGAGGAATTGGAAGGCATCGCCGTTCACTCCGGTTGCGAAATCGCGAACCGTGATCTGCCCCTGCCAGGCGGTAGTATCCGACTGTGCGGTCCCGAGCTCGAGGATATCGCTGCCACTTCCCAAAGTGACATTCGCAGTTTTCGAAAGTCCATCGATGCTGATGCGGTCCGCGCCAGCCCCGCCATCAAGAATATGGTGCGCAGCCGTGTAGGGCATCAGAACGATGACATCGTCTCCTTCGCCGCCACGTGCGGTCCGCGTAAGAAGATCCCGAGAATTTATGGAGAGGTAATCATTGCCGTCGCCGCCATCGAGTTCATCGGCACCAGCCTCGGCGAAGAGCGTGTCGTCGCCATCGCCACCCCGAAGGATGTCGTTCCCGAATTTATCCGAAAGCGAATCGTTGTCGGCACCACCCTCCAGCGTGTCGTCGCCGATCTCGCCTGTTAGACTATCGCTCCCGGCCCCGCCGCGGATCGTGTCATTCCCCGCGCCACCGCCGATGGCATCGTCCCCCGCGAGCCCGTCGATCGTGTCGTTGCCGCTGGTGCCGTCCAGCCAGTCTGAATTGTTCGTGCCGGAAAACGTGATCCCTGCCGGCATGGCCCCGTCCGGGCGATAGCCGTCGAAATTCTCGGCGGTGAATGCGGAGGCGCTGCGTCCGGCAAATACGAACATCGGCCGGTAAGTGTCGCCACCGCCGTTCTGATCGAAGTCCAGGACTGCGTACAAGCCTTCCTGCCGCAACCGCAAATACCCGGTCGCGAACGGATTGGTGTTGACGTCCCACCCGTATGCGCTCGTCGTAAGGAGATCGATCCAGTCGATCCGATCTCCGCCGGCACCGGCGGCGAAATCGAGGAACGTGATCTTTCCCGCAGGCGCGTCGGTCCAGAAGCGCACGCGATCGACGCCGGCACCCAGAGTGACCGCCGCATCGCCACCCAACGAGCTGAAGATCAGGATATCGGCGCCGACGCCCGTCGCGATCTCGAAGGTCGACTTTCCGCGGGAGCCGATGATGATCGTATCGTCGTCGCTTCCAGCATCGATGAGCTGATGACCTTCATCGTCACGGAGGGAGCGGAACTCGATGTAATCCTTGCCCGCGCCCGTCTGAACGACATCCGATCCAAGCCCCATGATGACATGATCGACATCATCGCCGCCGATGATCACATCGTTGCCGGCGCCGCCTTCCATCGCGGAAGATCCGGGCCCTCCCTCCAGCCGGTCATCGCCGGCTTCGCCGTAAAGGACGCCGCCGTCCTCGCCGCTTCTGAGAATGTCATTGCCATCGCCGCCCCAGATCTGATCGTAGCCACTCAAGCCGTCGATCACGTCGTCGCCCGGAGTGCCCCTCAACTCGTCCCAGCCGGGCGTTCCCGTGATGACATCTTGCATCGTCACGTCACGGTTGCCTTCAGCGACATCCGCGCGCGACAGCCTGCCGCCCGCACGGCCATTCAGAATTGCCACGTTGAATTCCCCTTTGCTTCACCAGCAACATGAAGCGGAACATTTTCAAAAGCAAAGATTCTTCGGGCGAGGGTTAGGCGGCCCTACGATATGCAATAACAGGATCCGTCAATCCAAAGTGGCAAAGGAAAACGTCGGACCACCACGTCCGTTAGCCGTCCCGACGCCTTACACGGGGCTGCCAGGTCTCACAGCACGAAGTCGGCGGCGCTGAGCTGATAGCCTGGCGTCGCAACGACGAGGATCGAAAGATCGCCGATGCCGTCGCCATTGACGTCGCCTTCGACCAGCCAGCCGTTCGGAATGCCTGTCGCGGCGCTGGCGCGAAGCTCGCCGGCGCTGTGGCTGAACGCCGCCGCGCCGACGAAGCGGAAAGCGCTGTCGCCATTGCCGGCAGCGCCGTCGGCATCGATCGCCTGGAGCAGGATCTGGTCGCCGGCGGCGAAGTCGCCGATCCGATCGCGCGCAGCGGCGGTGGAGTCGCTAGCCGCGCGATAGTCGAACAGGTCCTTGCCGGCACCGCCGGTGAGGAGATCGGCACCGCCATTGCCCCAGATCCGGTCGGCACCGGCGCCGGTGACGATCGTATCGCCGCCGCGGCCGCCCTGGACGCTGTAGCTGCCGTCGGTTTCGCCGGCACCGTTGAAGCTCAGCACCTCGCCGGCGAGCAGCGCCTCGGCCGCGACCACCAGCTGCTGGCCGGCGGCGACATTGGCGTTGTTCATGACGAGCGCATAGGTGTAGGGCGCCGCCGCATTGCCGGAGCTGTCGAGGATCAGCTTCTCGATCGAGACGAGATCGTCGGCCTGGAGGGTGAGCGCGTAAGTGCCGGTCAGCGACACCGTGTCGTTGCCGGCGCCGCCGTTCAGCGCATCGCCGTTGCCGAACGCCGCGCCCATGTAGAGGAAGTCCGCGCCGCCGCCGGCATTGACCTGGTCGTTGCCACCGTCGTCGAGCACGAGCAGGTCGTTACCCATCAGCACCCGCACGACATTGTCACCGGCATTGAGGCGCACGCCCTGCCCCGTCGTCGAGGTGCCGGTGAAAGTCTCGACATTGGCGGCGAGCACGTAGAGCTGGCTGAAGTCGGTGCGGCTGCCGAGCGCGGTGCGAACTTCGTCCACCCCTTCGCCTACCGCTTCGACGACGACGTCGCCCAAATTGTCGACCAGATAGACATCGTTGCCGCCGAGCCCGACCATCCGGTCGGCACCGAGGCCGCCATCGAGAGTGTCGCTGCCGGCGCCGCCGGTGATCGTGTTGGCAAGGTCGTTGCCGATCAGGATCTGCCCAGTGGCCGCTGTGCCGACCAGTTCTTCGACATTGGCGGTGAGCGAATAGGAAGCGAGCGCCGTTCGGACCCGGTCGCTGCCGTTTGCGGATGCCTCGACCACCACGTCGCCGGCACCGACGATGTAGACGTCGTTGCCGCCATTGCCGCGCAGCGTGTCAGCGCCGCCGAGACCGTTCATGATGTCGTTGCCGGCACCGCCATCAAGAAGATTGTCGACCTCGTTGCCGGTAAGCGTCTGGCCGGTCGCCGAGATACCGGTCAGGATCTCGATGTTCGCTGCCAGCCGGTAGGAGGACGCCGCGGTGCGTACTTCGTCGGTGCCGGCGCCGGCCGCTTCGATTACGATATCGGCCTCGTCCGCGACGTAGATGTCGTTGCCGAGGCCGCCGCGGAGCGTGTCGGCGCCAGCGGCGCCATCGAGCGTGTCGTTGCCGCCCGCCCCGGTGATCACGTTGGCGCTGCCGTTGCCCGTGAGCGCTTGGCCGCCCGTCGACAGGCCGGTCAGGTTCTCCAGATGGATGCCGAGCGAATAAGCGCCGAGCACCACCCGCACTTCGTCGGTGCCCGCATTTGCCGCCTCGATCAGCATGTCGCCGGCGTCCGCAACATAGATGTCGTCGCCCAAGCCGCCCTTCAGGATGTCGGCACCGCCAGCGCCGTCCAGCGTGTCGTTGCCGTTGCCACCCTCGATCGCGTTGACGAGTCCGTTGCCGATCAGGCTCTGCCCCGTCGTGGCTGTGCCGACGAGATTTTCGACATTAGCGGTGAGCGTATAGGACGCGGCGGTCGTGCGCACCGTGTCCATCCCTCCGCCGGTGCTTTCGACGACGAGATCGCCGCTGCCGACGATGTAGACGTCGTCCCCGGCATTGCCGTGCAAGGTATCGGTGCCGCCGAGACCCTCCAGCACATCGCTGCCGCCGCCGCCCTCAAGCAGATCGTTGCCGCCGCCGCCGATCAGCCGGTCTGCCCCCATGCCGCCGCGCATCGTATAAGAATTAAATGCTTCCGCCGAGCCGTCGATGTCGAGCGTCTCGGCAGCGGTGAGCCCGCTCCCGTCGATCAGCAAGGTCGCCGCCCCGCCGAGCAGGTCATCCTGAAGAACGAGTGCGTAGTGAAAGGCGGTGCCGGGCGCCGAAGCGTAGCCGAAGCGGTTATCGGCCGCGGCGAGCAGGAGCAGGGTCTCGACGCCGCGCAGGTTGGCCGTTCCAAGGAGCATCGGAGTTCCAGCGCCATAATCGCCCTGCAAGGCGAGAACATCCGTGCCGATGCCGCCCTGGACCAGGTCGCCTGCACCGAACGCGGCTCCGAGATAGATCCGATCGTCGCCTGCCGCCCCGAGGATCCGATCGGCTCCGCCTTGCGAGAGGTCGAAAAGCTCGTTTCGGGAGGTTGCGACGATGTTCTCGGCCAGCGCACTGCCGTGGAACGTCGTGACATCGTACCCGATATTGGCCGCCGTTAACGCAGCGGCATTGACGCCGGAGAGCACGAACACGGTGTCAAACCTGCCACCTGTCGCACCGTCGACATCAATCTGGACAAGGGTATCGCCGGCGGACTGGACCAGCCGTGCGTAGCCCGCAGCGAATGGATCAGGTGCATTGGTGTAGCCATGAAGCAGATCCGTGACGTTCAAGCGGTCGCCGGATGCTCCAGAGGTGAAGTCGGTGACGAGAACGCTCAGGGATCGACCGGAACCCCGCGCTTCATGGGCGTACAAGATGTCGCGTCCGCTACCCAGCGTCACAGTCAGATCAGCGAGCATGAAGCCGAACGACACGAAATCATCGCCGTCTCCGCTATCAACCGTATAGACGAGCGACTCGCTACTATAAGACGACAATTGAATGTCGTCATCGCCTTCGCCGGCGTCAACGGTCACAAGCCCCGTTCCGTCAGCGAAGCGTTGAACAATGATCCTGTCTGCACCACCCCCGCCGACAATCCGATCCGAGCCAAAATCGTCGAAGATGAGGTCGTTGCCATCACCACCGTCGAGAAGATCGTCCCCCAACCCACCGTCCAGAGAGTCGTTGCCGTCGCCGCCGAACAGGTTGTCCGCACCCGCCGCACCCGTCAGGCGATCCGCGTCCCTGCCGCCCCGCAACTCGTCTGCGCCGGCGCCGCCGCTCAAAACGTCATTCCCGTCTCCGCCAGCAAGCAGGTCGTCGCCCGCACCCCCCAGGAGTTGATCGTCGCCTGTTCCTCCAGTCTCGATCACCGGTGGCGGCGGCGCTCCGTCGGGTGAAAAGCCCCCGAAATTGCTGGACGTGAAGCTTGATGCGACACTGTTCTCGAACGCGATGAAGGGGCGATAGCTGCCTGAGCTTGTCGGATCGATCTCAAGCAGAGTGCTGCTGCCGCTCTGGCGCAGGCGCAGGAAACCCGCGCCAAAGGGATTCTCTGCTCCATCCCAATTCGTTGCGGCGGAGAGAAACTCGAAATATTCGAGAACGTCTCCGGATGCTCCTGTTGCGAAGTCGCGAACCGTTATGAAGCCTTGCGTCGCCAGACTTGCCTCGGGACCAGACAGCAAGAGCCTGTCCGCACCGCCTCCCAAAGTGATGTCTGCAGTGCCTCTCAAGTCGATGATGTTTATGAGATCCCTTCCGCTCCCCCCATCCAGCACGAAATGCCCTCTCCACGAATCGTAGACAAACAGGTTATCTACGTCGTCGCCGCCTGATGCCGTGATCGTCACGGCACTTTGCGGATTCAGGTAGAGCGTGTCTCCGCCGCTGCCGCCATCCAGCGTGTCGGAACCAAATTCGGCTTTGAGGTAATCGTTCCCCGCACCACCGGAGACGATATCGTCGCCGAAGCCACCGTCCAGATAGTCGTTGTCGGCGCCGCCTTCGAGAATGTCATCGCCGATCTCGCCGTAAAGTTCGTCGTCACCGTCGCCGCCGCGCAGCGTATCATCGCCCCCACCGCCTTCGAGGCGATCGCGCTCGCCGAGGCCCGAGATCAGATCGTCTCCAGAAGTCCCGTCAAGTTGGTCTGGCGCTCCGGTGCCGGAGATAGCGGCGCCAGCTGCGATCCCGCCGTCGGGTCGGTAGCCATCGAAATTCTCCGCCGTAAACGACGCCACGTTGCTTCCGGTGAAGACGAGGATCGGCCTGTAGCTGTCTCCACCGCCACTCGCGTCCAGCTCGAGCACGGCGTCAGCGCCGTCCTGGACCAGACGCAGAATACCGCTGGCGAACGGGTTCGACATGTGATCCCAGCTGGGCACCGAAAACGTAAGAAAGCCCACCAGATCGATACGATCGCCCGTGGCACCGGCGTCGAAGTTCAGGAAGGAGACTCGGCCGGCGGAAGAAAGCGCGAAGTTTTCGATCCTGACTCGGTCAGCACCAGCACCAAGATCGATCGTCGCTTCACCAAGCAGGGCGCCGACTTCGACGAGATCCGCGCCCGTTCCCGTCGCAATCTCGAACCTCGTTGAATTGCCCGAGACGATGCGCACGATGTCGGCGTCGGCGCCGGTCTCGATAATGATCTGGCCTTCGTTCGCATTGGAATAGAAGTCGACCGTGTCGCGGCCGGCGCCGCCGTCGACGACGTCCGCCCCCTGGCCGATCGAGAAATTGTCGTCTCCGTCGCCGCCGACGAGAACGTCCTGGCCGATGCCGCCGACCAGATAATCCGCGTCGGCACCGCCCTCCAGGCGATCATCACCTTCCTCGCCGTAAAGGATATCCGCGCCGTCACCGCCGAGGAGAACGTCGTCGCCGCCGCGGCCGGAAAGTTGGTCGTTTTGGCCGAAACCCTCGATGACGTCGTCGCCGGCTGTACCGATGAGCGTGTCCGGGCCGGAAGTCCCGGCAACCTGCGCCGCGATGATATCCTGGCGCGACACATCGCTGCCGGAACGGCTGTTGAAATTTGCCACGATACCCCTCCCCTGACTTTCACAACAGGATTAGCCGGAGCGGATGGTAATGCAATGATCCCGTGCGCTAAGATCCCGAAACGACACGCAGCGGGCGCGGCGAAACAGACTTGAACGGCTGTTCCTCAGCGACGCATCACCGCGGAACAGCCGCGAGACCTGCGCTAAAGTACGAAATCGCTGGCGACCCAGGCGAAGCTGGATTCCGCAACGACCTGGATCGAAACATCGGCAATCCGATCGCCGTCGAAGTCCCCCTCGACCAACCAGCCGCCGGCCGAGTTCACGTCCGCGATCACGCGGACCTCTCCGGCGCTGCCGCCAAAGGCCGCAGCACCCACGAATCGGAAATCCTGGTTGCCGTTGCCGGCATTCCCATCGGCATCGATCGCGCTGAGATCGATCCGATCCAATCGTGCGAAATCGGCGATGCTGTCGCGCGCCGCAGCCGTAGAGTCCGTGGTTGCAGCATATTCGAACGTGTCGCTGCCGCTTCCGCCGAACAGCTGGTCGGCACCGCCGCCGCCCCTCAGATGATCGTTTCCACCGCCGCCGTGCAGTTCATCGCCGCCGCCGCCGCCGAGGAAGCGATCATCGCCCGCGCCGCCATTCAGAACGTAGCGAACCGTCGTTTCGGCCGAGGCATCGACGATCGCCCCTTCGCCGGAGCGAAGCGTGCTCGCATCGACCAGGAAATTCGGATTGGCCTCATATTTGTCGGGGGCACCTGCCAGGCTGTCGAGCAGCTTGAGATTATACTGGTATCGAGTGCCCTCCGGCGCGAGATGGAAGAATTCGGTGTCGGCGCCCGAGAGCAGTCTCAGTCTCTCAATGGAATGGATATTTGGCTCACCAAGCAGCACGGCGGCGCCGGATCCATAGACGCCCTGCAGGATCAGCGTGTCATTGCCATATTCGCTTCCGCCGCGGATGGTGTCCTCCCCGGTATAGGCACCGCCGAAGTAAAAGCGGTTGTCGTTGTTGCTGAGACTTACCGTGTCGTTGCCGCCCTGCGACATGTTGAGCGTGTTCGTCCATTCTCCAACGATGGTTTCATCAAGGTCGGAGCCGTAGATCGGGCTGGTGTCGAAATAGTAACCGCGGACGAACCGGTTGGCATCGGCTTTCTCGAGAATGAGGATGGTGTCCCAGACGTACGCATCCCCTTCGCGCCCGCGAAGGAACTCGATCCGCGTGTCTTGACCGGCCTGAACGATGCGCGCGGGCCCGAACAGGAATGCCCAGAGATCCCCGTATCTCAAGTCGTTGAAAACCGGATTGTAGCCGGACAAGTCGAAGCTGTCGCCCGGCTGAAAGTCCTTCACCGTGATCGTGACCGGCGGCCTGTCGCCATAAGGCACATAGCCTCCGATATAGATCTTGTCGTTTCCTTCACCGAGCGTGAGCACGGCATTGCCGGTCATTGCGTCAACTCGGAAAGCGTCGTCACCGGCGCCGCCATCGGCGTAGACGGTCACATCGCCGGTGCTGTCAACGTTGAGCTGGATGTAATCGTAGCCGCTTCCGGCATCGATCACGATGGTGTCCGACTGGTCGCCGCTTCGGTTCACCTCGATGCTGTCGAAGCCGGCACCGCCAAAAATCGTATCGGATCCGCTATCGTCGCGAATGGTGTCGTTGCCTTCGCCGCCGTCGAGATAATCGTCGCCGGCACCGCCGTAGAGCCAGTCCCAGCCCGCGCCGCCGTACAGGCGATCCGCACCGGCCTCGCCGTGAATCTCGTCGTAGAAGCTGCCGCCGCGGATCTCGTCATCGCCATAATCCCCGTAGAGCTTGTTGAAGCCCTCGAGGCCCTGGATGACGTCATTGCCGCGGCCGCCATGCAGGGTGTCGTCGGCATCGGTGCCGACCAGTACCAGTCCAGGCGGCACGGTACCGCCCTGGGAGAAGCCGTCGAGGTTGAAGCTTGTGAAGAAAAAGGGGTATTGATCCTGAAAGGTAACGATCGTTCGGAAGCTGTCGCCGCCGCCATTCGCATCGATCTGCAGCAACGTGTCGTCGCCGCTCCATACGAGGCGGGCGAAGCCCGACGCGAAGGGATTGCTTCCGTCCCACGTCGGCGCCGCGGCGGCGAGGAAATCGACGAACTCCAGGCGGTCGCCGTCGATGCCCGTAGACGAGTCGCCGTAGAATCCGGTGTCAAAATCGCGAACGATGATGTGCCCCTCGGTCAAGAGCAAATCCGCTGCGCTCGGATCGAGCCGCAAGACGTCGATATCGGCCCCCAGGGTCACGTAGGCGGTGCCGCGCAGCCCGGAGAGGCTGATCCAGTCATTCTCGCTGCCGCCGTCGATGATGAAGTCGCCGCCATTTGCGCCGTCGATCGTGATCCGGTCCTCGCCCGCGCCGCCCCACGCCGTCTTGGTGAGAGCATCACTTGCCTGAATCTGGATCCAGTCGCTGCCGGCGCCGCCATCGAGTACGTCGGCGCCGGAGTCCGCGTAGAGGAAGTCGTGCCCGGCCTGGCCCTGGACGAAATCGGTGCCGCGCCCGCCGCGCAGGCTGTCATTGCCGTCGCCGCCCTCGACGAGATCGTCGCCGATATCGCCGTCGATCTTGTCCGCACCCGCGCCGCCGCGCAGCATGTCGCTGCCTGCGCCCCCATTGATCGTGTCGTCGCCGCCGGCGCCGTCGATCACGTCGTGGCCGATCGTGCCGGCAAGCGTCTCGGCCGCATCGGTGCCGGTCTTCGCATAGGCCGGCTGCTCGGCGCCGTCGGCGCGGAAGCCACCGAGATTGGTCGAGCGGAAATCCGCGCCATTGGTGTTCTTGAAGACCAACAGCGTGTCATAGGCGCCGGGCCCGCCCGTGCCGTCCCGGTCGATTTCGACGACGGAGTCCGATCCGACCTGCCGAAGCCGCAGGAAACCGGCGCCGAAGGGGTTGGCCGACCGATCCCAGCCGACCAGCGCTCCACCCAGGAAATCGATCCAGTCGATCCGATCGCCGTCGGCGCCCGCCTGGAAATCCGTGAAGGTGATCACTGCGCCCGCAGCCAAACCGCCGGCCTTGATCTCGACGACGTCGGTGCCTGTGCCGAGGCCGATCTCCGCCTGCGCCGCAAGGCCGGTGATCCGGACGAGATCGTTGCCCGCGCCGGTCGCGATCTGGAAGGTCGTCGCGCCGCGGGAGTCGATCTGAACGCGATCGTCGTCATTGCCGGTGTCGATCACCTGGTGATCGCCCGCGACATCGGCGCTGTAGTTCACTTGGTCCTTGCCGGCGCCGGTCGAGACGGTGTCCGAACCTGCTTCGCGGATCCAGACGATGTCGACCTGGTCGCCGCCGAGGATGACGTCGTCGCCAAGACCGCCCTCGAGCCAGTTCGATGCGCCGCTGCCGCCCTCCAGGCGATCGTTCCCGTCCCCGCCATAGAGCGTGTCGTTGCCCGCGCCGCCGATCAGGACATCGTTGTCGGCGCCGCCGTGGAGCTGATCGATGCCGTCGCCTCCTTCCAGCCTGTCCTCGCCCGCATCGCCATAGAGCCGATCGTTGCCAACGCCGCCGCGGATGAGGTCATTGCCGCCGCCGCCGTCGGCACGGTCCTGCCCGCCGAGCGCCTCGATGATATCATCGCCGGCGGTGCCTTTGAGGATGTCGTCGGTCGAGGCGCCGTTGATCGGCGTTGCGAGCGCGCCAAGCGCCAGAGCATCGGCTTCCTTGGTCGCGAAGAGATTGGATGTGCGGCGTAACTGGTGGGCAGCGGACATTGGTCTTCCTTTCCTAAGCATACAGAGAGAGCTGAGCGATGGCCCTCAGAACCAGAAGTCGGCAGTGGTCATCTGATAGCCGCGGGTCGTCAGGACGAGGATCGAGAGATCGGCCGCGCCGTCACCGTTGGTGTCGCCTTCGACCAGCCAGCCATATTCCGGACCCGGGCCATAGTTCGCCCGAAGCTCGCCTGCGGTGCCGCTGAACGCGGCGGTGCCGATGAAGTGGAATCGCTCGTAGGAGTTTCGTCCGTCGTCCACGGCGTCGAACTGAACATCGATCCGGTCGCCCTTGGCGAAATCTGTAATGACGTCGCGCTTGACGGCCGTCGATTCGCTCGCAGCGAGATATTTAAAAGTATCGCTGCCTGCGCCGCCGGAAAGACGGTCGCTTCCTCCACCCCCGACCAGTTGATCGTCGCCGGCGCCGCCGACGAAGCGGTCGTCACCGCCGCCGCCACGCATGACGTAGCGCATGCTCGCCTCGTCGGATGCGTCCACAGCAGCGGTTTCACTCGTGCCGAGGCTGCTCGCATCGACCTCGAAGTCCCAGAAATACGGGTTGTCGTCGCTCGGTACAGCCAGACTATCCAGCAGCTTCAAATTATAGTGGTACGATGTTCCGGCCGCCGCCAGATGGAAGAAATCGGTCTTGGACGCCGAGAGCAGTCTCATATCGTCGATGTATTTCATATTCTCATAACCAAGCACCAGAGGCGCATCCTGCCCATAGTTGCCCTGAAGTATGAAGAGATCCTCGCTCGATCCGCTAACGCCCACGATCGTATCAGCTTCGGTATATGCTCCCCCGAAATAGAAGCGGCTGTGCAAACCATTGGCGGTGAGGCTATCGTCTCCACCTTGAGACATGTTGAAGATAGCGGTCCGGCCTTCTTCAGCGACGATCACCTCGTTCAACGCGGAACCATAGATGGGGCTCGCATCCGTCATAAAGGTATGAACGAAGGGCGTGGCATCGACATCTTCGAGGATAAAGACGGTGTCCCATGCATATGCATCGCCCTCGCGACCCCGGAGGAACTCGATCTTGGTATCATCGCCCGCCTGAACGATGCGAGCGGGACCGTAGAGCCACACCCAGGTTTCCCCGAACCTGTAGTCTCCCGCCATCTTGGGGTCGTAGGAACTCAGATCGAACCTGTCTTCGCCATATTTGAAGTCCTTGACGGTAACCGTGATCGGACTTCGATCACCATAAGGGGCGTAGCCGGCAGCCCGGATCGTGTCGCGCCCCTCTCCCAGCGTAACTACGGCGTTGCCGCTCATCCCCTGAATGTTGAAATAATCGTTTCCGGCACCGCCATCGGCAATCACCGACACGCCGCCGCCGATGCTGTCGACATCCAACGTAATGACGTCGTCGTCGTTGCCGCCGTCGATCACGATCGTGTCCGAGGCGTGACCGTCCCGGATGACGTCAATTCGGTCCGCACCGGCGCCTCCACGAATGGTGTCCGAACCGAAATCGTCGCGAATGACATCGTTGCCGCCGCCGCCGTCGAGAACGTCATCGCCGGCACCGCCGTCGAGGCGGTCCCCGCCGTCCCCGCCAAGCAGCCGGTCGCTACCGGCCCCGCCATAGAGTTCGTCCGAGGAGCCACCGCCGCGCAGCTCGTCGTCGCCGAGATCGCCGCGGAGCATGTCGTTGCCGTTCAAGCCATCGATCACGTCGTTGCCGCGGCCGCCGCTGAGAGTGTCGCCCGCGTCGGTGCCGATCAGGGCGCGTCCGGCCGGAACCGCGCCGGTCGGTGAAAAGCCGTCGAGATTGAAGCTGGAGAATGTGGAGGCGCTGCGGCCCTGAAAGGTGACGATCGTCCGGAAGCTGTCGGCGCCGCCGTCGGTATCGACTTGCAGCAGAGCATCGGCGCCACTCTGCATGAGCCGAACATGGCCCGAGGCGAACGGATTGCTCCCGTCCCACATCGGAGCCGCGGCGCTGAGGAAATCGACAAACTCCAGCCGGTCGCCGGCGGCGCCGGCTTCGAAGTCGCCGACGACGACGCCGCCCTCGATTGCCAGGCGCTCCGGTGCGTTCGGCTCAAGCCGGAGGACGTCCGCACCCGCACCCATGTTCACATACGCAGTGCCGCCGAGGCCGCTCAGGCTGATCCAGTCGTTTTCGCTGCCACCGTCGATGACGAAGTCGCCGCCCTCAGCGCCCTCGATCGTGATCCGATCCTCACCGGCACCGCCGAGCGCGGTCTTGGTGAAGGCGTCCGTAGCCTGGATCTGGATCCAATCGCTGCCGGCACCGCCATCGAGTTCGTCGCGCCCGGCATCCGCATAAAGGAAGTCATGTCCAGCGTGGCCGCGAACGACATCGTTGCCGCGGCCGCCGCGCAGGTTGTCATCGCCGTCGCCGCCCTCGACGAGATCGTCGCCGACTTCGCCGTCGATCCTGTCCGCGCCGGCGCCGCCGCGCAGCAGATCGTTGCCCGCCCCGCCGCCGACCGTGTCGTTGCCGCCAGCGCCGTCGATCACGTCATGGCCGGTCGTGCCGGAGAAAGTCTCGGCCGCATCGGTGCCGGTCTTCACATAAGCAGGCTGCTCGGCGCCGTCGGCCCGGAAGCCGCCGAGATTGGTCGAGCGGAAGTCCGCACCATTGGTGTTCTTGAGGACGAACAACGGCTGATAGGCCCCGGCACCGCCGGTGCCGTCCCGGTCGATTTCGACGACCGAGTCCGATCCGACCTGCCGGAGGCGCAGGAAGCCGGCGCCGAACGGGTTTGTCGATCGATCCCAGGAGGCCAGCGCCTGTCCGAGGAAATCGATCCAGTCGATCCGATCGCCGTCCGCACCCGGCTGGAAATCGGTAAAGGTGATCACCGCGCCCGCAGCCAAACCGCCGGCCTTGATCTCGACTACGTCGGTGCCGGCGCCGAGGCCGATCTCCGCCTGCGCCGCAAGGCCGGTGATCCGGACGAGGTCGTTGCCCGCGCCGGTTGCGATCTGGAAGGTTGTCGCGCCCCGCGAGTCGATCTGAACCCGATCGTCGTCAATGCCTGTGTCGATGACCTGGTGATCGCCGGCGACATCGGCGCTGTAGTTCACCTGGTCCTTGCCGGCTCCGGTCGAGACGGAGTCCGAACCCGCTTCGCGAATCCAGACGATGTCGACCTGATCGCCGCCGAGGATGACGTCATCGCCGAGACCGCCTTCGAGCCAGTTCGAGGCGCCGCTACCGCCCTCGAGACGATCGTTGCCCGCGCCGCCATAGAGGAGATCGTTGCCCGCCCCGCCGATCAGAATGTCGTTGTCGGCGCCGCCGTAGAGCTGATCGGTGCCGTCGCCGCCTTCCAGACGGTCCTCACCCGCGTCGCCGTACAGCCGGTCGTGCCCCGCACCGCCGCGGATGACGTCGTTGCCGTCCCCGCCGTCGGCGCGATCCTGCGCGCCGAGCGCCTCGATGATGTCATCGCCGGCCGTTCCCTTGAGGACATCGTCGGTGGAGGTGCCGTTGACCTGCGTCGGGAATGCGCCAAGAGCTGCAGTGTCGGCTTCCTTGGCCGCGAAGAGATTGGATGTACGGCGAAGCAGTTGACCAGCGGACACGGGCATTCCTTTCCTAAGCATACAAAGCGCGCGATTACTCAGAACCAGAAGCTGCTAGCGCCGAGCTGATTTCCCGGCTCTGTCACGACCAGGATCGACAGATCGCCGACACCATCGCCGTCGGTGTCGCCCTCCACCAGCCAGCCGTTGGGCGTCCCGCCAGCTGCCGTGACCCGCAGTTCACCGGCGCTGCCGCTGAAGGCGGCCGCACCGATGTGGCGGAACGCAGTGTCGCCATTCGCGGCATCGCCGTCGGCGTCGATTGCGCTGAGATCGATCAGATCCGCGGTAAATCCCCCGATGAGATCGCGCGCTGCCGCCGTCGAGTCGCTCGCTGCGGTGTAGACGAACCTGTCGACGTTGCTGCCGCCGAACAGCTGGTCGGCGCCGCCGCCGCCCCGCAATTCATCGCCGCCACCGCCGCCGATGAAGCGATCGTCGCCGGCACCACCACGCATGATGTACGAGACGTAGGTTTCGGCGGAAGCATCGACGATCGCCGCTTCACCGGCGCCAAGCGTGCTCGCGTCCACGATGAAGGTTTGATTATCAACGTGTGAGTCAGGTGGCCCGGCCATGCCGTCCAGCATCTTGAAATTGTATTGGTACAGTGTCCCGGCCGGCGCTCGATGAAAATATGCCCTGCTGCTCCCTGAAAGCAGTTCCAGTCGATCGATGGAATCGATATTCGCTCCTCCGAGAACCAAGGGAGTATCCACGCCGTAATTGCCCTGCAGGATCAGCCGATCGAGGCCGTATTCGTTTCCTCCGATGATCGTATCGGCATCGGTGTAGGCGCCCCCGAAGTAAAATTCGGTGTACGGGCCAATTCCGGAGACATAATCGTTTCCACCTTGAGACATGTTAAAATTCTGCGAAAGGTCTCTTTCGGAAATAATCGTCTCGTCTAGTTCCGTGCCATAGACTGTACTGGAGTCGTACCAATAGCTTCGAGTGAGGTCCGAGGCGTTCGCATTCTCAAGGATGATGATCGGATCCCAGACGAGCAATTCTGCGTTCCAGTCGCGAACAAATTCAATACGTGCATCTTCGCCAGCTTGGACAAGACGGGCCTCGCCGCCGATGAATGCAAACAAGTCACCGAACTGGGGATCGTTGAACGCCGGATCATAATGCGTGAAGTCGACCCAGTCTCCCTCTGCGCGGTTGAAGTCCGTGACGGTGATCGTGACAGGCGCTCGCTCCCCGTACGGCACGTAGCCGCCCACCTCGATGCGGTCGCGGCCCGAACCGAGTGTCAGCACGGCATCGCCGGTCATCGCATTTATTCGAAACAGGTCATTTCCGGCACCACCATCGGCAATGATCGTGACGTCGCCGACACCCTCTACGTTGAGCGCCATGGTGTCGCTGTCGGCGCCGCCGTCGATCCGGATCGTGTCCGATGCGCTGCCGCTTCGATTCACCTCGATGCTGTCGAGGCCGGCACCGCCAAGGATCGTATCGGACCCGCTATCGTCCCGGATGACGTCGTTGCCTTCGCCGCCATCGAGAAAGTCGTTACCGGCACCGCCATACAGCCAGTCCCATCCCGCGCCGCCGTACAGACGATCCGCACCGGCCTCGCCGTGAATCTCGTCGTAGAAGCTTCCACCCCGGATCTCGTCATCGCCATAATCGCCGTAGAGCTTGTTGAAGCCCTCAAGGCCCTGGATGACGTCATTGCCACGGCCGCCATGCAGGGTGTCGTCGGCATCGGTGCCGATCAGAGAGTGTCCGGCCGGCACGCTACCGCCCTGGGAGAAGCCGTCGAGGTTGAAGCTCGTGAAGAAAAAGGGGTATAGATCCTTGAAGGTAACGATCGTGCGAAAGCTGTCGCCGCCGCCATTCGCGTCGATCTGCAGCAACGTGTCGTCGCCGCTCCGTTCGAGGCGGGCGAAGCCCGACGCGAAGGGATTGCTTCCGTCCCACGTCGGCGCCGCAGCGGCGAGGAAATCGACGAACTCCAGGCGGTCGCCGTCGATGCCCGTAGAAGAGCCCCAGTAGAAGCCGGTATCAAAATCGCGAACGATGACGTTCCCCTCGGTCAAGAGCAAATCCGGTGCGCTCGGATCGAGCCGCAAGACGTCGACATCTTGCCCCAGGGTCACGTAGGCGGTGCCGCGCAGCCCGGCGAGGCTGATCCAATCATTCCCGCTGCCGCCGTCGATGACGAAGTCGCCGCCATTTGCGCCCTCGATCGTGATCCGGTCCTCGCCCGCGTCGCCGCGCGCAACCTTGGTGAGAGCATCCGTTGCCTGGATCTGGATCCAGTCGCTGCCGGCGCCGCCGTCGAGTTCGTCGGCGCCGGAGTCCGCGTAGAGGAAGTCGTGCCCTTCCTGACCCAGGATGACATCGGTGCCGCGCCCGCCGCGCAGGCTGTCATTGCCGTCGCCGCCCTCGACGAAATCGTCGCCGATCTCGCCGTCGATCCTGTCCGCACCCGCGCCGCCGCGCAGCCTGTCGTTGCCTGCCCCGCCGTTGATCGTGTCGTTCCCGCCGGCGCCGTCGATCACATCGTGACCGATCGTGCCCGAGAGCGTTTCGGCCGCACCGGTGCCGGTCTTCACGTAAGCCGGCTGCTCGGCGCCGTCGGCCCGGAAGCCGCCGAGATTGGCCGAGTGGAAGTCCGCACCATTGGTGTTCTTGAAGACAAGCAGCGGCTGGTAGGCGGTGGCGCCCCCTGTGCCGTCCCGATCGATCTCGACGACGGAATCCGTCCCGACCTGCCGAAGCCGCAGGAAACCGGCGCCGAAGGGGTTGGCCGACCGATCCCAGCCGACCAGCGCTCCACCCAGGAAATCGATCCAGTCGATCCGATCGCCGTCGGCGCCCGCCTGGAAATCCGTGAAGGTGATCACTGCGCCCGCAGCCAAACCGCCGGCCTTGATCTCGACTACGTCGGTGCCGGTGCCGAGGCCGATCTCCGCCTGCGCCGCAAGGCCGGTGATCCGGACGAGATCGTTGCCCGCGCCGGTCGCGATCTGGAAGGTCGTCGCGCCGCGCGAGTCGATCTGAACCCTATCGTCGTCAATGCCCGTGTCGATCATCTGGCGATCGCCATCGGCGACATCGGCGCTGTAGTTCACTTGGTCCTTGCCGGCGCCGGTCGAGACGGTGTCCGAACCTGCTTCGCGGATCCAGACGATGTCGACCTGGTCGCCGCCGAGGATGACGTCGTCACCGAGCCCGCCCTCGAGCCAGTTCGAGGCGCCGCTGCCGCCCTCCAGGCGATCGTTCCCGTCCCCGCCATAGAGCGTGTCGTTGCCCGCGCCGCCGATCAGGACATCGTTGTCGGCGCCGCCGTGGAGCTGATCGATGCCGTCGCCGCCTTCCAGCCTGTCCTCGCCCGCATCGCCATAGAGCCGATCGTTGCCGAGGCCGCCGCGGATGAGGTCATTGCCGCCGCCGCCGTCGGCACGGTCCTGCCCGCCGAGCGCCTCGATGATATCATCGCCGGCGGTGCCTTTGAGGATGTCGTCGTCCGAGGCGCCGTTGATCGGCGTTGCGAGTGCCACAAGCGCTGGAGTGTCGCCTTCCCTGGTCGCGAAGAGGTTGGATGTACGGCGAAGCGGTTGGCCAGCGGACATGGGTATTCCTTTCCTAAGCATACAAAGCGAGCGATTACTCAGAACCAGAAGTCGATGAGTCCCTGTTCATTTCCGGGTGCCGTCACCACCAGGATCGACAGGTCGCCCACCCGGTCGCCGTTGGTGTCTCCCTCCACCAGCCAGCCGTTGGCCGTGCCGACAGCCGCCGTGACCCGCAGTTCACCGGCGCTGCCGCTGAAGGCCGCCGCACCGATGTGGCGGAAGGCCGTGTCGCCATTCGCGGCATTGCCGTCGGCGTCGATGCCGTGGAGATCGATCAGATCGAAATCCTCCAGGCCCTCGATGCGATCGCGCGCGGTCCACGTGGAGTCGCTGACTGCCGTGTAGACGAAGCTGTCGAGGTCGCCGCCGCCGATCAGCACGTCGGCACCGCCGCCGCCCTGCAATTCATCGCTGCCGCCCCCGGAGATCAGGCGATCGTCGCCGGCGCCGCCATGCATGATAAAGCGAACGCTGCTCTCCGCGGACGCGTCAACCACTGCACCCTCACCGACGCGGAGCGTGCTCGCATCGACGAAAAATTCCTGTTTGAAATCATAGATATCCTTCACTCCGGCCAGCGAGTCGAGTATCTTCAAATCATATTGGTACAGCGTGCCGGCGGGCGCTCGATGATAATATTCTACGCCGGCGCCCGACAGCAACTCCAGTCTATCCACCGAATTGATGTTCGGCCCGCCGAGCACCAGTGGCGACTCGGCTCCATAACTTCCCTGGAGGATCAGCCTATCTTCCCCGTTAGTGCTGCCGCCGACGATCTTGTCGCCATTCGTGTAGGCACCGCCAAAATAAAAGAGATTGTAATTGCCGAGGCTTGTAAGGCTATCATCCCCGCCCTGCGACATGTTGAACACGACCTGAGGTATATCTGCGGATGTTATGGTCTCATTTAGATTGCTACCGTAGATAGGGTAAGAGTTGAAGATATCACGAAAGGCCAGCGGAGCAGCATCGGCATCCTCCAGAATCAGCATGGTATCCCAGACGAATTCGTCACCAGCAGAGCTGCGCAGGAGATCTATTTTGACATCGCTCCCCGCCTGAACAAGGCGAGCTGTCCCTGCCATGAAGGCGTTGGTTTGGTAGTCGTAGTTATAATGATCCTGCACAGGATCGTAGAACTTCAGGCCTAACCAGTCTCCTTCTGCCCTGTTAAAGTCCGTGACGGTTACCGTCACCGGCGCTCGCTCTCCATAATCCGCATAGCTACCGACCACGATGAGGTCGCTACCTTGGCCAAGCGTCAAAACCGCATCACCTGACATTGCATACGTTTCGAACAGGTCGTTGCCCGCGCCGCCATCGGCGGTAAGCACGGTGCCCGGGCTGGCGCGGACATCGAAGATGATGTCATCGTCTCCGTCGCCGCCCTCGATCCGGATCGTGTCGCCGGCACCGCCGTTGCGCCGCACTTCGATGCGATCATTGCCGGCGCCCCCGACGATCGTGTCCGATCCCGCATCGTCATGGAGATAGTCATCGCCCGCGCCGCCATCCAGGAAATCGTCGCCCGTGCCCCCATCGATGATGTCGCCGTCGGCACCGCCAATCAGCCGATCCGTGCCGGCACCGCCGCTCAGATGATTGAAGCCGCTGCCGCCATGGATCTGGTCGTCGCCGAAGTCGCCGTTGAGGACATCTTTGCCGCCGAGGCCGTAGATCACGTCGTCACCGCGTCCGCCCTGCAGCGTGTCGTCCGCCTGGGTTCCGGTCAGGGTCGACCCGCCGGGTAGTGCGCCTGTCGGAGAAAAGCCGTCGAGATTGAAGCTCGAGAATGCCGAGGCGCTGCGGCCCTGGAAGGTGACGATGGTGCGGAAGCCGTCGCCGCCGCCGTCGGCATCGATCTGCAGCAAGGTGTCGGCGCCGCTCTGGACGAGACGGGCGTGGCCCGACGCGAACGGATTGCGCCCGTCCCACGTCGGAGCCGCGGCGGTAAGAAAATCGATGAACTCCAGCCGGTCGCCGCCGGTACCGGTCTGCAAATCGCGAACGATGATGCTCCCCTGGGCTGCGATCAATGCCGGTGCGCTGGGATCGAGACGCAAGACGTCCGCACCGGCACCCAGGGTCACGTCGGCAGTGCCGCGCAGCCCGGCGAGGCTGATCCAGTCATTCTCGCTGCCGCCGTCGATGACGAAGTCGCCGCCATTTGCGCCCTCGATCGTGATCCGGTCCTCGCCCGCGCCGCCGCGCGCGGTCTTGGCGAGAACATCCGTTGCCTGGATCTGGATCCAGTCGCTGCCGGCGCCGCCGTCCAGCTCATCGCGGCCGGCATCCGCGTACAGGAAATCGTGCCCCGCCTGACCGCGGACGACATCGTTGCCGCGGCCGCCGCGCAGACTGTCATTGCCGTCGCCGCCCTCGACGACATCGTCGCCGACTTCGCCCTCGATCCTGTCGACACCGGCGCCGCCGCGCAGCAGATCATTGCCGGCCCCGCCTTTGATCGAGTCGTCGCCGCCTGCGCCGTCGATCACGTCGTGGCCGATCGTTCCGAAAAGCGTGTCGGCCGCGTCGGTGCCGGTCTTCACATAGGGCAGCGGCTCCGCGCCGTTGGCAAGAAAGCCGCCGAGATTGGTCGAGCGAAAGTCTGCGCGGTTGGTGTTGTTGAAGATGAACAGCGGCTGGTAGGGGCTCGCGCCGCCGGTGCCGTCCCGGTCGATCTCAACCACGGAATCCGCTCCGACCTGGCGAAGCCGCAAATAGCCGGCGCCGAATGGGTTAGTCGCCCGATCCCAGGAGACGAGCGCCTCGCCGAGAAAGTCGATCCAGTCGATGCGGTCGCCTTCGGCGCCCGGCTGGAAATCCGTGAACATGATCGCCGCCCCGGGGGCGAGGGCGCCGGCCTTGATCTCGACGACATCGGCACCCGCGCCAAGGCCGATCTCGGCTTGCGCCGTCAGATGCGCGATCCGGACGAGGTCGTTGCCCGCGCCGGTGGCGACCTGAAAGGTGGTCGCGCCGCGGGAGTCGATCTGAACCCGATCGTCATCATTGCCCGTGTCGATCACCTGGTGATCGCCGGCGACATCGGCGTCGTAATTGACCTGGTCCTTGCCGGCTCCGGTCGAGACGGTGTCCGAACCCGCTTCGCGAATCCAGACAATGTCGATCCAACCGCCTCCGACGACGACATCGTCGCCCAAGCCGCCTTCCAGCCAGTTGGTCGAGTTACCGCCCGTGAGACGATCATTGCCGTCACCGCCATAGAGGACGTCGCTTCCGAACCCGCCTTCCAACGTGTCGTCGCCCGCGTCGCCGTATAGCCGATCGTTGCCCCCGCCGCCGCGAATGACGTCATCGCCGCCGCCGCCGTCGGCGCGATTCCACCCGCTCAGCGTCTCGATGATGTCATCGCCGGGCGTTCCTTTGAGGACGTCGTCGTTGTAGGTGCCGTTGATCTGCGTCGGCGCGGCGAGAGCGAGCCCGCTTTCGGCCGTGAAGAGGGATGGGGAGGATTTCGAGCCACGGAGGGGGAGTTGGACGCCAGCCACTATTTACCCTTTCTTAAGCATACTTGGGCGCAAGTATAGATTTGCTACCGCAATGCAAACGATCTCGATTAGGCTTTGATTACGAAGGAAAAGAATGCTCGAAGCAGGGTGATGAGCGAACCGCGCCGCATCGAGAACACGAATCGCGCACCAAGCGGCGAGACGGCTGTTCAGGATATATCAACAAGGATTCGGGCATGATGGTCGGACCTTTCAGGCACGCATTAGCGTCGCCTTTGGTCAGGCATATGACAATGCACGCGCGGGGGACCTCGTCATCTCGCATTCGCAAGATCGTCTTGTGCGTCAGACGTTTACGATCGGCTGTGAGCGGTCCGAAGGCGCCGCTGATGCGAAGCGGCCCCGCAGCCTCGCTGCCGGGGGCGCGCGTGCCCCGCACGCGCGCTATTTGGCCGAGTGACGGCGGCGAGGCTGCCCCGCAGCCTCGCTACCTCGCCGTGCACGGCGCCCTTGCGGCGCCGAGTGACGGCGGCGAGGCTGCCCCGCAGCCTCGCTACCTCGCCGTCACTCCCATTCGATCGTGCCGGGGGGTTTGGAGGTGTAGTCGTAGACCACGCGGTTGATGCCGCGAACCTCGTTGATGATGCGGGTCGCGACGCGGCTGAGGAAGGCGGCGTCGAACGGGTAGATGTCGGCTGTCATGCCGTCGGTGGAGGTCACCGCGCGCAGCGCGCAGACATTGTCGTAGGTGCGACCGTCGCCCATCACGCCGACGGTGCGGACCGGCAGCAGCACCGCGAAGGCCTGCCAGATCGCGTCGTAGAGACCGGCGTTGCGGATCTCCTCGAGGTAGATGAGATCGGCCTTGCGCAGGATATCGCAGCGTTCCTTGGTGACTTCGCCCGGAATGCGGATCGCGAGGCCGGGTCCGGGGAACGGATGCCGGCCAACGAACGCTTCCGGCAGACCCAATTCGCGGCCGAGCTCGCGCACCTCGTCCTTGAACAATTCGCGCAAGGGCTCGACCAGCTGCATGTTCATCCGCTCGGGCAGGCCGCCGACATTGTGGTGGCTCTTGATCGTCACCGAGGGACCGCCGGTGAAGCTGACGCTCTCGATCACGTCCGGATAGAGCGTGCCCTGGGCGAGGAAGTCGGCCCCGCCGACCTTCTTCGCCTCGGCCTCGAACACGTCGATGAAGGTCTTGCCGATGAACTTGCGCTTGGCCTCGGGATCGGTGACTCCGGCGAGCCCGCCGAGGAACAGATCCTCGACGTCGACGTGGACGAGCGGGATGTTGTAATGGTTGCGGAACAGCGACACGACCTGCTCGGCCTCGCCGTGCCGCATCAGCCCGTGATCGACGAACACGCAGGTCAATTGGTGGCCGATCGCCTCGTGGATGAGCACTGCGGCAACGGCGCTGTCGACGCCGCCGGAAAGGCCGCAAATCACCCGGCCGCTGCCGACCTGCTCGCGTATCTCCTGGATCTTGGTGGCGCGGAACTCGGCCATGGTCCAGTCGCCCGACAGGCCGCAGACGCGGTGGACGAAGTTGGCGAGCAATTTGGCGCCGTCGGGCGTGTGCACCACCTCTGGGTGGAATTGGACGCCGTAGAAGCGCCGCGCCTCGTCGGCGGTGGCGGCGAAAGGCGCGCCGGGAGACTGGGCGACGATGCGGAAGCCCGGCGGGATCGCGTCCACCTTGTCGCCATGGCTCATCCACACCTGGTGCTTCTCGCCGGTCTGCCAAAGGCCGTCGAAGAGGGCGCAATCCTGCTGAATCTCGATGAAGGCGCGGCCGAATTCGCTGTGATCGCCGGTAACGACCTTGCCGCCCAGTTGCTCGGCCATCAATTGCTGACCGTAGCAGATGCCGAGCATCGGCACGCCGGCTTCGAACAGGAATTGCGGCGCCCGCGGGCTCTGCTCGGTGGTCACCGACGCGGGTCCGCCCGACAGGATGATGCCCTTGGGCTGCAGCCGCTCGAACGCTTCGACGGCCCGGTTGAACGGTGCGACCTCGCTATAGACCCCGGCTTCGCGCACCCGGCGTGCGATGAGCTGGGTCACCTGGCTTCCGAAGTCGACGATGAGGATCGAATCGGAAGGCTGAACGGTCATGAGGTCCCCGCGGCGTCAGGATTGGATGCGCGCGCGATAGGCCGGGCAGGCAATTCTGTCCAGCAAGGCCCCCGGCCGCCGCTTCAGCCGGCTGGCGTAAGCAGCAGCCGTTCGATCTCGTCGAAGCCGGCGAAACGATGGTCCGGAGCGAAGCGGGCCAGCGCCTCAGCCGAAGCATAGCCCCATGAAACGGCACCCGCGGCTATGCCGGCCTCTCGCGCCGCGTCGATGTCGCGGGTTTCGTCGCCGATCGCGATCGCCGCCTGCGCCGGAATGCCTGCTTTCCTCAGCACGGCGCGAAATTTGGCAGCCTTGCCGAAGAAGGCGGATCCGCACGCATAATGATCGATCAGCGTCGCCGCGGAGCCGAGGATCCGGCGGGCATTGGCTTCGGCGTTGGAGGTCACGAGCGCGGTGGCGACGCCGCCCTCCCGCAGCCGCGCCAGCAAAGCGGCGGCGCCATCGAACAATCGTATGCGCTCGGCATCACGCGCGACCATCGCCCGCATGTGCCGCGCGATCAGCGGCAGCTTCCAGGTCTTGATGCCGAGATAGTCGACGATCTCGCGATTGCTGCGGTGACGCAGCATCGCGATCTCCTCATCGGAAACGCGGCGGAAGCCGAAGCGATCGGCGACGTCGTTGAGGCTCGACAGGAACCACTCGGCGCTGTCGGCGAGGGTTCCGTCGAAGTCGAAGATGGCGAGGCGATACATGGAGGCCGCGGAAGGGTCGGATCGCGGCGGCGGGTTCAGGCTTCGTCGGTGCTCAGGCGCATGCTGTAGATGCGGCCGTTGCGGACGGTGCAGGTGAAGCTGGTCGGCGCACCCGCGCCATCGGCGCCGAGCAGGCCCTCCACGGTGTAATAGCCCTTGCTCTTCTCGACATGGGTGATCTCGCTGAGATCGGCATTGGCGCGGCCTTCCGCCTCGCCGGTGCAGGCATCGACGGCATCGTCCTGCTTCTGACGGTTGTTCGAGCCGATCGCGGATGCGATCGCGGCAATGCCGCCGACCACTGCGACGCCGGCGACGACATCGCCGCCGTCGATGCCGTCATTGTGATGATAACGATGCCAGCGGCGCGCGTCTGCCGGCGTCGCGAGACTGGTCGCAACCAAGGCGGCGACAGCCGCGAAAGCGATGGGTTTCATGTTGTTCCTCCTCCGGTGGGCGGAGCGCTAGCGCGCCCCGCCTGACGCGAAGCTGAACCGGCTCAGCGACCGGGGGCAGCCGTCACGTTCATGCCGGTGTGCGCGGCGATGAACGCCCACATGTCGGCATATTCCTCGATGATCTTCTCGGTCGGCTTGCCCGAGCCATGGCCGGCGCGCGTTTCGATCCGGATCAGCTTGGGGGCAGAGCCGGTATCGGCTGCCTGCAGCGCCGCCGCATATTTGAAGCTGTGACCGGGAACGACTCGATCGTCGGTGTCGGCGGTGGTGGCGAGCACCGCCGGATAGGTCACGCCCGAGCGGATGTTGTGGTAGGGCGAATAGGCCCGCAGCGTCCGGAAATCCGCTTCCTTGGCGGGGTAGCCGTAATCGTCGACCCAGTACCGGCCGGCCGTCCAGCGATCGAAACGGAGCATGTCCATCACTCCGACCGCGGGCAGCGCCGCGGCGAACAGATCGGGCCGCTGGTTGACGACCGCGCCGATCAGCAGGCCGCCGTTCGAACGCCCGTAAATCGCCAATTGCTTGTTCGACGTGATCTTGCGGTCGATCAGATATTCGGCCGCCGCGATGAAATCGTCGAACACGTTCTGCTTGTTGGCGAGACGGCCGGCATCGTGCCACGCCTTGCCATATTCGCCCCCGCCGCGAAGATTGGCCACGGCATAGACGCCGCCCTGCTCGATCCAGGCGAGGTTCGTCGCCGAGAAACCGGGCGTCATCGAGGCATTGAAGCCGCCATAGCCGTACAGCAGCGTCGGACGCGGCGTCGCGAGATCGAGACCCTTGCGGTAGACGAGGAAGAGCGGGATCCTGGTGCCGTCCTTGGACGGGTAGAAACGCTGCTCGACGGTGAAATCGGCGGGATCGAAGGCGACCTTTGGCTGCGCCCAGGGCGTCGCCCGTCCGCTTGCGACATCGTAGCGGTAGATGGTCGTCGGATAATTGTAGCTGGAGAAGGCAAAGAAGGTCTCCGGATCGTCCGCGTCTCCGCTGAACCCGGCGGCGCTGCCGATGCCCGGCAGAGCGACCGTTCCAACCCGCTTGCCGTCGAGCGAAAAGCTGCGGACCTCGGTCTTCGCATCGGTGAGATAGGACAGGATCAGGCGGCCGCCGACCAACGACGCCCCTTCGAGCGTCGCGGCATCCTCCGGCACGACATCGCGGGCTTCGGCCACCGGTCGGTTGATGTCGGTGGCGACGACCTTGAGCCGCGGCGCACCCTTGTTCGTCACCCAGTAGAAGGTGTCGCCGACGTTGCCGACATAGCTCCAGGCATTCTCCAGACCGGTGACGAAGCGGCGCGGCTGCACGTTCGGCCTGGCGAGGTCGATCAGGGTGATCTCGTACCGCTCGTCGGTTCCTTCCGAAGAGGTGACGATGAGCCATTTGCCGTCTTCCGACACTTCAACGACGTTGGACAGCTTCGGACGGTCCGGCTGCGCGAAGACCAGCCGGTCCTGCGCCTGCGGGGTTCCGAGCTTGTGGAAGTAGACCGCCTGCTTCTCGTTCAGCGACTGGAATTGCTGGTCGGCCTTCGGCTCGGGGAAGCGCGAATAGAAGAAGCCCGAGCCATCTTTCGCCCAATCCAGATTGGCGAACTTCACCCAGCGGACCTCGTCCGGCAGCACCTTGCCGCTGGCGACGTCGAGCACCTTGACCACCCGCCAGTCGGTGCCGCCCTCCTGGATCGAATAGAGCAGGTGCTTGCCGTCCTCGGAGGGGGACCATTCGGCGAGCGCGGTCGCGCCGTCGGCCGACCAGGTGTTCGGATCGATCAACATCCGCGGTGTGCCGTTCAGCCCATCGCGCACATACAGCACATTCTGGTTCTGGAGCCCGGTGTTGCGGCTGTAGAAGTAGTTGCCGCCCTTCTTCCTGGGGATGCCGAAACGCTCGTAGGAGAAGAGCTCGGTCATCCGCTTGGTGAAGGCGGCGCGACCCGGCAAGGTCGACAGATAGGCGTCGGTGACAGAATTTTCGTCGGCAACCCACTGCTTGACCTTCGGGTTCACCCGGACATCGTCTTCCAGCCAGCGATAGGGATCGGCGACCTGCATGCCGAATTGCGTGTCGACGACCGGAAGGCGCTCGGTCGGGGGGTAGGCGAGCGGAGTCGCGGCGGCCGGCTGCGCGGCGGCGGCAGGAGCGGCGTCGTTCATCGCAGGCAGAGACACGCTGGCAAGCAGCAAGGCAGCGGCAAATCGCATGGTGGGGAGAACCTCGGCATCATTGGTGCAGGACGGTTACACTGACGCCCATGGCTTTGCCAAGGCGGCGTTTTTTCGGATCGGGAACAGCCGAGCACCGCCCGCATTTACCCTGTCGAACCTGAGCGGAGGCGATCATGGCAAGCGGCGACGACGACAATTCCTATTGGAACGCGACTGCGGCACCGACCCGATTTCCGCAGCTTGCCGGGGAGGTGCACGTTGACGTGGCGATCATCGGCGGCGGCATCGTCGGGATCACCACGGCACGCTTGCTCAAGGACATGGGCAAGACCGTGGCGGTGGTCGAGGCGCGGCGCGTGGGCCGGGAAGTGACCGGCAAGTCGACAGCGAAGATGACATCGCAGCACGCGATCATCTACCAGACGCTCGAGCGCAAGTTCGGCGAGGACCGGGCTCGCCTGTATGCCGAGGCGCAGGAGGCCGCGATCCGCGAAATGTCGCGTCTTGCCGCCGCCCATGGAGTCTCGGCCGACATCGAGGAGATGCCGGCATTCTGCTACACACGCGACGAGAAGCACGTCGCCGAGATCGAGAAAGAGGTCGAGGTCGCGCGCCGACTCGGCCTGCCCGCCACCCTGGTCCGCGGCGACATCGGCCTGCCCTATGAGGTGCTCGCAGCGGTGCGCTTCGACGGCCAGGCGCAATTCCATCCGACCCGCTATGTCGCAGGGCTCGCCGAGACCCTGCCGGGTAACGGCAGCCACGTCTTCGAGAACAGCCGCGCGGTCGACTGGGAGCCCACCCGGGTGGTGACCGACACCGGCACCGTCACCGCCGGGGTCGTGGTGATGGCGACCCACCTGCCGCTGGGGCAGGTCGGCGGCTATTATGCGATGGCCTATCCCAAGGCCGAGCCGGTGATCGTCGCACCGATCCGGCATGTGCCGCCGGGCATGTACATCAATGCCGAGCAGCCGAGCCATTCGATACGCGCCCACCGCGCACCCGATGGCACCACTTACGCGATCGCCGCCGGCCAATCGTTCAAGCCGGGGCATACCGACGAGGAACGGCAGAACTTCGCTGACCTGGAGCACTGGCTCGAGAATTTCGATGCCGGACCTGCCGCCTATCGCTGGGTCAACGAGGATTATACCCCGATGGACAGTGCGCCGTTCATCGGCTGGTCGTCATCCGCGAAGGACGGCTATCTGGTCGCCACCGGCTTCGATGCCTGGGGCATTTCGAACGGTACCGCGGCGGCGATGATCCTCGCCGATCTCGCGACCGGCAAGGACGGGCATGCCTGGCTCGACATCTTCGACGCGACACGGGTCAAGCCGATGGCGGGCGGCGGCGAGTTCGTGAAGGAGAATCTGAGTGTCGCCGCGCATCTGGTCGGCGGCTATCTCGCGTCCAAGCCGAAGAGCTTCGAAGCGCTCGCGCCGGGCCAGGCCGCGGTGATGAAGATCGACGGCGACAATGTCGCCGCGTTCAAGGACGAAACCGGGACCGTGCACGCGGTGTCGGCGGTCTGCACCCACATGGGCTGCCTGGTCGGCTGGAACGAGACCGACCGGACGTGGGACTGCCCATGCCATGGATCGCGCTTCGAGCTTTCGGGCCGCGTGATCCACGGTCCGGCGACCCGTCCGCTCGGTTCGAAGATCACCGGCTGACTGCATCTTCGAGGCTGGAGACGGGCAGCCGCCGGGCGTAGGCTGATGGCGCGCCCGAAGACGGCGTTACCGGGAACGAATCACGGAGACCTCTCGATGCGGGGCTGTCCGAATATGCGGCGCCGTGCGGCCGCCCTGCTGGCAGGGCTGGTGTTCGGATGCGCCGCCTGCAGCGCGCCCGCCCCGCCGCCGCCTGCCGCTGCGCGGATCGCTCCGGATCCTGAGGCGGTCGCCGAGGCGATCGCGGCCGCCGCACGCCAGGTTCGCCGCTGCTACAGGGCGCCCCGGATCGGATCGGTTGCGCGCGCGATCGTCACCAAATTGCATGTCCGCTACGCCGCCGATGGAACGTTGATCGGCCTGCCGACCCTCGTTGCTCAATTCGGCGTTACTCCGGCCAATCAGCCCTTCGCGGGGCGGATGGCGGAAGCCGCCACGCTGGCGGTAATACGTTGCGCGCCAGTGACGCTGCCGAGCGAGCTGCACGAGGGGGGCTGGAGCGAGCTCGACCTCACCTTCGGTCCGCGCGCGCTCGGCTGAGCCGGCGGCCGCGGGCGCCGAGCGTCACCGGTTCGAATTGTCGGACGCATCCGGTGCGGCGCCGCCCGGGCCGCCCTCGACGCCACCATCCGAGCCGCCGGCGGTCGCGCCGCGGCCGCCGCTCGGCCGGTATTTGTCGTCGTCGCCTGGCTGGCCCTTTCCAGGCAGAACAGCGCCCCCGCCCTCGTGCGTGCCCGAGAGATCCTGCCCCGCACCACCAGCGCCGGCATCATAATCGCCGCTGCCGCCGCTGCCGCCGAGCGGCCCCTTGCCGACATGGTCCGCTCCTTCCTGGTCCGGGCGGAGCGGATCGGTTCCGGCAGTCGCCTGGCCGGCGGAGGGGCGAGACGCGCTGCCGACTTCGGGCGGGCGCGCCTGGTCCGCCGACGTTCCGGCCTTTTCGTCTGCCATGCTGTTCCTCCTTCAATGGATGAAGGTCGGAACGGCCCCGGCCGCGCCCGGTTCCGGCGCCGGCCCGAGGCCGCCGAAAAGCTGTGAAGAGACGGGAAAGGGTCTTTAAAATCCGTAACTTAGTACCAAATAATGCTTGGCCACACTCTCCCTGGTGGCCAAGGGGCCGGGTATCCCCCTTTTCACCTGGCCCTTCAATGGCCCCGCCGCGGTAACCCCCTTCCGCGGCGGGGTTCCGTTGGCGTCGAAGGCTCTCGCGCGATCAGGCTTTCGGCGCCGGCTTCGCTTCCGCCGCCGGAGCGGCAATCGGGCGGCACGCCGGCAGCTTGAGTTCCGCCATGTGACGGCATTGGCGAACCTGAATGTCGGCATTGGGTGCGATGAAGATCGCCCAATCGCCGGTGTCCGTGCAATGCGCCGTCCACAGCGCCATCGTCTTATATTGCTCCTGATAGCCGCCGCGATCGACCTTCTTGCAGCGATTGCCGGTGTCCATGATCGCGCGGCGAAGGCCGAGATTGCGATACAGCTCGGACATGCCCTTGAGCTGATCGGAAACAGTGTTGGCCGCCTGAACCGAGGTCGTCGTCCGCTCGGGAGCGCCGTCCTCGCAGCCTGCAGCAAGCAGGGACAGGACCAGCAGCGAAACCATCTTCTTCATCATCACCTACTCCTCGGCCCGGGGCGCCCCGCGTCGATGCGCGGCGCCCTATTCACGGTCAGCGCTGAAGCGCGTCGACGAAGCCCTCGTTGCCGAGGAAGCCGAGCCGTTCGATCCCGGCGCGCTTCACCACGGCCAGCGTCCGATCGAAATCCTCATAGCGCGCTTTGCCGTCGGTACGAAAGTGCAGCACCGCCTCCGGGTTCCCGGTGCGCATCGCAACCAGCCTGGGCGTGAGCGCGGCCTCGCTGATCGGCTTGCCGTCGAACGTAAGCCCGCCGCGCCCGTCCATGTCGAGGCGGTGGGTTTCGGGTGGGGCCGCCAGGGTTTCGGGGACCGTGGGCAGGTTCAACTTCACGCTGTGGGTCGTGATCGGGATGGTGATGATGAACATGATGAGGAGCACGAGCATGACGTCGATCAGCGGCGTGGTGTTGAGATCGCTGATCGGGGCATCCTTGATCGTCGCATAGACCGGACGACGATGCATCGTGTAGCGATAGGTCATGGCCTCTCTCCTCCTCAAGATTGTTATGTGATTACATAACATCCTGGATTGGTAAAGTGTCCATCGAAAAGCGGAGCCTCAGCCCGTATAGATGTGCCAGCGGCGCTGGCGCGGGGTCGCGTCGGGGACCTTCACCGCTTTGCGCATGGTGACGTTGCCGACGCTGCCGAATCCCTTGCCGCCCTTCATCGTGCCGAAGATCTGGATCGGCACCTCGACATAGGCCCAGCCGCCCGCTTCGACCGGCCGTGTCGCCGGGCCGAGCGACACCTTGTAGCGGTCATAGCCAGCGAAATTGCGCTCGAAGCGGTCATAGCCTTCGTCGCTCTCGCTGCGCATCGCCCAGGCGTCCCTGTAACGGCCACCCTCGATATGATCGTAATAGCGGCGAAGCACTGCAGCGGCGTCCCGGCCCGCGCTTTCGTCCGTCCGGCTTTCCGCCGGTGTGGGCCTCGTCTCGCCGCGCGGGACGTTCGACGCCGGCACAGCCGCCGTGCGATTGGACTCGACGGGCGGTGCCGGCTCGTCCCGGCCACAGCCGGCGACGGACAAGCAGAGGAGGATCAGGCTGACGCGCATCGCCGCAGCCTAACGCCGAACGATCAGGCCGTCATCTTCGACTGGATGCCGTGGACGAGATCGGTGGCGCGCTCGAAGCTCATCGGCCGCCCGAACAGATAGCCCTGGATCTGGTTGACGCCGAGATCGCGCATGCGGGTGAAATCGTCGGCGGTTTCGACGCCCTCGGCGGTGACGCTCATCCGGAAACTCTTGGCCAGGCTGACGATCGACTGGATGATCGCCACTGTCTCGCGATTGTTGCCGGCTTCGCGGACGAAGCTGCCGTCGATCTTCAGTTTGTGGAACACCGCCTTGTTGAGATAGCCGAGCGAGGAATAGCCGGTGCCGAAATCGTCGAGCGCGATGCCGACGCCGAGCGCGCGCAGCCGCTTCAGTACGTCGAGCGACCCTTCGGAATCGCCGAGGAACACGCTTTCGGTGACTTCGAGCTCCAGCCGGTTCGGCTTCAGCTTGTAGCGCGACAGCGCTTCGCTGACCGTATTGGGAAGCGCCGGCAGGATCAGCTGACGAGCGGATAGGTTGAGTGCGACGCTGATATAATCGGGCCACACCGCGGCGGCGCGGCACGCTTCCTCGATTACCCAGTCGCCGAGGTGCATGATCAGCCCGGTTTCCTCCGCGAGCGGAATGAAATCCGCCGGGGAGACCATGCCGCGGGTCGGGTGGTGCCAGCGGATCAGCGCCTCGAAACCGATCAGGCTCTGATCGGCGGCGTTGACCAGCGGCTGGTAATCGAGCCGGAACTGCTTGAGCGACAGTGCCTGGCGCAGGTCCTGCTCGAGCCGGAGGCGATCCTCGGCCTCGTTCTGCATGTCGGCGGAGAAATAGCAGCAGGTTCCCCGTCCCTGTGCCTTTGCCTGGTAGAGCGCCAGATCGGCCTTCTGGATGAGATCGTCCACGGTCTGGCCGTCGATCGGGCCGAACGCACAGCCGATCGAGACTCCGATGCGGATTTCGACCTTCTCGATCTGATAGGGTTCGGCGACCGCCTGGATGATCCGGCGGGCGAGGTCCTCGACCTTCTTGCGGCTCTGGGCGTCGCGGATGACGATGGCGAATTCGTCACCGCCCATGCGGCCGACGTGGCCGAGCTCGCCGACCTCCTTGACCAGGCGCTGCGACACGTTCTTGAGCACTGCGTCGCCCTTGGGATGGCCGAACGTGTCGTTGACCGGCTTGAACCCGTCGAGATCGAGAAACATGATCGCGCACGGCACGTTGCCCGAGGTCGCCGAGGACAGCGCCTCGCCGAGCAGCTGCCGGACCCGGCCGCGATTGGGCAGGCCGGAGAGCACGTCCATATTGGCCAGATTGGTCAGGCGCTCCTGGGTCTTGCGGACTTCGGTGATGTCGGAGCCGACCCCGCGGAATCCCTGAAACTGGCCGCCCATGTCGATGATCGGATCGCCGGCGAGGCTGATCCAGCGGGTGCCGCGGCGCGTCTTCAGCTCCATTTCCAGGCTGGCGAAGGGCTGCCGGGCGAGCAAGGTGCGGCCGAGCGCGCTGTTGCCGCCGAGCGTCGCCGGCAGCGAATGGCCGATCAGCTGGTTGGCCGAGCGCCCGAGCAGGGCGGTCATTCGCGAGGAGATGTAGACGACCCGGTTCTCCGCATCGACCTGCCACAGCCAGCCGACACCGCGATGCTCATATTCCTTGAGCAGCAAGCGAACCGACTCCGCCTGGGTGCGGACATGGGCAATGGTCTGAAGCTGCTCGAAGCTCCAGCGGGTGAGGCGAGAAACGCCGACGATGCCGACCGCGGCGACGCCGACGATGGTGAGTCCGACCGTCGGCGCAAGCTGGGAACTGCCGAGATAATAAGCGCAGCAGAGGGCTGCCGTGATTGAGGCGATCCAGGCGAATGCCGCGGCGGGCGCCGCGGCCAGGCCGATCGCGGCAATGATCATCGCCGCCATGACGCCGCCGATCACCACCTGCACCGAATGTTCCTGGGTGGCGAAGGCGTAGGTGGGCAGCGACACCCAGATTACAGCCAGCCCGACGGCCTCGAGCATCGTGCGGATCGGTGCCCTGCCCTGCGCCGAACGGCTGTTGGCGACGGCGCCCTCGCGCACGGACACGCGCCAGTAGGTCGAGTAGGCCAGCAGGACGACGGCCAGCCAGCCGCCGATCGTCTCGATCTTCACCGATCCGAACATCGCCCAGGCGACGAGACACGCGCCGGCGTTCGCGGTGATCGCGAAGAAGGGGGCGAAATGGGCGCGGGTCAGGACCTGACCATTGTGCAGATGCGCTTCGCGCAGCCGCTGGCTGCTCGCATCCGTGCCGACGCCGTCGTCGGCAAGCTCCGCCGGCTCGACGTCCTGCGGTTCAAGATCCAGATTAACGGGCGCGTGATACATTGGGACCTGCATGCTGCGGAGTGTCCCGATGGGTACGCCGAGGAGTTTGATGGAGTGTTAAGGACGCGGTATAATTTCCGGCGGCCCGGGGCGGCTTCAGGACGACTTTCTCTCGTATTTCCAGTTGCGACGCTTGCCTTCGGCAATCCATTCCGCGGCCTCGGCGATCCGTTTCGCGCGCGTTTCCGGACGCTTCGCCTCCAATATCCATTCGAGATATTCGCGGCGGCCGCTCGGGCTCAGCGCGGCGAATTTCTCCGCTCCGGGCGGCCGCGCCGCAAGCGCGGCCGCAAGATCCTCCGGCATCGGCAGATCCGCCTTTTCAGGTCTCGGTCTCGGTGCGCGGCCCGCCTCGATGAGCGCAGCAGCGTCGTGGATCATCCGGCGAAAAGCCTGCGCGTCCGGAAGGTCATCCGGCGAGGTCATGCGCCCGAACTGGCCCATCGCCTTTTCGGCCGGAGCGGCCTCGACGAAATCTCTCCGCCCCGCCAGAAGCCGAGCGTGGCGTGCGCCTTGAACCCGGCCATGTGGGCGAGCGGCCGCCCCTTCCAGGAGAAAGACGGCATGCCCCAGCGAATCCCCTCCTCCACCTCGGGTAATGCCGCATGAACGGACTCGCGGATCCATTCGAGGATAGGCCGGGCGAAGGTCTGCTGACGCGCGATGTAGGCGTCGATGCGGGGATCCCGGCTCATCGGTGAAACATCGCGCGCCCGCCTGCCGGAGGCAAGCCGACTCGTTCGGACGCCGAATCGATTCGCTCTGGCGAAAGGCTCGGAACGCCCGAGTCGGACGCTCGCTGACGTCGGGAACGCCATCGTGGAGTCCGATCTTGCGCGCCGCCAAGCTGTCATCGAGCATGATCTCGCGAGTCGCCTATGACGAGGCCGAGAGCGTGCTGAGCATCTGGTTCAAAGACAGCGGGCGCTACGTCTATTCCGGCGTGCCCGAGGCGATTTACGAGGGCCTGCGAAAAGCCCCGTCGGCCGGGCGCTTCTTCAACGACTGCATCAAGCGCCGCTTCCCCTGCCGGCCCGATCCGGAGCGCCGCAAATTCAGGCCCCGCTTCAGCGGCTGATTGCCCGGCTCCATCCCGGCGCCGGCGGCTGGTGGAGGTTCGCCTCCGGGATCAGGCGACGGATCTTGCGGGCGAAACTGCGCAGGCACACTTCGCTTTCGCCGAGCGGGCCCGGCACCCAGCTTTGCGACGCCATGCCCTGCTGGACCCCGCGGATGAGAGCGGTGTCCTCGTCGTTGACGCGGCGATTGATGCGCCAGTTCAGATAGCGGGCAGCCCGCATTTCCCGGCGATCGTCGGGAAGGGCGTAGCTGATCTCCCGGATCAGGGTCTCGGTCGGGGAGACCGGCAGGAACTGCATGAAATCGACCTGATCCGGGTAGATGTCGAACGCGACATTGGGCCACAACTTGAAATAGAGCCAGCGGCGGCGAAGCGCCGGCGGCAAATGCTCAACGGTCGGCAGCATTGCCTGATAGGCCCGTTCCGAGACGTTGCTCGACGGGCGATCGAGCAGATCGCCGGCCATCCGATCGACGTGATCGTTGGCCTCGATCGCGTAACCGCGGCCGAACAGCCGGGTGAGGCCCGGATGCGCCACCGGAATGTGGAGCCCGTCGGAATAATTGTCGGCGACGTTCTTCCAGTTGACGTCGCGCGGGCGCAGCGTCACCCGGCCGAGGGCCTGCAGGGCGTCGAAGCGATAGGGTTCGACCTCATGGTCGTAAGGTGCCATCATCTCGGCCACCGAAGGGCCGCCGGATTTCAGGCGCACGAAGACGAAGCCGCGCCAGATTTCGAGGTCGACCGCGACCAGGCCGAGACCGGATTGATCGAGCCCGGGATAGTCGCTCTTGTGCGGCACGCCGATCAGCCGCCCGTCGAGCGCATAGGTCCAGGCGTGGTAGGGGCAGGTCAGTCGGCGCGCGCAGCCCACGTCGCCACTGACGATCCGCGACGCACGATGGCGGCAGACGTTGGTGAAGGCGCGCACGGCATGGTCGTCGCCGCGGATGACGATCACGCTCTCGCCGAGATAGTCGATGGTCTGCCACTGCCCTGGCGCGGCGATGTCGTTGGCGTGGCACACCACCTGCCACGATGGCCGGATGACGCGATCCATCTCCGCAGCGAAGAATTCGGGATCGCGATAGATCCAGCCCGGCAGGCTCAATTCTGCGGCGTGGACGAGGTGGGGTGCGGTCGACATCGTTGGAGTGTGGCAAAGCCTGCGGCCTCTGTCACCACTTGCGCGCCGAGCCGCCTTGGCAGACAGTCGCGGGCATGACGATCGACCTTTCCGTTCTCGCCTGGGGCTGCATTCTCGGCATCCTTCACATCTTCATCGCCGTGCGGTTCAAGACCCGGCAATACGGCACCAAGTGGAACGTCGGCGCACGCGACGAGGCGCTGCCGCCGCCGAATCCGATCGTCGGCCGGCTGGCCCGCGCGCAGGCCAATTTCTTCGAGACCTTTCCGATCATGGCGGCCGCAATCCTGATCGTCACCGTGGCCGACCTGGAAGACCGATCGACCGCCATCGGTGCCTTGCTGTGGCTCGGCGCGCGAATTGTCTACCTGCCGCTTTATGCGGCCGGCACGCCGGTCGTCCGCACGATCGCGTTCCTGGTCAGCATCGTCGGCATCGCGCTCGTGCTGCGACCTGCGCTGGTCGGCTCGTTATAGAACAAGGACAGGAACATCATTCACGGATCCGGCTGACTCGGTGTGATCCGATCATGCTCTAGGCTGACGGTTCCGGCGCGATCTCCGGGATTTCGGCGATGATGCCGTCACCGCAGCGAATCGCGAAGCCCTGGATTTTCTTGTCGTAGGGGATGCGCGCGACGACATGACGGGTCGACACCATCTGGGCGGCGCTGTCGGGGCCCGGTTGCGCATTGAGGTGCATCTGCCTGAAGTGAGGCTCGATCCGCTGCGTCGCTCCCGGCTCAAGCGTCAGGGAATAACCCTGGCTCGGCACGGTGACGTCGCCCTCGACGACAAGGTTGCGACGGTGCTCCGGATGGCCGTGGCGGGTGAGATATCCCTCGACGCGCGCCGTCCAGTTGGCCGACGAGATCACCCGGCACGGCGAATAGAGACTTTTTGCCACCGGCGGCACGTCGCAGCCGATCAACGGCGTCAGCAGGCCGGCGAGGATCAGGAGGCGCGTGGCGCGGAGCATCGGAGAGGACATCGCGCAATCACTAGCGGGTGATCTCGCGACCCGCCAGAGCCTCATCTCGACGCTGCCGCCTCCTCCCTTCGGGCCCGCATGCCCGCACGGCCGCTGCGCACGCCCTCCACGATGAAAATGACGAGCGCCGTCCAGATCAGGCCGAAGCAGACCAGATGCGATGCCGTCAACGGCTCGCCGAACACGGCGACCGCGAGCATGAACTGCATCGAGGGCGCGACATATTGGAGGAAGCCGAGCGTCGAATAAGGCAGCCGGCGGGCGGCCGCGGTGAACAGCAGCAGCGGAACGGCGGTGATCGCGCCGCCAAGGATCAGCAGGATGTCGGTCCTTCGATCCTGGAGGAAGCCGCTCTCGCCGACATGCTGCATCCAGAACAGATAGGCGAGCGCCAGCGGGCAGAGCAGGATGGTCTCGATCGCGAGGCCCTCGAGCGCATCGACCGGCGCGACCTTTCGGAAATAGCCGTAGGACGCAAAGCTCGCCGCCAGGGTGAGGCTGATCCACAAGGCGCTGCCGGCACCGGCGGCGAGGATTGCGACTCCCACGGCGGCAAGGCCGACGGCGAGCTTCTGAAAGAAGCTGAGGCGCTCCTTCAGCAGCACCACCCCGAGCAGCACGTTGACGAGGGGGTTGAGATAATAGCCAAGGCTGCCTTCGAGCACGTGGCCGCTCACCACCGCGTAGATGTAGACCAGCCAGTTGATTCCGATCAGCGCAGCGGTGAGCATCAGGGTCATCACCAGGCGCGGCGTGGCGAGAGCCGTCCGGATCCCGGACCATTTACGCCAGGCGGTCGCGAGCGCCGCGAGAAAGAAGAGCGACCACACGATGCGGTGCGAGACGATCTCGATCGCGCCTACTTCGTGGATCGCCTTGAAGTAGAGGGGCAGGACGCCCCAGAGGAGATAAGCGGAAAAGCCGAGGATCAGCCCGCCGCGTGCCTGATTCTGACTCACGCGCCGCGGTTAGAGCATCTCGGCGGCCGGCGAAACCACCCAGACCCGCAAAAGCGTGGTCGGCACCCTTGGTCACTTGCCTGTGCTGCGATAGAGATTGCGCCAATGGCTGCGCTTGCCGAACCCGAGGAGGTCCGCCTCCATCTCGTCGCCGCTGCGCAGGCCGGCACAGCCCTCACATATTCCGAGGTGCTGGAGCGTCTTGGCTACACTTTTTCGCGCCCGAAGATGCGGGCGCTCTGCGCAATCCTCGCCGCGGTCGATGAGGATGCGGCGGCGCGAGGCGAGCCCGAACTCGCCGTGCTGGTGGTGCGCCAAAGCGATCGCCTGCCCGGTCAGGGCTGGTGGGTCGGCGGCGCCGCCCGCGCCCGCGGATATGAAGGCCCGTGGCTTGGACCGGAGGCGAAGCGCTTCATCGATGGCGTGCAGGCGGAAACCTTCGCCTGGTGGCAGTCCCAAGCCGGGACAGCGATCCCGACAGGGGACAATTAACCAAATCCGCTTACCCACTGTCCGCGCGCTTCGGGCAAAAGGCGGGGAATGGGAGTGTCACCGATGTCGAAAGCCAAGATGAATTTGCGCCATACGGCCCTTGCCGCTGCTTTGGCGCTTGCCGCGTGCAGCGGCGGCGGCGCCAGCGAGAACAACCTCGCCGGGCTCGACAACGAACTCAACGACACCGATCCGGCGCTGACCAGCGCGCTCGAAGACCAGATCGCGGTCGATCCGCAGCTTGCGCAGCAATCGAACCGAAATGCGGTCCGCCCGGCCGAATCCCCGGCGCAGGCGCAATATCCGGCGCCCCTGCCCGGCAGTGCGGGCGCCCAGCAGGCGCAGCTCAGTGCCGCCGCAGCCGGCGACGGCGGCATCGCCTGCCCTGGCGGTGCGAAATGGGATTACAATCCGGCCTGGGCGCAGCGGCTCTCGGCCACCTTCCCGGTCTATCCCGGCGGCAGAGTCACCGAATCCGCCGGTGCGAACCAGGGCGACTGCCGCATCCGCGCGATTACCTTCACCACCGGCGATCCCTATCAGCGCGTGCTCGACTGGTACCACACGCAGGCGGTACGCGCCGGCTATTCCTCGGAACACCAGATCCGCGACGGCGACCACATCCTCGCCGGCACCAACGAGGCGCAAGGCGGCGCCTTCTACCTGATCGTCACGCCGAAGCCTTCCGGGGCCGAAGTCGCGATCATCGCCAACAAGGGGCGGTAATACGACGCCGATATGAAGGCAGCCCGCAATCGGGGGATTGTGGGCTGCTCGATTCCAATCGTGCAGGCGGGACTCAGACGCCGTCGAGGATCGCCTGGATCGCCGCGCCCACGTCCGCCATCGGTGCCATGCCGTCAACCTTTCGGACGATGCCGATCGGCTCGTAATGCGGCAGGATCGGCGCCGTCTTGGCACGATATTCGGCAAGGCGGGTACGCACGGTCTCGGCATTGTCGTCGGGGCGGCGCTTGAACGCTTCCGATCCGCAGACGTCGCAGCGACCCTCGACCTTGGGCAGCTTGTAGCGGTCATGATAGCCTTCGCCGCAGCTGGCGCAGGAATAACGGCCGGTGATCCGATCAATTAGCGCATTCTCGTCGACGGCGAGCTCGATCACGTAATCGAGCTTCATCCCCTTCTGATCGAGCAAGCGGTCGAGCGACTTCGCCTGAACGTCGGTGCGCGGATAGCCGTCGAGAATGAAGCCGCCACGAACGTCGTCCTGGTCGAGACGATCGGACAGAATGCCGGTGACGATCTCGTCAGAGACCAACTCGCCGGCGTCCATAACGGCCTTGGCCTTGAGCCCGACCGGAGTCTTGGCGGCGACGGCCGCGCGGAGCATGTCGCCGGTCGACAATTGCACCATGCCGCGCTCCTGCTCGAGCCGCTGCGCCTGGGTACCCTTACCCGCACCCGGCGGACCAAGCAAAATGATGTTCATCGCCACACGCTCTCCCCTTTAGCGATCTTGCTCAGCGGCCGCGGCCGCCCTTGAGCTTCGCCTTCTTGATCAGATCGCCATATTGATGCGCGATGAGATGGCTCTGGATCTGCGTCACCGTGTCCATGGTCACGTTGACCACGATCAGCAGACTGGTGCCGCCCAGGTAGAACGGGATACCCGCCTTGGCGATCAGGAATTCCGGCACGAGACAGATAAGGGTCAGATAGCCGGCCCCGATCACCGTGATCCGGGTCAGCACATAATCCAGATATTCCTCGGTGCGCTTGCCCGGACGGATGCCGGGGATGAAGCCGCCGTAGCGCTTCAGATTCTCGGCGGTCTCCTCCGGGTTGAAGACCACGGCGGTGTAGAAAAAGCAGAAGAAGATGATCCCGGCGGCATACATCAGCATGTAGAGCGGCTGGCCGTGCTGAAGCGCGGCGGTGACGGTGATCAGGACGTCGCCCCAGGCGCTCTCACCGGCGACCCGATTGCCGGCGAACTGCGCGATGGTCAGCGGCATCAGCAGCAGCGACGAGGCGAAGATCGGCGGAATGACGCCGGCGGTGTTGATCTTCAGCGGCAGGTGCGAGCGTTCGGCCTGCATCTGGCCGCGCGCGGTCTGTCGCTTCGGATATTGGATGAGCACCCGGCGCTGGGCGCGCTCCATGAAGCAGATGCCGAGCACCAGGGCGACGATCAGCGCGATCACGCCGAAGATCATCACCGGCGACATGGTGCCGGTGCGGCCGCCTTCAAAAACCTGCGCGAGCGCGGTCGGCAGCTGGGCGACAATGCCGGCCATGATGATCAGCGAAACGCCGTTGCCGATGCCGCGGCTGGTGATCTGCTCGCCGATCCACATCAGGAACATCGTGCCGCCGATCAGGCTGACGACCGTGGTGAGGCGGAAGACCCAGCCCGGATCGAGCACGGCGGCACCATTGCCCCAGCCTTCGAGACCGACGGCGATGAAATAGCCCTGGACGGTCGCCAGCAGCACCGTGCCGTAGCGCGTATATTGGTTCATCTTCTTGCGGCCGGCCTCGCCCTCCTTCTTGAGGGCTGCGAGGCTCGGCGACATCGACGAAGCGAGCTGCACCACGATCGACGCGGTGATGTAGGGCATCACGCCGAGCGCGATCAGACTCATCCGCTCCAGGCTGCCGCCCGAAAAGGTGTTGAAGAAGTCGAGGACGGTGCCGCGGGTGGTATCGAACAGGGTGCCGAGCGCGCGCGGATCGATGCCCGGCAGCGGGATGAAGCTCAGCAGACGGAACAGGATCAGCGCGCCGAGGGTGAACCACAGCCGCTTCTTGAGATCGGTGGCCTTGGCGAAACTCGCCAGGCTCAGGTTGGCTGCCATCTGGTCGGCTGCGGATGCCATGTGTCTACGATCCCGGAATCAAAGGTAAAAGGCGGCGGAAGCTGATCACCCCCGCCGCCTCATATAGTGATTAGTCAGAGGCTGTCAGCCCTAGACCGCGAGGCGGCTCAGGCGTTCGTGCGCTTCTTGACGCTGTTCTTCTTGGCCTTGGCCTTCTCGGCGGCCGGAACGACTTCGATCACCTCGACCGAGCCGCCGGCGGCTTCGACCGCCTGGCGGGCACCGGCGGAAGCGCCGGCGACGCGGAAGCTGAGCTTGGCCGTGAAGCTGCCCTTGCCGAGCAGGCGCACGCCGTCCTTGCCGCCGCGGGCGAGGCCGGCGGCCTTCAGCGCTGCGTGATCGAGCGTGCCGTCGGCGGACAGCTTGCCGCTGTCGAGCGCCTTCTGGATCGCGCCGAGATTCACCTCGGCATAATCCTTGGCGAAGATGTTGTTGAAGCCGCGCTTCGGCAGCCGCATGTGGAGCGGCATCTGACCGCCTTCGAAGCCGGCGATCGAAACGCCCGAGCGCGACTTGGCGCCCTTCTGACCGCGGCCGGCGGTCTTGCCCAAGCCCGAGCCGATGCCGCGGCCGACGCGGACGCGGGACTTGCGGGCACCCTGGTTGTCACGGATTTCGTTGAGTTTCATGTCTGCACTCGCTTTCGCTTTTGTCGCGCCACCCTCTCCCCTTCAGGGGAGAGGAAGAGCCGCCTGAATGGCGGCGAAGGAGAGGGGGAGTCAGACGGAGGTGCCCTACGACTCCCCCGCCCCCGACCCCTCCCCTGAAGGGGAGGGGAGTTTTACCCCTCGACCGTCACCATGTGCTGCACCTTACGGATCATGCCGCGCACCTCGGGGGTGTCCTGCAGCTCGACCGTCTTGTGACGCTTGTTGAGGCCCAGGCCGATCAGAGTCTGACGCTGATCGGGGCTGCGCCGGATCGGAGATCCGGTCTGGGTGATCTTGACTGTCGCCATCTGTCTTACTCCGTGACCAGCTGCGCGTCCGCCTGAGCGTCCGCATCGGCCGAGCCGCCGCGGCGCAGCAGGTCGGCAATCTTCTTGCCGCGGCGCTGAGCAACCGACTTCGGGCTGGTCTGTTCGGTGAGCGCCTCGAAAGTCGCCCGGATCATGTTGTACGGGTTGGACGTGCCGACCGACTTGGTAACCACGTCGGCAACGCCGAGGCTCTCGAACACGGCACGCATCGGACCGCCGGCGATGATGCCGGTACCCTGCGGAGCCGAGCGCACGTAGACGCGGCCGGCGCCGAAATGGCCCATGCCGTCATGGTGCAGCGTACGGCCTTCGCGAAGCGGAACGCGAACCATCGCCTTCTTCGCCGCGGCGGTCGCCTTGGAGATCGCCTCCGGCACTTCGCGCGCCTTGCCATGACCGAAGCCGACCCGGCCCTTGCCGTCGCCGACGACGACCAGGGCTGCGAAGCCGAAGCGCTTACCGCCCTTGACCGTCTTCGAGACGCGGTTGATGTGAACCAGCTTCTCGATCAGCTCTTCGCCCTGATCTTCGTCGCGGTTACCGCGGCGATCGTCGCGACGGCCACGGCCGCCGCGATTGTCGCGGTTGCCGCCGTCGCGGCCACCACGGCCGCCACGGGCGCCACGCTCGCGGCGCTGACCGCCATCGGCGGGCGCATTTTCCGCAGGCTGCGTGTTGCTCTGCTCCGAGGTCTCGGTGACCTGGTTGTTTTCGTCAGCCATTTAGAACTCCAATCCGCCTTCGCGGGCGGCATCCGCCAGCGCCTTGACGCGGCCGTGGAAAAGGAAACCACCACGGTCGAAGACGACCTGGGTCACGCCGGCGGCCTTGGCACGCTCGGCGATCCGGCGACCCACGTCCTGGGCGCTGCCGGTGGTCGCGCCGGTGGTACCGCGCACGTCCTTCTCCAGGGTCGAAGCGGACGCGACAGTCCGGCCTTCGACGTCGTTGATGACCTGGGCGTAGATGTGACGCCCGGAGCGGTGGATCGAAAGCCGCGGGCGTTCGCCGGCACGCTTCCGAAGCGAAGTACGGACGCGCTGACGGCGCCGTTCGAAGAGAGAGAGTTTCGCCATGGCTTACTTCTTCTTGCCTTCTTTGCGGAAGATATACTCGCCGCGATACTTGATGCCCTTGCCCTTGTACGGCTCGGGCTTGCGCCAGCGACGGATCTCTGCGGCGAGCTGACCGACACGCTGCCGATCGTTGCCGGTGATCACCACCGTCGTCGGATCCGGGGTCGCGACGGTCAGGTCGGCCGGAACCTCGATGTTGACGTCGTGGCTGTAGCCGAGCTGAAGACGCAGGTTCTTGCCCTGCATCGCAGCACGATAGCCGACGCCGGTAATCTCGAGCGTCTTGGTGAAGCCCTCGGTGACTCCGGTCACCAGGTTCTGCACCATCGAACGCTGCATGCCCCAGAAGGACCGGGCGCGCTTGGTATCGTTGGCGGGCTGCACGGAGATCGAACCTTCGCCGACCTCGTAGCTGATGTCGTCGAGCATCTGCAGCTGAAGGGTGCCCTTAGGACCCTTGACCGAGAGCGTGCGGCCCTCGGTCGTCGCCGAGACGCCCGCCGGCATGTCGATCGGGCGCTTACCGATACGAGACATCAGAACACCTCCGCGAGCACTTCGCCGCCGACATTCTGTTCACGCGCTTCGCTATCCGAAAGCACGCCACGCGGTGTCGACACGATGGTGATGCCGAGGCCGTTGCGGACCCGCGGCAGATCCTGGCTGCCCGAATAGACGCGGCGACCCGGCTTCGAAACGCGCACCACGTGCTGGATCGCCGGGCGGCCTTCGAAATATTTGAGCTCGATGCGCAGGCCGGCATGACGGCCGAGCGCTTCTTCCGTGTAGCCGCGGATGTAGCCCTCGCGCTGGAGCACGTCGAGGACGCGCGCGCGCAGCTTGGACGCGGGAGAAACCACGCTGTCCTTGCGGGCCTGCTGGCCGTTGCGGATGCGGGTGAGCATATCACCCAGGGGATCGGTCAATGGCATATTCTATACCTTACCAGCTCGACTTCGTGAGACCGGGGATGAGGCCCTTGTTGCCAAGTTCCCGGATCATGATTCGCGAAAGCCCGAATTTGCGATAATTGGCACGCGGACGGCCGGTGATCTGGCAACGGTTGCGGACCCGGGTCGGGTTCGCGTTGCGCGGGATCTCTGCCATCTTCAGGCGCGCGATCAGACGCTCGGTCTCATCGAGGGACTCGTCGTCCGCAATTGCCTTCAGCTTCGCATACTGGCCGGCATATTTCTTCACCAGCTTCTTGCGACGCTCGTTCTTGTTGATGGAACTCAGTTTCGCCATGACTTAAGTTCTCGCCTTTCTTGCTTCAGGCAACAGGGGCTCAGGCCGCCTGCTGCTGATCTTCCTCGGTGCGGGGGAACGGGAAATTGAACAGGCGCAGCAGCTCGCGCGCCTCTTCATCCGTCTTCGCGGTGGTGGTGACGATGATGTCCATGCCGCGCACCTTCTCGATGCGGTCATAGTTGATCTCCGGGAACACCAGCTGTTCCTTGAGGCCCATCGCATAATTGCCACGGCCGTCGAACGACTTGGCGTTCAGGCCGCGAAAGTCGCGGACGCGCGGCAGAGCGATCGTGATCAGGCGATCGAGAAACTCGTACATGCGCTGCCGGCGAAGGGTGACCTTCACGCCGATCGGCATGCCTTCACGCAGCTTGAACTGCGCGATCGACTTCTTCGCCTTGGTGACGACCGGCTTCTGACCGGCGATCAGCTGCATCTCGGATGCTGCGGTCTCGACCTTCTTCTTGTCCTGAGTGGCCTCGCCGACGCCCATGTTGAGGACGATCTTGTCGAGCTTGGGCACCTCGAGGCGGTTCTTGTAGCCGAACTTCTCGACCATCGCGGGGACGATGCGCTCGTCATAGTCGCGCTTCAGACGCGCGGTGTATTCGGCATCAGCCATTGATCAACTCCCCGGACCGAGCGGCAACGCGGACCTTCTTGCCGTCGCGAATTTCGAAACGGACCCGGCTAGGCTTGCCGTCCTTCGGGTCCTCGATCGCGACCTTGGAAACGTGAAGCGGCGCTTCGCTGCGCTCCAGGCCACCCTGCGGGTTGGTCTGGCTGGGCTTGCGGTGACGCGTGATGATGTTGACGCCCGACACGACGACCTTGCCGTCCTTGGGCATCGCCTTGGTGACTTCGCCCGTCTTGCCCTTGTCCTTGCCGGACAGGACGACGACGCGGTCGCCTTTCTTGATCTTTGCAGCAGCCATGATGTTACAGGACCTCCGGCGCCAGGCTGATGATCTTCATGTGCTTCTTCGCGCGCAGCTCACGAACCACCGGGCCGAAGATACGGGTACCGATCGGCTCCTGGTTGTTGTTGACGAGCACCGCAGCGTTGGAATCGAACCGGATGGTCGATCCGTCGGCACGATGGATGTCCTTGGCGGTGCGAACGATGACGGCCTTGTGGACGTCGCCCTTCTTGACGCGACCGCGCGGCGCGGCTTCCTTAACCGAGACGACAATGACGTCGCCAACGCCGGCGAACCGGCGCTTCGAGCCCCCGAGCACCTTGATGCACTGGACGCGCTTGGCGCCAGAGTTGTCGGCGACATCGAGGTTCGACTGCATCTGGATCATCGATCCATTCCTTCTTTCACTTCAACCGGAACCAGTCCGGCGATCAGTTGCAACGCAAGGCCGGAGCCTCAGGCGACATCGGCCTTCTGGGGCGTCGCATGGGTGTCCACGCGATCGAGGACCCGCCAGGTCTTCAGCTTCGAAATCGGCCGCGTCTCTTCGATGCGGACGGTCTCGCCCTCGCGAAACGCATTGGTCTCGTCATGGGCATGGTACTTCTTCGACAGCTTGATGATCTTGCCGTAGAGCGGGTGCTTCACCCGCCGCTCGACCAGGACCACCACGGTCTTGTCGGTCTTGTCCGACACGATCCTGCCGGTGAGAACGCGCTTCGGCATTCTATCTACTCCTTAGGCCTTGGTCTGAGCGGCGCGGCTGCGCTCGCTCTGCAGCGTCTTGATGCGCGCAATGGTGCGGCGCACTTCACGAATCCGCGACGGCTTTTCGAGCTGGTTGGTGGCGGCCTGGAAGCGCAAGTTGAACTGCTCGCGCTTCAGCTCGCCCAGCTGCTCGTTGAGCTGGTCGTCGGTACGGGTCTTGAGTTCGTCGGCCATGATCAGGCTTCCTCAACCAGGGATTCGCCAAGGCGGGCGACGACCTTGGTCTTGATCGGCAGCTTCTCCATGGCACGCTCGAAAGCGACCTTGGCGAGCGGGCCGGGAACGCCGTCCAGCTCGAACAGGATACGGCCGGGCTTGACGCGAGCGACCCAGAATTCCGGGCTTCCCTTACCGGAGCCCATGCGGACTTCGGCAGGCTTGGACGACACGGGGACGTCCGGGAAGATGCGGATCCAGAGGCGACCCTGGCGCTTAATGTGACGCGTGATCGCGCGGCGGGCCGCTTCGATCTGGCGGGCGGTGATCCGCTCCGGCTCCATGGCCTTGAGGCCATAGGCGCCGAAGTTCAGCGCTGTTCCGCCCTTGGCATCGCCATGGATCCGGCCCTTGAAGGCCTTGCGGAACTTGGTGCGTTTCGGTTGCAGCATTGCTCGTTCCTAAACTCAGCGGGCCGGGCGGACGCCGGAGGTTTGAGCCTCCATCATCAGCCGGTCCTGGGCCATGGGATCATGGCCGAGGATCTCACCCTTGAAGATCCAGACCTTGATGCCGCACACGCCGTAAGCCGTGTGGGCGGTCGCTTCCGCATAGTCGACGTTCGCGCGCAGCGTGTGCAGCGGAACCCGGCCCTCGCGATACCATTCGGTACGCGCGATCTCGGCGCCGCCGAGGCGGCCCGAGCAGGTGATCCGGATGCCTTCCGCGCCGAGGCGAAGGGCGGACTGCACGGCGCGCTTCATGGCGCGGCGGAACGCGATACGACGCTCGAGCTGGTCGGCGACGCCCTGGGCGACGAGCTTCGAATCGATCTCCGGCTTGCGGATCTCGACGATGTTGAGGCTGACGTCGCTCTTGGTCATCGCGCCGAGCTGCTTGCGCAGCTTCTCGATGTCGGCGCCCTTCTTGCCGATGATCACGCCCGGGCGCGCGGCATAGATGGACACGCGGCAAAGCTTGGCCGGACGTTCGATCACCACCTTGGAGATCGCCGCCTGCGGCAGCGTCTTCATGATGAACTTGCGGATCTTCAGATCCTCGACGAGCAGCCGGCTATAGTCCGCACCCTCGGCGTACCAGCGGCTGTCCCAGGTCCGGTTGATCTGGAGCCGAAGCCCGATCGGAGAGGTTTTCTGACCCATGGTTTACGCTTCCTGCTGCTCGCGGACGACGATGCGCACGCGGCTGAACGGTTTGATGATCCGGCTCGAACGACCGCGTGCGCGCGGCGTGAAGCGCTTCATCGAGATGCTCTTGCCGACCGAAGCCTCGGCGACGACGAGGGCGTCGACGTCGAGATTGTGGTTGTTCTCGGCATTGGCGATCGCCGACGCGAGCACCTTGCGAACCTCGACCGCCATCGCCTTGGGCGAGAAGGACAGGATGTTGAGCGCGTCTTCGGCCTTGCGGCCGCGGATCAGCGCAGCAACCAGGTTCAGCTTCTGCGCGGAGCCGCGGATGGTCGTGCCGACCGCGAGCGCCTCGTTGTCCGCGACCTTGCGGGGGGATGCCTGCTTGCCCATGGCTTACCTCTTGCCCTTCTTGTCGGCCGCGTGGCCCGGGAAGTAGCGGGTCGGCGCAAACTCGCCGAGCTTCATCCCGACCATCTCTTCATTCACCGAGACGGGAATGAATTTCTTGCCGTTGTAAACGTTGAAGGTGAGGCCGACGAACTGCGGGAGGATCGTCGAACGGCGCGACCAGGTCTTGATCGGCGCACGGCTGTTGGCGTCCTGCGCGGCCTCTGCCTTCTTCAGCAGAGAAAGCTCGACGAACGGACCTTTCCAGACGGAGCGGGCCATTGTTACCTCTTCTTCTTAGCATGGCGCGAACGGATGATCATCTTGTCCGTCGCCTTGTTGTTGCGGGTGCGGGCACCCTTGGTCGGCTTGCCCCACGGGGTAACCGGGTGACGGCCGCCCGAGGTCCGGCCTTCACCACCGCCGTGCGGGTGGTCGACCGGGTTCTTGGCGACACCGCGGGTCAGCGGTCGACGGCCCATCCAGCGGGTGCGACCGGCCTTGCCGAAGTTCTGGTTCTGGTTGTCGGGGTTCGACACCGCACCGATCGTCGCCATGCAGTTCGCGTGGATATAACGCTGCTCGCCCGAATTCAGCCTGACGATGACCATGCCGCGGTCACGACCGACCACCTGGACATAGGTGCCGGCGGAGCGGGCGATCTGCGCACCCTTGCCCGGCTTCATTTCCACGTTGTGGACGATGGTGCCGACCGGGATCGAGCCGAGTTCCATCGCATTGCCCGGCTTCACGTCGGTGCGGCGGCCGGCGACGACGACGTCGCCGGGGGCGAGGCGCTGCGGCGCGATGATGTAGGCCTGCTCGCCATCCTCATACTTCACCAGCGCGATGAACGCGGTGCGGTTGGGATCGTATTCCAGACGCTCGACAGTCGCGGGAACGTCCCACTTGCGGCGCTTGAAGTCGATGTAGCGGTAACGCTGCTTGTGACCGCCGGCGATGCCGCGCGAGGTCACATGGCCCTTGTTGTTGCGTCCGCCGGTCTTGCGCTTGCCTTCGGTAAGCGCCTTGACCGGCTTGCCCTTCCAGAGCGCCGATTTGTCGACGAGGATCAGGCCGCGCTGCGACGAGGTCGTCGGATTATAGGTCTTGAGTGCCATTGCTCGAGCGCCCTCAGATACCGGTGGTGACGTCGATCGTCTGGCCCTCGGCCAAAGTCACGATCGCCTTCTTGACGTCGGAGCGCTTGTAGGGACGGCCCTTCCAGCGCTTGGTCTTGCCCTTCTGCGTCAGCGTATTCACACCGGTGACGCTGACGTTGAACAGGGCCTCGACCGCTGCCTTGATCTGCGGCTTGGTGGCCTCGCTCGCGACCTTGAAGACGACCGCATTCTGCTCGCTGAGCAGGGTCGACTTCTCGGTGATGTGGGGCGCGAGGACGACATCATAATGATTGATGTCGACCTGGCCGTTCTTTGCCTTAGCCATTGAAACGGGCCTCCAGCTTCTCGACCGCGGCGCGGGTCAGCACCAGAGTCTCATGCTTCAGAATGTCGTACACGTTGGCACCGACCGCCGGAAGGAGGTCGATCTGACGCAGGTTCGACGACGCCTGGGCGAAGCCGACATTGAGCGCGTCGCCGTCGATCACGAGAGCGGTCTTGCCGAGGCTGAGCTTGGCGAGCTGCTCGCGAACCGCCTTGGTCTTCGCCTCGGTAACGTCCAGGCTGTCGAGAACGATCAGCTGGCCGGCCGAAGCCTTGCTGCTGAGCGCCATCTTGAGGCCGAGCGCGCGGATCTTCTTGTTCAGCGACGGATTAAAATCGCGAACGCGGGGACCGTGGGCCTTGCCGCCGCCGATGAAGATCGGTGCGCGGCGATCGCCGTGACGGGCGGTACCGCCACCCTTCTGGCGGCCGAACTTCTTGCCGGTGCGGGCGACATCCGAACGCTCGCGGGCTCCGCGGGCGGTGCCGCGACGCTTCTCGAGCTGCCAGGTGACGACGCGGTGCAGGATGTCGGCGCGCGGCTCGACGCCGAACACGGCATCGTTGAGCTCGATCTCGCCGCTGCCCTGGGCATCGAGGGTCTGAACTGTGACCTTCATGGCTTAGCCTTCCTGGCCTTCGGTCGCTTCCGCCGGGGCGGGAGCGTCAGTGGTGACGTTGGCCTGGCGAATGCCGGCCGGATACGGAGCTTCGGCCGGGCGGGCGACCTTGACGGCGTCCTTGACCAGCAGCCAGCCGCCTTTGTGTCCAGGCACGGAACCCTTGACGAAGATCAGGCCGCGCTCGACGTCGGTGCGGACCACTTCGAGGTTCTGCTGGGTGCGGTTCTTCGCGCCCATGTGGCCGGCCATCTTCTTGTTCTTGAAGACGCGGCCCGGATCCTGACGCTGACCGGTCGAGCCGAGCGAACGGTGCGACACGGAAACGCCGTGGGTGGCGCGAAGACCGCCGAAGCCCCAACGCTTCATACCGCCGGCAAAGCCCTTACCCTGGGTCACGCCCTGGATGTCGACCAACTGGCCGATGGCGAAATGGTCGGCCGAGATCTCCGCGCCCACGTCGAGCAGCGCATCCTCGGCAACGCGGAATTCCGCAATGCGGGCCTTGGGCTCGACTTCGGCCTTGCCGAAGTGGCCGCGCTCCGGCTTGGACAGGTTCTTGGCCTTGGCAGTGCCGGCTCCGAGCTGAACGGCGACGTAGCCGTCGTTGTCCGCTTCCTTGCGAGCCACCACCTGAAGATTGTCGAGAGCCAGGACGGTAACCGGCACGTGACGGCCGTCTTCCTGGAACAGTCGGGTCATACCCATTTTCTTAGCGATCACGCCAGTGCGCATGATCCACACTCCTTATACAGAGGCCCGCGGAAACGGAGCGTTCCCGCGGGCGTGCCAGCCCAAAAAAGATGCGTGCCCCGCTTGGGCCATTCCCCGCCGAAACGAGGATGCGGGGGACGCAGACCACGGCGAGCCGTGCGGTATCCCAATTCCCACAAAGTGTTACTTTGTGCGGACCTCTTCAGGAGGCCCTCGCCGCGCCCGCCTCAGGCGGCGCGGCTTAAATCCCGTGGCGCCGATTCTCGGCGCCGCGTCAGCCCCTTAGGCCAACTTGATCTCGACATCAACACCTGCCGCGAGATCGAGCTTCATCAGCGCATCGACCGTCTGCGGAGTCGGCTGGACGATATCGAGCAGCCGCTTGTAGGTGCGCACCTCGAACTGTTCGCGCGACTTCTTGTCGACGTGGGGCGAACGGTTGACGGTGAACTTCTCGATGCGCGTCGGGAGAGGAATGGGGCCGCGGATGAGAGCGCCGGTGCGACGGGCCGTATCGGCAATGTCGCCGGTCGCCTGATCGAGCACACGATGATCGAACGCCTTCAGGCGAATGCGGATATTCTGCGTTTCCATGTCCATACCGATGCGAAAGAGCCAGCCTCCGTGCGGAGGCATTCAAAACACGGCTTTACCGGAGCCTCGCGGCCCCGGTGCGGCCAAACCAATCTTCAAAGGCGAGCCGCCCGAATCGCGGAGATCCGGGCGGCTGCAGCCCTATATTACTTCGTGATCTCGGCGACAACCCCTGCGCCGACGGTCCGGCCGCCTTCGCGGATCGCGAAGCGGAGGCCCTGGTCCATCGCGATCGGGGCAATCAGCTTGACGCCGATCTGCACGTTGTCGCCCGGCATCACCATCTCGGTGCCTTCCGGCAGAACCACTTCGCCCGTCACGTCGGTCGTGCGGAAGTAGAATTGCGGACGGTAGTTGGCGAAGAACGGCGTGTGACGACCGCCTTCGTCCTTCGAGAGGACATAGACTTCCGCCTGGAAGTCGGTGTGCGGACGGATCGAACCCGGCTTGCAGAGAACCTGGCCGCGCTCGACTTCCTCACGACCAACGCCGCGGATCAGCGCACCGATGTTGTCGCCGGCCTGGCCCTGATCGAGCAGCTTGCGGAACATTTCGACGCCGGTGACGACGGTCTTGCGGGTGTCCTTGATGCCGACGATCTCGACTTCCTCGCCGACCTTGACGATGCCGGTTTCGACACGGCCGGTGACGACGGTGCCGCGGCCGGAGATCGAGAACACGTCTTCGATCGGCATCAGGAACGGCTTGTCGAGCGGACGCTCAGGCTGCGGAATGTAGCTGTCGACGGCAGTCATCAGCTCCAGGATCGCATCGTGACCGATCTTGCGGTCCGAGTCCTCGAGGGCGGCGAGCGCCGAACCCTTGACGATCGGAATGTCGTCGCCCGGGAAGTCGTAGGACGAGAGCAGCTCGCGAATCTCGAGCTCGACGAGCTCGAGGAGCTCCTCGTCGTCGACCTGGTCGACCTTGTTCATGAACACGACGAGCGCCGGAACGCCGACCTGACGGGCGAGCAGGATGTGCTCGCGGGTCTGCGGCATCGGGCCGTCGGCGGCCGAAACCACCAGGATGCCGCCGTCCATCTGCGCGGCGCCGGTGATCATGTTCTTCACATAGTCGGCGTGGCCCGGGCAATCGACGTGCGCATAGTGACGCTGCTCGGTCTCGTACTCGACGTGCGCGGTCGAGATGGTGATGCCGCGCTCACGCTCTTCCGGCGCCTTGTCGATGTTGTCGTAGCTGGTGAACGTCGCGCCGCCGGTCTCGGCGAGGACCTTGGTGATCGCCGCGGTCAGCGACGTCTTGCCATGGTCGACGTGACCGATGGTGCCGATGTTGCAGTGCGGTTTCGTCCGCTCGAACTTAGCTTTCGCCATTTTGCCTAATCCTCGTTTCTATCCAATTTCAACCGTTCAGGCAGCTCAAGCGAGCTTCGCCTTGACCTCTTCCGCGACGTTCGCCGGGACTTCGTCGTAATGCGAGAACTGCATCGTGTACTGCGCCCGGCCCTGGGTGAAGGACCGCAGCTCATTAACGTAGCCGAACATATTCGCAAGCGGCACCAGCGCCTCGACCGCCTGGGCGTTGCCCCGCGTGTCGGTGCCCTGGATCTGACCACGACGGCTGTTGATGTCGCCGATCACGTCGCCGAGATAATCCTCGGGGGTGACGACTTCCACCTTCATCACCGGCTCGAGCAGCTTGATGCCGGCCTTCTGAGCCGCTTCGCGCATTGCACCGCGACCGGTGATTTCGAACGCCAGCGCCGACGAGTCGACGTCGTGATACTTGCCGTCGAGCAGCTGCACGGTGAGATCGATGATCGGGAAGCCGATCAGCGAACCGCTCTCGGCGGTTTCACGCATGCCCTTTTCCACCGACGGAATATATTCGCGCGGGATGTTGCCGCCCTTGATCTCGTCGAGGAACTGGAAGCCCGAGCCACGCTCGCCCGGCGAAACCTTCACCTTCACTTCGCCGAACTGGCCGGAGCCGCCCGACTGCTTCTTGTGGGTGTAGGTGAGCTCGACCGGCTTCGCGAGATACTCGCGATAGGCGACCTGCGGCGCGCCGACATTGGCGTCCACCTTGAACTCGCGCTTCATGCGATCGACGAGGATCTCGAGGTGGAGCTCGCCCATCCCCTTGATGATCGTCTGGCCCGATTCGTGATCGGTCGACACGCGGAACGAAGGATCCTCGGCAGCCAGGCGGTTGAGCGCGATGCCCATCTTTTCCTGGTCGGCCTTGGTCTTCGGCTCCACCGACAGCTCGATAACCGGCTCCGGGAATTCCATCCGCTCGAGGATGATCGGCGCGTTCGAGGCGCAGAGCGTGTCCCCGGTGGTGGTCTCCTTGAGACCGGCGAGAGCAACGATATCGCCGGCATAAGCCACATCGATGTCCTCGCGGCTGTTGGCATGCATCAGCAGCATGCGGCCGATCTTTTCCTTCTTGTCCTTCACCGAGTTGAGCACGGTGCTCTTCTCGAGCTTGCCCGAATAAATCCGGGCGAAGGTGAGCGAGCCGACGAACGGATCGTTCATGATCTTGAAGGCGAGTGCCGAGAACGGCGCATCGTCGGCGGCCGGACGGGTGTCGGTCGCTTCCGTGTCCGGATTGATGCCTTCGACCGGCGGAATGTCGAGCGGAGACGGCAGATAGTCGACGACCGCGTCGAGCAGCGGCTGGACGCCCTTATTCTTGAACGCCGAGCCGCAGAGGACCGGGACGAACGAAAAGTTGAGCGTGCCCTTGCGGATCAGCGCCTTCAGCGTCGCGGCATCCGGCTCGTTGCCTTCGAGGTACGATTCCATGATGGCATCGTCCTGCTCGACCGCGATCTCGATGAGGTCGGCGCGTGCGGTTGCGGCGGCATCCGCCAGGTCGGCCGGAATGTCCTGATATTCGAACTTCGCGCCGAGCGATTCCTCGAGCCACACGATGGCGCGATTTTCAACCAGGTCGACGAGACCCTTGAAGCTGCCTTCGATGCCGATCGGGAGATAGAGGACGGCCGGGCGGGCGCCGAGTCGATCCTTGATCATGTCGACGCAGCGCTCGAAGCTCGCGCCGGTGCGGTCGAGCTTGTTGACGAAGCACATCCGCGGGACCTTGTACTTCTCGGCCTGGCGCCAGACGGTCTCGGACTGCGGCTCGACGCCGGCAACGCCGTCGAAGCAGGCAACCGCACCGTCGAGCACGCGCAGCGAACGCTCGACTTCGATGGTGAAGTCGACGTGCCCGGGGGTGTCGATGATGTTGATCCGGTGATCGTTCCAGAAACAGGTCGTCGCGGCCGACGTGATCGTGATCCCGCGCTCCTGCTCCTGCTCCATCCAGTCCATGGTGGCGGTGCCCTCATGGACTTCGCCGATCTTGTAGGACTTGCCGGTGTAATAGAGGATACGCTCGGTCGTCGTCGTCTTGCCGGCATCGATGTGGGCCATGATGCCGATGTTGCGATAGCGGTCGAGCGGATGGCTGCGGGCCATGATCTTAAACTCCAATGTCGGAAGGGAGCGCCTGGGCTCCGCTTCCGACGATATAGGGATTACCAGCGATAATGCGAGAAGGCGCGATTGGCTTCCGCCATGCGGTGCGTGTCCTCGCGCTTCTTGACCGCATTGCCGCGATTGTTGGCGGCATCGAGCAGCTCCCCGGACAGGCGGGCGGCCATCGTGTTCTCGCTGCGCGAGCGGGCCGAGGCGATCAGCCAGCGGATCGCGAGCGCCTGCGCACGCTCGGTGCGGACTTCGACCGGGACCTGATAGGTCGCACCGCCGACGCGGCGGCTGCGGACTTCGATGCCGGGCTTCACGTTGTTGAGCGCATCATGGAAGACACCGATCGGATCGCGCTTGGCGCGGGTCTCGACGGTGTCGAGCGCACCATAGACAATGCCTTCTGCGACCGACTTCTTTCCGTCCAGCATGACGGAGTTCATGAACTTCGAGAGAACCACGTCTCCGAACTTCGGATCGGGCAGGATTTCGCGCTTTTCTGGGCGACGACGACGGGACATTTCTTAAACCCTTCTTGACTTCAGACATCCAAACGAAGCTGGACGGTCTTACTTCGGACGCTTGGCGCCGTACTTCGAACGGGACTGACGACGGTCCTTGACGCCCTGGGTGTCGAGCACGCCGCGAAGGACGTGGTAACGGACACCCGGAAGGTCGCGGACGCGGCCGCCGCGGATCAGGACCACCGAGTGCTCCTGAAGGTTGTGGCCCTCGCCGGGAATGTAGCTGATCACTTCGCGCTGGTTCGTCAGGCGAACCTTGGCGACCTTGCGCAGCGCCGAATTCGGCTTCTTCGGGGTCGTGGTGTAGACGCGCGTGCAGACGCCCCGCTTCTGCGGGTTCTGCTCCATCGCGGGAACCTTGGATTTCGCCTTCTGCGGCTCGCGACCCTTGCGGATCAGCTGATTGATCGTCGGCATGAAGCCCTTCACCTTAAAGTTACTTTACTGAGGCGCGAAAAGCGCAAAAAACAGGGCGGCCGATCGGCCCCCTGGCCCTTGCGTCGCATCAGCAATGTTCAAGCTCTTGCGCCCGTCTCGACGCGGCATCTGGGTCTTCTGAAAGAACCACCACCGGCCCCGGGCGAGGCGGCCTATAACCGCGACTCCCAAATGGGTCAACGGCCGATCTTTGCAACCCCTTGAGCGGGAATCGGTTTCGCCGTCCGGGGACGGAGCGGCGGCTCAAACCTCGACGAGGTCGAGCCGCCGCTTGATTCGTCCGACGTCACTGCGGATGCCGGTGAGATCAGCCCGGATGTCGGCGATGTCTCCGGTGATCGTTGCGTGGTGCTGATCGAGGGAAGACAGACGCGCCTGCACACTGTCGAGCTGACGCTGGAAATCGGCGAACTGCGCGTGCAGCTTCAGGAGCTCCAGCGTATGTTCGGCGAGGCCCATCCGGCCTTGCTACGCCCGCAAATGCGGACCACCGACTATTCGGTCGTCTCGCCGGTCCACTCGTCATTCTCGTGATCGCGGTCGGCCTGTTCCTTGGTCTTATGAACGACGCCGTCCTTATGCTCCGGCGGCCCATACAGGGTGTACAGACGCAGCGGTTCGGTGCCGTCGTTGACCACGTTGTGACGGGCACCCGCGGGTACGATGACGGCGAAATCGTCCTCAACCTTGTTCGGGGTGCCGTCGATGTAGATGGTCCCGGCACCTTCCTCGATCCGGAAGAACTGGTCTCGATCCTCGTGGACCTCCTCGCCGATCTCCTCGCCGGGCTTCAGGGTCATCAGCACCAGCTGCAGGTTCTTGCCGGTGTAGAGCACCCGGCGGAAATCTTCGTTGGCAACCGTGACGTCTTCGATGTTGTCGCAATAACCCTTCATTCGCTTCAGCTCCCTTCGGTTGCGACCTAGATCGTCATGTGAGCCAAAAACGCAAGACGCCTGCGGCAGTGACGGGCCCTGCTCTGACCAGCGCCCCGCGCAAGTCCATGACTTCAGCGGAAAAGGGTTACGCGAAAAAAAGGCCGTCGTTCGTGGCGGCCCGCCGCTTCACTTGAGCGGATCGTGGCCCCAGTTCATCAGCGCGTAACGCCAGCGCGAGGTCACCATGTTGGCGGGTTCCTGGGCGCGGTGCCGGCGGATGAAGCCGACAGCCTTCCGCATCAGCCGATACGCGTCTTCGTCGAGCGCCCCGGGATCGCTGCGCAGGAGGGTGACGAGGCGGCGGCCGGCGGCGTGGCCGACGCTTTCCAGCGCCCCGTCCTTCTTCTGACCGACGGAGAGGCTCTCCGGAGTCTCGAGCCACTCTTCGAGTTCGGCCGCATCCATGTTGACCGCGGCGGCGAACGCCGCGCGCACCGCCGCGGGATCGAGGCTCATCCCTCGTTCTTGACGACCTCGCCGCCCTTGATCACGACATCGACGTCTTCGAGCTCACGGATGTTGGCGATCGGATCTCCGCTCACCGCGATGATGTCGCCATAGCGCCCGGCGGCGATCGCGCCGACATCCTTGTCGCGGCCGAGCGCCTGCGCCGCGGTCCGAGTGGCCGCCTGGATCGCCTCCATCGGGCTCATCCCATATTCGACCATCCAGCGGAATTGGCCACCAACCGTTCCATGCGGCATCACGCCGGCGTCGGAGCCAAAGATCATCCGCGCGCCGGCCTTGTGCGCCGCTCGGAAATTGTCGCGTTGGATCTGAGCGACTTCCCGGTCCTTGCGCAGATTGTCCTCGAGAACGCCGTTCTTGGCGCCCTCCGCCTGGGTATATTCGGTATTGAAGATGTCCATCGACAGATAAGCTCCGCGCTCCTTGGCAAGGCGAATGCCTTCGGCATCGATCAGGCTGGCATGTTCGATCGTGTCGATGCCGGCGCGAATGGCCGCCTTGATGCCGGCTGCGCCATGGGCGTGCGCGGCAACCTTCAGGCCCCATTGATGCGCTTCTTCGGCAATGGCGCGAAGCTCGTCCTCGGAGAGCTGTTGCTGCCCGGGCTCGGTATTGCGCGAGAAGACTCCGCCCGTGGCGCAGACCTTGATCACCTCGGCACCATATTTGCGCTGCTCGCGAACCCGGGCGCGCAGCTCCTGCGGACCGTCGCCGACCGCCTCGCCCTTTGCCTTGAACGACGGCGGCAGATAGGTTTGGTCGCAATGGCCGCCGGTCGCCGACAGCGCGTGCGCCGCCGGAACGATGCGCGGCCCCACCATGAGGCCCTCGTCGATCGCCTGCTTGTAGCCGACATCGGAATAATGTTCCGATCCGACATTGCGAACAGTGGTGAAGCCGGCGCGCAGCATGTCCTGGGCATTTTGGACGCCCTGGGCGACCCAGAACATGTCGGTGAATTGCAGACCGGTATAGCCGCCGAAACGCGGATTGGAGTCGAGGTGGACGTGCATGTCGATCAGCCCCGGCAGAAGCGTCTTGCCCGGAAGATCGATCCGCTTGGCGCCTTCGGGTATGTTCGGCCTGGCGCCGCCGCGCGACACCACCGACGCGATGCGCCCGTCGGTGATCACCACCACCGGTTCCTCCACAACCTTCCCGGCCAGCACGTCGACCATGCGATCGGCAGTCACCACGATTGTTTCGGCGGAGACGGGTGACGCGGCGGCGAGCAGAAGAGCGGCGAAGGGGATTTGGCGCATGCGGGACGGCTCCGGGAGAGAGGGACCGCTATCGATAGCCATGACGCGGCAAGCCTGTCGAGCCGCCGCGAAACTTCACCCGACCAGCTTCTTCGCCTGATCGAGGATGGTGATCACCGACAGAGTGCCGAACAAGGCCACCGCCCAGACGAGGAAGCCGATCCGGTAGGCGGCCGGGCGGATCTCCGGCGCAAGCAGGCGCCGGTTGAGCACGATCAGCAATGCGGAATAGACGAACATCATGAAGGCGGCGACGCAGCCGGCGATGACGAGCAGGATCAACGGCTGATCAAGGCCGGTTCCAATGATCGCGATCCCGACCAGCACGATCGCCCAGACGATGCAGGCATAGACGACGCTTTCGCTGGTCCGCTTCATGTAGCTGGTCCGCAGCACGTCCGCGGTCAGCCGGGCGGTGTAATCGACGATCCCGAGCGCCGCCGCGAACAGCGAAAAGGCGCCGATCGCCAGAAACAGGGTTCCGAACCATGGCCCCACCAGCGTCGACAGGGTCGCCGCCTCGATCTGGAGAAAGCTGATGTCGCGCGGCAAGTCGGTCCGCCCCGACAGGGTCGCGTAGGCGAGCAACGAGGTGAACAGGATGGTGAGGAAACTGATCGTTACGAAGGTGGCGAGTTGTTCCAGATTCGCGAAGCGCCACCAGGCGCGCCAACGGCCCATGGCCTCGGCATTCGGTTCGAACTGCCAGCCGGTGCCGGCATCCGCGACGGGCTCTCCGGTCAGCGGGCTGACGATCTTGGGCGCGTGGATGCCCATCCCGAAGCCCTTGTCGCGGATCCAGTTGGACTGGCAGAGATTCTGGCCGCCCCCTGCCCCGGCATAGGCCAGCGCGCCGAGCAGCAGCGGCCAGCCGAGCGTTTCGGCAGGAATGCGGACGTCAGCGGCGAGCGCCGGTGCCTTGCCCCACAGATCGCCGGGGATCGCGAACAGGATGGCGAGCAGGATCAGGGCACAGACTCCGGCGACCTTGAGCATCTGTGTGCGCTCGAGGGCACGATAGACGACCGGCGACAGCGTCAGGATCAGGCCGATAAGGACGAGAATTGCGATCGCGATCAGGCTGACGTTGCCGCCGACCAGAAAGGTGATCAGGGTCGCCGCTCCGGTCGCCCAGCCGGGCCAGAGGTTGGCCAGGATCGCGAGCAGAGCAAAGATCAGCCCCCAATGGCGGCCGAGGCGGCTGAAGCCGGTGAGCACGGTCTCGCCGGTGGCGAGCGTGTAGCGCTCGATTTCCATGTTGATGAAGAACTGGGTGATGAGGCCCGCCGCCGCCGCCCAGATGAACACCAGGCCGACCTGACTCGCGATATAAGGGTAGAGAATGAACTCGCCCGAGGCGAGCCCGACGCCGGCGGCAACGATTCCAGGTCCGACGATCCGCCACCAGGAGCGCGGCGTCGGCGGCATCTCGGCCGTTCCGAACGGCGGAAGCGCGCTCGAAGCTTGGAAGTCGAGATCGCGGCTCATGAGGTGGGCGCCTGCGCGCTCGGCGAGGCCGCGACGGTGACCTTCGGCGGCTCCGCGAACGGCGCGATGCCGAAGCGCTGGTAGATCTCGGTCGGGAAGTAGACGGTGCCGTTCTTCACCACCATCGCAATCGACTTGATCGCCTTGAGATCGCGGGTGGGATCGCCGGCGATCAGGAAGAAATCGGCGAGCTTGCCCTTCTCGATCGATCCACGCCTCTGGTCCTGGCCGAGATAGGCGGCCGTGTCGAAGGTGGCCCGCTTCAGGATCTGGGCCGGGGTCATGCCGATCTTCTGGTAGAGTTCGAGCTCGCGGTGATAGGTGAAGGCGCCGCCCATGTCGGTACCCGGGACGATCATCACACCCTTGTCGTTGAGGATTCTGAGCGTGGCGACGATCTGGTCGAAGGCGGCGCGATAGGCCTGGTCGTCGCCAGGGGCCGAAAGATCGACCCAGGCCTGCTTGGCACCGCGCTGCTCGGCCACCGGCAGATGATCGAGATAGTCCGCCATTCCCGGCGGCACCTGGCCGTTGCGGGTCTGCGTAAAGGCTTCGTGGATCACCAGGGTGGGATCGATCGCGATCTTCTTCGACACGATCAGGTCGATCGTCTTGCGCACCTTGGGCGCGTCGAGATCGAGTCCTTTCAGCCGCCGCAATGCGGTCAGGCGAAGCAGGTTGCGCGTGTCCTCGCCGGGTTGCAGCACCCACCCGAGCACGAACTGGTTGATATGGGTGAGTTCGTCATAGCCCGCCTCCATCATCGCGTCGGCGGTCGAGAAGGCCGGGACATGGCCGCAGACCCGCAGGCCAAGCCGGTGCGCTTCCGCGACCATCGCCGGCACCCAGGCGGGATCGATGCTGTTGTAGATCTTGATCTGCCAATAGCCCCGGGCGGCATAATAGCGCACCGCCTCGACCGCCTCCGCCTCGCTCTCGGCGACGATGCCGTTGTTGGAGCTGAACGGACTGCGCCCTTCGATGAAGCCGCTGGGTACGATCCGCGATCCGGCCGACCGGCCGCTCTCGATGCGATCGATGATCGCTTCCAGTTCGTCATTGTCGTTGCCCATGTCGCGGATCGTGGTGATCCCGGCGGCGAGGTTGAGCACGGCATCGTCTTCCGAGACATGGCCGTGCATCTCGGTCATGCCCGCCACCAGGGTTCCGCCGGCGCCGTCGATCGTCACCTCGCCGCGTGTCGCCGGGCTGTCGAGCGGCTCCACCGCCGCGATGCTGTCGCGCCAGACCAGCACCGATCTGGGTTCGGTAAGCGCCAGGGTCTTGGGGTCGAACAGCCGGACGTTGCGGATCCGGATCGGTGCCGAATAGACGTGGGCGGTGGATTTCTGGATCTCGGCGTAGCGCGCGGCGGACATGCGCTCGGCGAGGTCGCGGAGCCGCTGATCCTCGCCCTCATAGCCCTTGCGTACCGTCACGCCGCGGCCGCCGATCGCGGCGAACAGCCGGCCCTGCTCGTCGAGCAGGAAATACTCCGGATTGAGATTGATCCCGCTCAACGCATAGGCCGTCGCTTCGACCGGACCGCCAGCGCCGCGCAGCGTAAGCGTCTCCCCTTTCTCCAGCCGCAGCGTGCCGCCGGGAAGCGCCGGCATCTGCCGGTCGGCGTCGGCAAGCAGCGCCCGGGCATAGAGGCCGAGCGCCCAGGGGCTGCCATTCTGGGGCACGTAGAGGCTCGGATCGGCAATGGCGCCGCTGCCGGAACCCGTGCTGTCGGTCCAGCGTGCCGCCTTGCCGCGGGCGGTGAAGCTCTCGTCGACCTTGCCGCCGAACGTGGTCGCGCCGGTGACCTTCCAGGCGACGGGGATACCGGCGGCATCGACGCTCAACGTCTCGGCGATCGTCGGCCCCCGTCCGTTATTCTTGATGTCCCACACGATGCGGGTGGTAGCGCCCTCGCTGACCGCATCGAGATGGCCGACATTCCGTCCGCCGACGATCACCGTATATGTTTCGCCGAGCGGCGCGGCGGGGGCGGCGGTGGAATTGATGGTGGAGACGAACAGGGTGGCGGCGAACAGCGACGATGATTTCATGGCCGGAAGGTAGAGCATGCCCCCCGGCCCGCTTCAAGCGCCCGTCTGTGCGACTTTGGTCGTGGTGCGGATCGGTCGAACCGACGCTCACGAGGCGGTCGGCGTTGCTCCGTTGACGTCGAGGCTGTTCGCCGCGCCGGAATCGTCCACCACATTTTCGCCGGTGACCATGTTGTCGGTGGCGAGATCGTCCGATGCCTCGCTTCGCTCGTCGCCGCTGCCGCACGCGGCGAGCGCCAACGCCGCTGCCGGCGCAATCCACCCAGATGCCTTCACGTCGTCCCTCCTCGCCTTCCGTCGGATGACGATCCTCGAACGAGAGCCGAGGAGGGTCGTTCCGCGCCCGCTGCGGGCGCGGAGCGCAGCATCAATAATGAATGGCGCGACCGTAGGCGTCGAGCACGCTCTCGTGCATCATCTCGCTCAGCGTCGGATGCGGGAAGACGGTGTGCATCAGATCTTCCTCGGTCGTCTCGAGCTGGCGCGCCACGACATAGCCCTGGATCAGCTCGGTGACCTCGGCGCCGACCATGTGCGCACCGAGCAATTCGCCGGTCTTGGCATCGAACACCGTCTTGACGAAGCCTTCCGCTTCGCCGAGCGCAATCGCCTTGCCGTTTCCGATGAACGGGAATTTGCCGACCTTGACCTCGTGGCCCACTTCCTTGGCCTTGGCCTCGGTCAGGCCGACGGAGGCGACCTGCGGCCGCGAATAGGTGCAGCCCGGGATATTCCAGGTCTCGAACGGATGCGGCTTCTTGCCGGCGATCGCCTCGACGCAGACGACGCCTTCATGGCTCGCTTTGTGGGCAAGCCAGGGCGGCCCCGTGACGTCGCCGATCGCGTAGATGCCTTCGACATTGGTGCGGCCGTAACCGTCGGTGACGATGTGGCCCCGATTGGTCTCGATGCCGAGCGCCTCGATGCCGATATTCTCGGTGTTGGGGACGATGCCGATGGCGACGATGCAGTGCGAGAATTCCTCGACGGCGCCGCCCTTCAGAGTCGCCTTGACGCCGCTGCCGGTGACTTCGAGCTTTTCGACGCCGGAGCTGGTGTGAAGGGTCATGCCCTGCTTGGTCAGGGCCTTGTGGACGAAGGCGGAGACCTCCTCGTCCTCGACCGGAAGGATGCGGTCGAGCATCTCGACGATCGTCACCTTGGCGCCCATGTCCGAATAGAAACTGGCGAACTCGACGCCGATCGCGCCCGATCCGATGACCAGCAGCTTGGATGGCATCTCCGCCGGCACCATGGCGTGGCGATAGGTCCAGACCCGCTTGCCGTCGGCCTTGGCGAACGGCAGGTCGCGGGCGCGCGCACCGGTGGCGACGATGATGTGCTTGGCGTTGAGCTCGGTGGTCTTGCCGTCCTTGGTGACGGTCAGCACGCCCTTGCCCTTGAGCGCCCCATCGCCTTCGACGACGGTGATCTTGTTCTTCTTCATCAGCCCCTTGACGCCGGCATTGAGCTGGCCGGCGACCTTGCGGCTGCGGTCGACGATCTTGGCGAGATCGAAGCTGACCTTTTCGGCCGAGAGGCCGTAAGCGGAAGCGTGGGTGAGATAATGGTTGATTTCCGAGGTGCGCAGCAGCGCCTTTGTCGGGATACAGCCCCAGTTGAGGCAGATGCCGCCAAGCTTCTCCCGCTCGACGATCGCGGTCTTGAGCCCAAGCTGCGCCGCGCGGATCGCGGCGACATAGCCGCCGGGCCCGGAACCAAGGACGATGAGATCGTAAGTGTCAGCCATCAGAGTGCTCCACTAAAGCCCCTCTCCCCTTGCGGGAGAGGGCTGGGGAGAGGGTGCGACCGTCGCGCCTCGATGCCGCGGCGGACGCTTCGAGCGCCGAGAGGATCGACGTCAGCACGCCCTCTTCATTGTTGAAGATATCGTTGTTCCAGAACCGTAGAGTGGTGAAGCCTTGGCGCCGCAGCCAAGCGCCCCGCATCGTATCGACGTCACGGGCATGCTGCCCACCATCAACTTCGACGATCAATTTCGCTGCCGCGCAGAGAGAATCGGCAATGTAGGCGCCAACCGGCTGCTGACGTCGAACCTTCCATCCGCTCAATCTCTTCGCGCGAACGAGTTGCCATAGTCGATGCTCGGTGTCGGTCGGATTGCGCCGCATCTGCTTCGCCTTGCGAAGCGCGCTCGTCTGCTGCGCAGTCGAGCGCACCCTCTCCCCAACCCCTTCCCCACAAAGGGGGGAGGGGCTTAGAGGAGAGTCCCCCACCATCTTAGGCCAGCATGCCCAGCGGGTTTTCGACCAGGCGCTTGAACGCCTGCATCAGCTGGGCGCCGTCGGCGCCGTCGATCGCGCGGTGGTCGAAGCTGCCGGTGGCGCTCATCACGGTCGCGATCTGGAGGCTGTCGTCGATCACGTAGGGGCGCTTCTCGCCGGCGCCGATCGCCATGATCATGCCCTGCGGCGGATTGATCACGGCCTCGAACTGCTTGATCCCGTACATGCCCATGTTGCTGAGGCTGGCGGTGCCGCCCTGATATTCCTCGGGCTTCAACTTGCCTTCGCGGGCGCGGCCGGCAAGTTCCTTGATCTCCGTCGCGATCGCCGACAGCGACTTGGTGTCGGCCTGGGCGACGATCGGCGTGATCAGCCCGGTCGGGGTCGACACCGCCACCGAAATGTCGGCACGCTTGAAGGTGACGAGTTCGGTGCCGGTGTACATGACGTTGCAGCTCGGCACCTCCATCAATGCCGCCGCCAGCGCCTTGATGAGCATGTCGTTGACCGACAGCTTCACGCCGCGACCCTCGAGCCCGGCGTTGAGCTCGGACCGGAGCTTGAGCAATTTGTCGAGCTGGATATCGACGGTGAGATAGATGTGCGGGACGTTCTGCTTCGATTCGGTGAGCCGCCGCGCGATCGTCTTGCGGATGTTCGACAGCTTGACCGCTTCGTGCGGAATGTCGGGGATCGTCGCGGGCGCGGCCGGCTGCGCCGGGGCCTGCGGCGCGCCGGCGGCAGCGGCTGGTGCCGTCGCCTGGGCAGGGGCGGCCTGGCCGGGACGGGCGCCGTCGATGTCCACCTTGACGATTCGGCCGCCGGGGCCGGTGCCCTTCACGGCGGCGAGATCGATGCCCTTCTGCTCGGCGATGCGCCGGGCAAGCGGACTCGCCTTGACCCGGTCGCCGCTGCCGACGGTGCCGCCCGCCGTTGAGGGAGAGGTTGCCGCGGCAATCTTCTTGTCCTCGGCCGGGTTCGCGCCATAGCCCTTCACATCCGGCGCCGGAGTCGGGGTTGCGGGCTGGCCGGCGCCGGTCTCGCCGCCGCCCTTCGCCACCGGCTCGGCCGCCGCGGTCGGTGCGGAGGCGGCGCTGACATCCTCGCCCTCGGCGGCAATCAGCGCGATCACGGTGCCGACCTTCACTTCGTCGGTGCCCTCGGCGACCAGGATCTTGGCGATCGTGCCCTCGTCGACGGCTTCGAATTCCATCGTCGCCTTGTCGGTCTCGATTTCGGCGAGCAGGTCGCCGGCGGCGACGGTGTCGCCCTCCTTGACCAGCCACTTGGCAAGAGTCCCCTCCTCCATGGTGGGCGAGAGGGCGGGCATTTTCAGTTCGATGGGCATGTGCGCCGAACTCCTGGGCATCGACTTGGGCTCGCGCATGCCCAAACAGCATCGGAAGGCGTCCGGTCAAGGCCGTTCCTTGGCGATCGAACGGCCGGGCCGTAGGCGCGGCGCTTGAACGCCCGGCAATTCCGTCGCACGATGTCGCGCAAAAACAGGGGGCTCGAGGGTGCGTGAGCGCATTCATCCCGCCCATGGGAGACGAAGCAGATGCGCTCATATCTGGTGGTGATCGACGAGACCAACGAGGGCAAGGTCGCCCTGCGCTACGCGGCGCGGCGTGCGGCCCGCACCGGCGCCAGCGTCGAGGTGCTGGCGATCGTGCCCCCGGCCGAGTTCGTGCAATGGGGCGGCGTCCAGGCGGCGATGGAGGAAGAAGCCAAGCTTCGCGCCGAGGCGATGCTGCTCGAAGCCGCCGGCGCGATCGTCGAGGAAGCCGGGATCCAGCCGACGATTCTGGTGCGCCAGGGCGAGCCGGTGAAGGCGATCGGGGACCTGCTCAAGGAACGGACCGACATTTCCGCGCTGATCCTGGGCGCCGCAGCCGAAAGCGGGCCCGGGCCCCTGGTCGAGCATTTCTCCGGTGCGGTCGCCGGTACCCTGCCCTGCCCGCTCGTGATCGTGCCCGAGCGCCTAGCCGACGAAGCGCTCGATCGATCCGGGTGAGGCTCGGCCGCCGAGTCGGGCGCACCGGCCCGAACATCAGAGCGCGTCGAGCGCTATCTCACCCCTTTTCGCCGGCATTCACCCCTTTTCGCCGGCATAAGGTGTCACCGGCACCCTTTGCACCTTCACCCGCTTGCTGCGCACCTTGGCGGCCGGTCGGGCGACGCGCTCCTCGACATAATCATAATAGGTGACCTGCTCGACCACGGCCGGCGTGGTGACGGTGGTTTCTGTCACGACGACAGGGCCGCACGCGCACGGGGCGTAGCCGTAAGCCGAGGCATAGCCGTAGCCGCCGTGACCATAGGCCCCGTCGAAGCCGCGCCCGGCCGGGGGCGAACCCTGTTCGACATATTCCTCGTCACGGACGTCGCCGCGGTCCCAGCGCTCGGCCCATTCATAATCCCATTTGCCCGGCTCGAAATCGCCGTCGCCGACATAGACCGGCACGCCGTTGTCGTCCTGGCTCCAGCGATCGCCCTCGCGCTCCCAGTTCCAATCGGACCGCGCGTCGTAGACCCGCCCGTAGCGGTCGATCAGCAGAGCGTCGTCATAATAGCGGATCCAGCGGCCGCCGGCGAAAGGCTGGGGAAAGCCGTAACCGCCCCAGTTTCGAACGACGAATTGCGGCGCCCACCAGAATTGCGGAACGAAGCCGCCGCGGTGGATGCGCTGGAAATGGCCGAAGCGTGCGCCTCCCGCGGCACCGCCGTGGAAGCCCCCGCCGTGAAACTGACCGCCCTGGAACGACCTGCCCCGCATTTGACCCCCATGGACCTGGGCGCCCGGCATCTGCCCGGCATAATGGCCGCCCGGGCGCGCCGGGACGGGCATCGGCGGCCTGGCGGCAGGCGGACGCGCCGCGTAGGACGGGCCTGCCGGGGCTGGCGCCGGCGTGGCCGCACGGGGCATCGCCGAAGGCGCGCGTGCGCCCCAATGGCTGCCGCGGGGCGCCGAAGGCGCCTGCGGCATGGCCACCGGCGCTCGGGCGGGACCGGCACCGGCCGAACCGGCAATCGCCATCGGCGGCGCGGAATAGGGATCGGGATCGGTGACGGTTTGCGCCGCTGCCATCGGCGCCATGGCGACGGATGCCGCCAACGCAACAACCAGCCTCAGCTTCGACATCTGCGAGTCCCCTGTGCGTAAAAGCCGAGTCGTTGCCGCGACAACACGGCTCCGACATTAGGGCTTTGTTAACGCTTTGCGGACTTCATTTCTACCGAGGCAAGTCGCGGCGCCAATATCCGTACCAATTCGACACAACCTGAGACGTCGTCGGCATCGAACCGTGCCGTACGGGGACTGTCGAGATCGAGGACTCCGATCAACTCTCCATGGTGAACGATCGGCACCACCAATTCGGACGCCGAGGCGGAATCGCAGGCGATGTGGCCCGGGAACGCGTGGACATCCTCGACGCACTGCGGCGTACGGGTCGCCGCTGCCGCGCCGCACACCCCCTTGCCGAATGGAATGCGGATGCAGGCGGCGCGACCCTGAAAGGGGCCGAGCACCAGTTCACCGTCGACGTTGCGGTAGAAGCCGGCCCAATTGAGATCGGGCAGACTTTCCCACAACAGGGCAGCGATGTTGGACATGTTGGCGATCGCATCCGGCTCGCCTTCGGTCAGCGAATCCGCGGCCTGGTTGAGCTGCCGGTAGAGCTCGGCCTTGCTGTCGCTTTCGATCCTGAAATCGTACATTCTTTGTCCTCGCCATGGCAGGTGCCGGTCAGTCGAACGACACCTTGCCGCGTCCCTGTTTGACCGCGCCGCGCTGCTTCTTGCCGTCGACTCGCTTCGCCTTGGCGGCGCGCGAGACCTTGGTCTTGATCCGCTTCGCCTGGCGGATGTGGGCCTTGGCGATCAGATCCGCCAGTCGCGCCCGCGCATCCTCGCGATTGGCGTCCTGGGTCCGGTAGCTGCGGGCGGTGATGACGATTTCGCCGTCATTGGTCATCCGGCTGCCGGCAAGCTCCTTCAGGCGGTGATAGGCGTAGGGCGCAAGGCCGAGCTTGAACACGTCGCAGCGCAGTTGCACTGCCGTCGCGACCTTGTTGACGTTCTGGCCGCCGGGGCCGCTCGCGGCGATGAACGTTTCCTCCAGCGCCTCTTCCGGAAGCGGATACGGATCAGGCGGGGGCATCGAGAAGATCGCCGGTGAAGCCCACCTGCAGGAAGGTCGGAGGCAGCGGCGCCGTCGCCTCGATCGGCGCGCGGCCGGTGCGATCGACCTTGAGGCTCAAGGCATGGAGCAGCATCGGTCCGCGGCCGGTGCCGTAGACCGGGTCGCCGGCAATGGCGAGGCCGAGCCCCTCGGACGCATGGACGCGCAGCTGATGGGTACGGCCGGTCTCAGGCATGAACAGCAACAAGGCGTGGCCGTCGACGATCGCGAGTCGGCGCCACCGGGTCACCGCCGACTTGCCGCCGGCATCGGGCACCATCCGCCAGCCCGCTTCCGCCGACGACACCTTGGCCAGGGGCAGATCGATCCTGCCCTCCTCGGCCTCCGGAACGCCGCCGACCACCGCAAGATAGGTCTTGGTGACTCGATTTTCCTCGAAGGCGAGCGCGAAGCGCTTGTGCGCCTTGGGGTTTCGCGACAACAGCAGGCAGCCGCTGGTGTCGCGGTCGAGCCGATGCACCGGCGAAGGCGGACGCTGGAAGCCGAAGCGGAGATCGCGCAGGTAGCGTTCCAGGCTCTCGCGTGTCTTCGGGCCCGGATGGACCGCTAGCCCGGCCGGCTTGTCGATCACCAACGCCTCGGCATCGACGAAAAGGACCCGCTCTTCCCACATGCGGGACGCCGTGCCACGACTGTGGCAGACGCGCAACGAATAGGTTAGTTGTCGGTAATCCCGGCTTAATCTCGAATTAACCTTTTGCGTTCATACCTGGCATAGTTAATGTTTAAGCGCGAAGGAGCGGCACGTCACGACGGCCGGTTTTTTCGAGCCAGAGGGGCTGAGCAATGCGAGTGCTGCTGATCGAAGACGAGCCGACCACTGCGAAGAGCATCGAACTGATGCTCGGCGCCGAAGGCTTCAACGTCTATACGACAGATCTTGGCGAAGAGGGTTTGGACCTCGGCAAGCTGTATGATTACGACATCATCCTGCTCGACCTGAACCTTCCCGACATGCATGGATATGACGTGCTGAAGAAGCTGCGGATGGCGAAGGTCGGCACGCCCGTGCTGATCCTGTCCGGCATCAGCGAGATGGACTCCAAGGTCCGTGCGCTCGGCTTCGGCGCCGACGATTACGTGACCAAGCCGTTCCACCGCGACGAGCTGGTTGCCCGCATCCACGCCGTCGTGCGCCGTTCGAAGGGGCACAGCCAGTCGGTCATTCGCACCGGCAAGCTCGCTGTCAACCTCGATGCCAAGACCGTCGAAGTCGACAGCGCCCGCGTGCATCTGACCGGCAAGGAATATGCGATGCTTGAGCTGCTCTCGCTTCGCAAGGGCACGACGCTCACCAAGGAGATGTTCCTCAACCACCTTTACGGCGGCATGGACGAGCCGGAGCTGAAGATCATCGACGTCTTCATCTGCAAGCTTCGCAAGAAGCTCTCCCTCGCCTGCGGCGGCGAGAATTACATCGAGACGGTCTGGGGTCGCGGCTACGTGCTGCGCGATCCGGAGGATCTCGAACAGGCGCAGGTCGCGTAAGCGATTCCTGATAGGGTTAGAACGCCGGCACGCCGGCGTGGGGCAGAACCGGCGGTCGCGAAAGCGGGCGCCGGTTTCTCTTTCAGCGCGCGCGGGACGACCCGCGCGCGCTGTTGTGTCGCCGATACGTTACTTGGCGAGGCCCGCCTCGATGGCGGAGAGACGCTGATCGAGCGCTGCGTTGGCGGCACGCAGGGCCGAGACTTCGCTGCGCAGCGCGTCGATTTCTGCGGTCTTGCGCTGAAGCTCGGCGGTCCGCGTCTCCAGTGCCTGAACCGCGGCTAGGCTGACGCTCGCCAGATCCTGGACGCCGATCGAGGTGCTGCCGGTGCCAAGGCCGAAGGCGGCGTAGAAATCCTCCGCCATCGGCCCGATGTGCCGCACGCCCGGGCCTTCGCTGGTATAATTCCAGGTGGAAAGTGCCATCGTGCGTACCTTGGCGAGGATGTCCGCACCGTCCACCCCGACGAAATTTTGCTTGGTGGTGCGGCTCGACGTGCAGTTGAACACGCCCGAGCCGGCCGGCAGGTTGCAGCCGGTGGTGCCGCCGAGATTGGTGCGGAACCGGAAGCCGCCCGTCGCCCGTGCCGCGAACTCGTTGTTGGCGGTATTCCGGAACGTGTCGGCCGACTGCGTCGCCGAACCATCGGACCAGATGAAGGTACCGCTGAAGCCATTGTTGGACGCGAACTTGCCCATGGCAGTGGTATGGTCCTGACTGGCCGTCACGTTGTATCCGATCGCCACCGCGGCTAGGCCGCGGATGTTGAACGTATCGGGATCGCACTTGCCGTCGGCCAGGATGGGGCTGCCGGAAAGGGCCTTGTTGCCGAACGCGACTCCGTAAGTATCGCAAACCCGATTGCCCGCGCCCGCCGAAAAGCCAGCCGCGCCCTTCACCTCGTTCCCGCTGCCGAAAACGATACTCGACGTGCTGCGTGCCTGATTGGTGTCGCCGAAGGCCAAGGCGTACAGCCCTTCCGCGGTCGAGTTCGATCCTCCGGCCCAGGAGAAGAAGCCAACGGTCGCGTCGTCCCATTCATTGTCCGCATAGCCGGAGCGGAAGGCACCCTTGTAGGAATCCCACGACGTCCGGTAGCCCTTGCCCTGCATCGGCGACACGCCGATGCCGAGATTGCCGGTGGCGACGAAACTGCCGTTCTGGAACACCTTGAACCAGGCCGGGGTGTGGCCGCCCGGGCCCGAACAGCAGGTCGAGCCGCCGCGCAGGTTGATCATCGGCGCGGTGCCGTTGGCATCGCCGACCGAAAGCTGCTCGGCGCCGGGCACGAACTTGATGAAATTGGCGTCGGCATAGGCCTTGTTGACCGCGTCGGTGGCGGCAACGGGATTGCCGATGCTGGTGACGCGGTTACCGCCTGCCGACAGATTGCTGAACGTGTTGGTGCCCGTCCAATTGTTGTTGCCGCCAAGCGAGCCGCCGAGACTGCCGGCGCTGGTCAGGACGGTTCCGTCGTTGAAGCGGATGCCGGTGCCGGCGCCGGTGAGCTTGATGCTGCCGGCAACATCCAGCTTCTGGGTCGGCACCTCGACGCCGATGCCGATGTCGCCGGTGGCCGTGATCCGGAAGCGCTCAATTGCCGCGACGCCGGTCGGCGCCGTTCGCATGACGATGGCGGCATTGTTGTGCGATCCGGAATCGAGGAAGAAATAGCCCGGCCGGGTGGCGTGGTTGCTGCCGAAGAACTGGATCGCAGCGCCCTCGTGGATCGCATTCAGATCCGGCGCGGCGATGATTCGAAAGCCGCCGCTATTGTTGGTCAGCTTGATGTCGGAACGGACGAGCGCGCCGACGGGAGTCATAACGAGATTTCCCGTAATCGGCGTATCCTGGGCGAGCGACGGACCGGCGAGCGCCAGCGTCACCAAAGCGGCGGCGGTGCCCTTGAGCACGAACTTCTTCATCTCTTCAATTCCCCCCTTGCATGCACCGCGACCTGGAGCCGTGCCGTTGGCGCATGCCGAACGGGGAAGACGGTGTTCGTGGCGGAGATCGCCTCCTGCGCACGACGTGCCGGCTGGCTTTTGCGGGCGTACATCATGTCCATAAAATGGCTGCGAAAGTGTCCCCCCAATCGCGCCGTCACCGCCACTAGCCGCGCAGCCTGGCTTGTGCACGCGTTAAATTCCGCCAGTCTCGGACACAGTCCGGACAGGGCCGGACAAAATCGCAGTGCCTTAGCCCGCGCCTTGACGACTCTGGTGGAGCTACCGACGCAGTTCCGCAAATCAACGGCCGAAGCCGTCAGGACGGCAGGAGGTTACTGCCGCTGGCAGATCGTCTGGGCGCGTGCGGCGAGTGCAGCCCGGTCGCTGCGGGTCGCGAGCAGCGCTGCGTCCGGGCAGCGGCCGGCGGCCATCAAGCGGCTCATCGTCGTCATCAATCCTCGATCGAGAGCCTGGTCGCCCCCCGATTCCGCATTGGCTGCAGCAAGCAATGCGAACAACTGCTCCGGATTGCCGCCGCTCCCCTTCGTGTCGGCACGGCACGCCGCCGCGGAAGCAGTGCCGCACGGGCTTGGCGGAGCACTCGTTTGAGGGGCGGCGGACCCGTTCGGCACGGGCGTCACTTGCGCGGGTGGCACTGGATCTCGCTGCGATGAGGGCTTGCGGACCACAGCGGGAGCGAGGCCGTCGCCCTGTGCAAGCGCGCGCACAGGAAGGCAACCCAGAAGAACAGCCGCCGCGAGCGGTATGACGAGCCGGTCGATGTTCATCATTCCATTGTCTAACCTGGCTATCGCTGCCTTGCAATCGCTGCCGATCCGACGGACAAGCCGCCTCCGCCTCGCTGGCGATGCCAGTAGAGGGCGAGGTTGAAGCGCTCGGCGCGGGAGTTGTCGTGAAGATTGTGATCTACGGGCTGGCCAAGAGCGGCACCTCGGCCCTGTTCTACAAGATCCGGAATTCGCTTCCGGCCGGCACGATATCGCTGTTCGAACCGTCGACCTACACTCGGCGGGAGCGTTTGCTGGAGCGGCTGCGTGCTGCGCGCCGCGGGCACTTCGCGCCTGATGTTCTGGCCAAATTGCTGCCCTGGGACTGGCGACCCGTTCGTCTCGGCGATTTCGACGATTTCGATCGACAGATCCTGCTCGTTCGCGATCCTCGCGATCGCTTGGTCAGCGCCTTGCTCTACAAGACCTATAATGCGAGCTTCGTACGGGATGCGTCGGCCGCCGCCGATTTCCTGGATCTGGTGAGACGGAAGGAAGCGAACCCAGGCGCCGTGACGATGCTGCGCCTGCTTCGCACCTTCGACGCGCTCGAGGAGGCTGCAGGGGCGCAATCCTCCTGGATGGATCGCTACCACCACCGCGGCGTCACGCTGCCGCTCCGCTTCCACGACGAACGCCCGCACCTGCCGGTGTTTCGCTACGAGCAACTCGTCGACTCGCAATTCGGACCGCTCGAGGAAATGCTCGGTCTGTCGCTCGGCGGCGCAGCCAAGGTGCCGGACTCGCTGCAGCGGGTGGTTCGCACCAAAGGCTATGGAGCCTGGCGCAACTGGTTCACGCCGGAAGACGTTGCGGAGTTGCGGCCGCTCTTTCAGGCCTATCTCGATCGTTATTATTCCGGAGCGGACTGGGATCTCCAGGCCTCGCCTGCGATCGATGCCAAACATGGTTCCATTTACGTCGAGCGGGTCATCAACGAACGGCGCGGCCTCTGGAACCTGCCCCCGCTGCCGGCCGAGACCTGATGGAGCTCGAATCTCTTGGCCGCTGCCCGGTTTGCGGCAGCACCGACCGTACGCTCCGCTTCGACGGAGTCGCCGACGGCGTTTTCGGAACGCCCGGCAACTGGGATTTCTGGTCATGCGGGTGCGGCATCCTTTATCTGGATCCACGGCCGACCGAGGCGTCGATCGGAGAGGCGTACGCCCTTTACTATACGCATGCCAGTTCGGGACCGCCGCTGCGCTGGCGTGATGACGGCTGGCGGGGAGCAATCCGACGCGGTTATCTCAACGCCCGCTACGGCTACAGCTTCGCCGATGCTTCGCTGCTGGGTGCGCTGACCTGGCGCCTCCGCCGTGGCGCGGTGAAAAATCTCGACTTCATGATCCGCCACTTGCCGAGCCCACCGCGCCCCGTGTGCACGATCCTCGACGTCGGCTGCGGCAATGGTGATTTCCTCGCGGTCGCCGAGGATCTTGGCTACCGCGCATGCGGACTGGATCCGGATCCCGAAGCCGTCGCGGTGGCGCGCGCGCGCGGCCACGACGTCCGCTGCGCGAGCCTTCCCGGAAGCGGTGTTCAACCCGCAAGCTTCGACCATGTGTTCATGAATCACGTCCTCGAGCATTTCCATGATCCGGTCGCGGCACTCCGAGAGGCTCGAGCATTGCTCGTCCCCGGTGGCAGACTCTGGATATCGCTCCCCAATCTGGGGGCGATCGGGCTCCGGCGCTTCGGCCCACGATGGCGTGGACTGGAGCCTCCTCGCCATCTTGCGCTCTTCGATGCGCCGCGCCTCGCCGCGCTGCTTGGCGAGCTTGGCTTCCAGCGCATCGAATTGTTGCCTGCCGAAGAGGCCGCCCTGTTCTACTTTCGCCAGAGCCAGGCGATCGCAAGCGGCACGGATCCCAATGACGAGGCGGACCCGCCCGGATGGGAGGATGTGCGCAGCCTTGCCGTCGCTGCCAATCGCCGTGGGAGGCGTGATCCCCTGGTCGCCGAGTCGCTGACGATGATCGCGTCGACGCCGCTGACGTGAACGGCGACCGCTCTCGCGGCCATGAGCTTCGCCGCTATTTCGCCATCCGCTGACGGGTTGCGGTGGCGACCTCCTTGTCGATGCGGAAGACGAGTTTGCCTGATACGCCATCGATCACGAACACGTCGTCTTCGCGCATCATGCCGTTGACCAGCATCTCCTTGCCGGTGTCGCTCACCGCGTAGACGGCCGGGAGCGACCGTTCGCGCGGCCATCTTATATAGGTCAGGACGCCGTCGTCGCTCATCTCGCTCGGCAGCAGCGCCTTCTTGCCGCGGAGCCGGTATCGTCCCTCCCCTTCGGCGTTGCGCGCCTCGCTCTCGGCCCCGGTCTGCGGATACCGGAAGCGAATGGTGTAAGCGAGGTTGCCGGTGGTGGTCACCGGCGACAGCTCGAAGCTGTAGACCCGCACATTGGTGATCGCCGTCATGTTCGTCGACACGCCGCCGGTGAGCGCCTTGACGAAGAGGGCATTACCGTTGCGATTGGCGCTCACCTGCCAGGCGGCGCTGTCGCCCACCGCGACATTCTCGACCCGCTCGTCCGGCGCGAGTTCGATCATCATCTGATAGCCCGGAGTCGCCTCAAGCACGATGACCTGGTCGGACACGTAATCGACGAACTGGATGTGCGGGTCGCCCGGTCCCGGCACCGGGCGCAGCTGCGCGGCCAGGGGCGATGCCGCGACTGCGGCGCACGCGATGGAAAGCGGCACGATCGCGCGGATCCACGGCATGGCTCAGGCGCCCGCCCGTGATCGGCCACGTAACACGTTCATCACCCGACCTGATCCTCCCCACGAACCCGGAGGCTCGAATCGTGCACTCCCTCGCCTACGGATAGTGCACTGGGGTCCGGGGCTTGCCAAGAACCCTGCCGACAGCCCCGATTACCCCGATCAGGCGTAGCCGCGATCGCCCTTCGACCGCGTGACGACGACGAACAGCGCGGCGTTGCGGACGAAACCGGAAAGGCCGAGTCCATTGCGCCGCAGGCGGCCGAAGCGGCGCCACCGACTGGTGGACCAGATCGTGGCGAGCGCTTCCGTGGCGCGACGTGCCGCTGGCGTCATCTCGTCTCCATAGCGAGCCAGAAACGCCGCCGCCTGCCCGGAATAGCGGCGCATCACCCGCTCCCGATCGTCACTGAACAAAGTCTGGGTCACGCGGTGGATCAGCGACGCGGTTCCGCCGCTCTTTGCCCCGATCGCATTCCGGCCATGCTGGCGATAGAGGATCGTGGGCTCGTCGACCCACGAAATCACGCCGAAGTTCGCGGCGACGAGCGCAAGCCAATGATCGTGCATCATCGCTTCTGGCGCGATCGGACGCGCCTTCTCGTAAAGTGCGCGGTTCGCAAGGATCGTGCATCCTGTGGCGACATTGGCGGTGAGCAATCCGACCACGCCGTTTCGCGATGGATCGATCCTGGAGTATCGGAAGAAGGACGGACCGATCACCTGAAGGTGCTCGTCGACAACGGCGAGGTCGGTGTGGACGAGGAGCGGCGTCGCCTTGCCGTGGAGATCTTCCAGTTCCGACATCCGCTGACGGGTGAGCGCAATCTTGTTGGGCAACCAAATGTCGTCATGGTCGCAGAACATCAGATAGTCGGCAGACGCCCGATCGATCAGCCTGGCGAAGTTGCCGAGCGCGCCCGAACTCTGTTTCGCGCGTTCCACCACCCGGATGCGGTTCGGATAACGGGCGGAATAGTCTTCGAGAATCGCCACCGTCGCGTCGCGCGAGCCGTCGTCGGCCACGAGCAGAGTGAAATTCTGGTCGGTCTGCGCGAACAGGGAATCGAGCTGTTCCGCAAGGAAGCGCTCGCCCTGCCAGGTGGCCAGCGCGACTTCGATCACGGGCGTTCGGGAGGTCGTCGGAGCGGCAGGCGCGCTGCGTCCCTCATTCGTGTCGTCATCTGAACGCAACGTCATGATCGGGGCCGCAATTCAGAGAAGCGATACAAGGGCGGTACTGGACATGCGGCGGCCGTATAGCAAAAGGCCGCCCAGCGGGAACCAAGGAAAGATCAGCCGCTGTCCGCCATCGATCTCAGCAGTGTTCCGGTTCGCTCTTACGGTTTGGACGCTGAGCCGGCTTACGACTGAATCCGCGCCTTCTGGACCAGCGGCAGCTCGGGCTCCTCAGGCTCGAAGCGGGCCCAGCCGTTCGGACCCAATTTCTCGAGCGGACGGAAGCGGCTCTTATACGCCATCCGGCGCGAGCTCTCCACCCAATAACCCAGATAGACGTACGGCAGACCGGCGCGCCCGGCCCGAACGATATGATCGAGGATGATATAGGTGCCGAGCCCCGGGCGGCCGGCATCGTCCGGCTCGAAGAAGCTGTAGATCATCGACAGCCCGTCGCCCTGCTGATCGGTCAGGCACGCGCCGACCAGGCGGCCCTGCTTGCCGTCGACCGCAGGCTCCCGATATTCGATGACATAGGTCTTGACCGGGCTCTGCTCGATCATGTCGGCGAAGTCGCTCTCGTCCATGCCGACCATTCCGCCATCGGGATGGCGCCGCTTCAGATAGCGGCGGAGCAGCTCATATTGCTCCTCGGTCGCCCACGGCTTGCAGGCCGTCACCTCCAGATCGGAATGCCGCTTCAGCATCCGCTTCTGCGTTCCGTTCGGCTGAAATTCGCCGGTCACCACGCGGACAGAGACGCAGGCGCTGCAATCGAGGCAGCTCGGACGATAGGCAACGGCCTGGCTGCGCCGGAAGCCGATCCGGCCGAGCGCGTCGTTCAGCTCGCCCGCATGGTGCCCCGCCAGTTCCGTGAACACCTTTCGCTCGGTCTTTCCCGGAAGATACGGGCAAGGGGCAGGGCTGGTGACGAAGAATCGGGGAAATCGGAACGGTGCGCTCAACGTGGCTCCGCATGTGAAAGGGCCTGGATGCTGGGTCGGTTATGCGGCGTCCAGGCGCGTTTGGGAAGATCGACGCACTCGGAAAACACTGCTTCGGGCAAGCCGTTCCAGCACGGGACGATCTTCTACTCGATCCCTACCGGCTGAACGTTGAACCCTGCCTGACCAAGCCCGTCGACCAGCGCCTGCAGCTGCTCGGGATCGCGCGCCTCGCATTCCACTTCGATCGACGTGTCCTTGGCCGGCAGGCTGGTGAAGACGCGCTGATGATAGACTTCGATGATGTTGACACGGTGCTTGTCGAACAAGCGGACCACGGCGAACAGCGCACCGGGAACGTCCTGCAGCTGGATGCGCAGGCGCGCCATCCGGCCCGAGCGGGCGAGATCGCGCAGCAGCACGGTGGCGAGCAGGCGCGTATCGATATTGCCGCCGCTCAGGATCAGGCCGACCGTCTTGCCCGTGAAACGCTCGGGGTGACTGAGCAATGCGCCGAGCGGCGTCGCGCCTGCGCCTTCGGCTACCGTTTTCTCGATCTGGAGGTAGAGGCTGACCGCAGTCTCGATGTCGCGCTCGGGCACGAGCAGGATGTCGTCGACGACCTCCCGGATGATCGCCGCCGTGGTCTCCCCGGGCTGCTTGACCGCGATCCCTTCGGCGATCGTCGTGCCTGCCGACGGCAGATCGTGGCCGCCGATGCGGCAATACATGCTGGGATAGAAATGCGCCTGGACGCCGACGATCTCGATGTCCGGCCGGAGCGCCCGGGTCGCCGTGCCGACGCCGGAGAGCAGGCCGCCGCCGCCGATCGGCACGACCAGAGTCTCGATCTCGGGCGCGTCGGCGAGCATTTCCAGCGCGACGGTGCCCTGTCCAGCGATGACGTCCGGATCGTCGAAGGGATGCAGGAAGGTCAGGCCCCGTTCGGCTTCCAGACGCCGGGCCTCCGCATTGGCGTCGTCGAAGCTGTCGCCATGGAGAACGATGTGCGCGCCGTGGCCTTCGGTCTGCATGACCTTGATGCTCGGAGTCGCGGTCGGCATCACGATCGTGACCGGTACGCCGAGCCGGCGGCCGTGATAGGCGACCGCCTGGGCATGGTTGCCCGCCGACGCCGCGATCACGCCGCGCGAGCGCGTGCCCTCATCCATCAGCAGCAATTTGTTGAGTGCGCCGCGCTCCTTGTAGGCGGCGGTGAACTGGAGATTTTCGAATTTTACGTAGACGGTCGCGCCGGTCACCTGGCTCAAGGTACGGCTGAGCAAAGTCGGCGTATGCATCACCGCCCCTTCGATCCGGCGCGCGGCAGCCTGGATCTCTTCGAGGGTGACGATCGGGGTGGAGCGGGAAGCGGGACTGGCCATCGCGCGCGGCTCTAACATGCGTTCCACCCAATGTCTTGGGGGTGGGTTTCGCGATTCCCTTCGTCTCGCCTCGCCATCTGGCGCGTTCGGCCGCTACCGCTTATGCCGGCCGCCGTCCCCTTGCCGAAAAGGCCGATAGATGAAGAAGATCCTGGCGGCGATCGCTGTCCTGCTCTGCGCCTCCACGGCTTCGGCCGACGTCCTTGTCGACAACGTCAACGGCTATACGCTCACCGCCGAAGGTCGCCTGGTTCGCTTCGCGGCGATGCTGGTCGGCGACGACGGCAAGGTCGAGCGACTCTACGAGCGCGGCGACAAGAAGCCGGATCGAACCCGTTTCCGCTTCGACGGCAAGGGCAAGACCCTGATTCCCGGCCTGATCGATGGCCATGGCCATGTCATGGGGCTCGGCCTCGGCGCTCTCCAGCTCGATCTTTCCGACACCGCTTCGCTGCAGGAAGCGCAGGCGAAGATCGCCGCCTACGCCGCCGCCAACCCGAGCCCGCGATGGATCGTCGGCCGCGGCTGGAACCAGGAGAAATGGGGCCTCGGCCGCTTTCCGACGGCGGCCGACATCGACTCGATCGTGCCCGGTCGTCCGGTCTGGCTGGAGCGGGTCGATGGTCATGCCGGCTGGGCGAACAGCCTGGCGATGAAGGAGGCGGGGATCACCGCCAAGACAGCCGCCCCCGCCGGCGGCAAGATCGAGAAGACGGGCACCCAGCCGAACGGGATCTTCGTCGATGCCGCCACCGGGCTCATCGACAGGATCGTGCCTGCGCCAGTTCCGCTGGTGCGCGACCGCGCCTTCGCCAAGGCCCAGGAACTGATGCTCGCCAACGGTCTCACCGCCAGCGCCGACATGGGTACCAGCCCGGAGGACTGGCTGACGATGCGCCGCGCCGGAGACGCCGGCCGACTGAAGGTCAGGATCATGTCGTATGCGGGCGGCATTGATGCCCTGCTCGCAATTGCCGGCACCGGCCCGACACCCTGGCTGTACGACGGGCGGCTGCGGATGGGCGGCGTCAAGCTCTACAGCGACGGCGCGCTCGGCTCCCGCGGCGCCTGGCTAAAGCAGCCTTACAAGGATTCTCCCAAGGAGCGCGGACTCACCTTCCTCAGCGATGCCGAGCTCCGCAACCTGATGAGCCGTGCGGCGATGGACAATTTCCAGGTCGCGGTTCACGCGATCGGCGATGCCGCGAACGCGCAATTGCTCGGGGCGATCGAGGAGCTCGGGGAGACCTACAAGGGTGATCGCCGCTGGCGCATCGAACATGCCCAGATCATCGATCCGGTCGATCTGCCCCGCTTCGCCAGGTTCGGCACGATCGCTTCGATGCAGCCCGTGCACGAAGCTTCCGACTGGCGGATGGCGGAAGCCCGCCTCGGAATGGATCGGCTCGGCGGCGCGTATGCGTGGAAGACGATGCTCGCCAACAATGTGCCGCTCGCCTTCGGATCCGATTTCCCGGTCGAAAGCCCCAATCCCTTTCACGGCCTTGCCGTGGCGATCAGCCGTCAGGACGCGCAGGGACAGCCGCCAGGCGGCTGGATGCCGGAGCAGCGTTTGAGCCTGGAGCAGGCGTTGCGCGCCTTTACGCAGGGCGCCGCTTATGCCGGCTTTGCCGAGGATCGAATCGGCAGCCTGGAGAAAGGCAAGTTCGCGGACTTCGTGCTGATCGACCGCGATATCTTCGCCAATGCCGCACCGGAGCAGATACGCGACACCAAGGTGATCGAAACCTGGGTTGCAGGCACCCGTGCCTGGCCGCAATGAGGATCAGGCAACCAGTCGCGTGACGGTTCCAACGGTGAGGATCTGCGGCAGCGCCTGAGGCGCCTTGCCCGGCGCATAATGGAGATAGAGCGGCACGCCGGAGCGTCCATTCTTCTCCAGGAAGCGGCCGATCTCCGCGTCGCCGCGAGTCCAGTCGCCGACGAGCACCGCGACCTTGCCGCGGACCAGAGCGTCGGCGACCTCCTGCCTGTTCAACACCGCCTGCTCGTTGACCTTGCAGGTGACGCACCAGTCCGCGGTGAAGTAGACGAACACCGGCCTCCCCTCGGCGCGAAGGGCAGCCAGCCGCGCCTCGCTGAACGGCTCGGCGCGGAGCAGGCCACCGCCGCGGGCCTCCACCGGATTCGCCGCTTCGGGCAGCAAGATGATTGCCGCAAGCACCGAAAGCAGCGCCGGAGCCAGCGCGGCCCAGCGACGCCGCCGGCCCGCCCACCATAAGAGTGCGGCGGTGATCGACGCCGCTGCGACCCCGATAAGGACTCCGTGCGTGCCGGTCTGCCGTTCGAGGATCCACGCAAGGCCAAGCGCGGTCAGGAACATCGGCACCGACAGGATGCGGCGCATACGGCCCATCCAGGGCCCCGGGCGCGGCAAGCGACGGCGCAGCGCAGGAACGAAGCCGAGCAACAGGAACGGCAGCGCGAGGCCGAGGCCGAGACCGGCAAAGATCGCGAGCGCGGCCGCATGCGGCAGGACGAGAGCGGCACCGAGTGCAGCGCCCATGAACGGGCCGGTGCACGGAGTCGCAACGAACGCCGCCAGCGCACCGGTCCAGAAAGCCCCGGCAACGCCGCCGCGGTCGGCCAGCCCCGATCCGGCGGAGACCGAGGGCAATTCGAACAGCCCGGCAAGATTGAGTGCGATCGCGAGCACCAGCAGCAGCAGCAACAGGATCACGCGCGGATCCTGGAGCTGGAAGGCCCACCCGATCGCGGTGCCGCCCGCGCGCAAACCGAGCAAGACCGCGCCGAGGCCGACGCAGATGCCGATTACGCCGAGCGCGTATGCGACCGCCTCTCGACGGACCGCCCGTTCCTCTCCGCCGGCGCGGGCGAGACTCAGCGCCTTCAGGCTGAGAATAGGGAACACGCAGGGCATGACGTTGAGCAGCAATCCGCCCAGCAACGCCCCTCCGAGCGCAAGCAGAATAGCGCGCGTCCCGGCCGGCGCGGCCGCCGGCCCGGCCGCTTCGATCGGGATGCCGGACGCCGGAACCGTGCCCGGCCGCCCGTCGACGAGCAGCCCCTGCCCGCCGCCTAAGCTGAGCACGCCCTGAAGCGCAGTCGGAGCAAGATCGCCCGCTTTGGTGTCGACGATCAGCATGTCGCCGGCGCGGGAGACCGCCTGCGGCGCGGAATACGCCAACGCGCCATCGGTGAGCGGAAAAAAATAGGGATCCTCCACCCCGATCGCGGCGGGCAGCGGAATGCCGATGCGCAACCGATTGCCGTCCCGGGCAAAGGCCGCGGCGCTGCCGAGAGGCTTCGGCAAAGCTTCGCGCCACCGATCGAATATGGGATTGGAGGCAGCGGCACGGCCGACGCGGAGGTCGAGCGACAAGTCGGCACTCTCGGGCACGCAGATCTCGTCGGTGCAGACGAGATAATCGGCCTTGCCGCGGATCGGCAGCACGGTCCCGGGCGCCCGCCCGGCCGGCACCGTGAAATCGATCAGCAGCGCATGTTCGCCTTCATAGACATAGTTCATCAGCCCGGCCACGATCAGACGCTGCGGCACCGGATAGTGAACCGCGCCCGCCACGACTCCGCTCGGCAGCTGCCAGGCGATCCGGGTTTCGACGCCCGCATCACCCGGATTCTTCCAATAGCCATGCCAGCCCGGCCGCGGCGTCATCACCAGCGCGACCGTCACACGACCGCCGGCGACAGGCGCGTCATGCTCGGCGATCAAGCGGGTCGAGACCGCTCTTTGCCCGGGTGCGAGCATCTGCGCCTCCGCCGGCCACGCCAAAGTGGCGAGGAGCAGCAGGAAGAAGAGGACGAGCCGAGTCATGCGGGCGCTATAGCAGCCTCTGCGAACGTCGCTCCCCCGATCCGCTTGGCGTCGCCGCACGCTCGGCCTATGAGCCGTCGCCCCACAACGGCTTCCTTGCCAAAGGTGCTCTGCTTGTGCCCCAGCCGATCGAACCCCGTGCCATTCCGCAGGAGGCGAAGGAGCGGCTGCGCATCCTGTTCATCGCCAAGCATGCGCTCTGGGACGGCGGACTGCACCCCGACGACGGCAATCACGCTCTCTATCATCTGGAAACGCGCGAAATTTTGACCGGGCTCGGTCTCAACCTCAGTCTCGCCGATCGCTACGATGCTCTGTTCGACCGGCCCGATGTCGATTTCGTCTTTCCGCTGCTCAACCGGGGCGGCTTCCTCAACAGCGAAATGATGCTGCCGTTGCTGTGCACCCGCGCCGGCCTCCCTTTCCTCGGCGCATCGCCGATCCTGCGCGGCTTGGCCGACGACAAACACCTGACCAAGTTGGCGGTGCGAGCGCGCGGGGTGCCGACCGCGGCCTGGGCGATCTACCGGCGCGGTGCCCCCGTCGATCCGGCGCGCTGCCCCGACGGCAGCCGGCTGGTGGTCAAACCCAATGCCTCGTCGGCGAGCTGGGGCGTGCAGGACGCGCACGATTGGTCCGGCGCCGCAGCGGCCGTCGCCCGCATCCACGGCGAAGGTCACGATGCCATCGTCGAGCCGTTCCTCGACGGCAGCGACGTCGAAGTGCCGGTGATCACCGTCGACGGCGAGCCCGTGATCATGCCGATGATGCTGTTCGAACAGGCGGATCCGACCCACCTTCGCACCTATTACGAGAAAAGGGATCTCGTCGACCGCGCGCAAAAATATCGGCTGGTGCCGTTCGACGATTCGGAATGGGTCCCGATCATCACCGCGTATGTCCGTGCGATTGCGGAGGAATTCCGCCCATTCGATTATGGCCGATTCGAATTCCGGCTCGATCGCGAGCGCGGCGTCGTCCGCTTTCTGGAGGTCAACCTTCAGGCGAATCTGTGGTCGCAGAAGGTCTACGGCCGATCGGCTGCCCTCGCCGGCCTCAGCCAATCGCAACTGATCGAGACCATCCTGTACGAAAGCCTGCGTCGTCATCATCTCCTGGAGCGTTGAGCCGGCGCGCCGGATTGGCTATCGCCCCCCGCGAGCATCAAGGATCGACAGACATGGCCGAATTCGCCCTTCCCAAGAACAGCCGGATCTCGTCGCGGGGCAAGAACCACGCCGCGCCCGTCGGCGCCAAGCGCATCAAGAAGTTCAAGATCTACCGCTACGATCCGGAGACGGGCGAGAATCCGCGCTACGACACGTTCGAGCTCGATCTCGACGAAACCGGCCCGATGGTGCTCGATGCCCTGCTCAAGATCAAGAACGAGGTCGACCCGACCCTGACCTTCCGCCGCTCGTGCCGCGAAGGCATTTGCGGTTCCTGCTCGATGAACATGAACGGCCGCAACGGCCTCGCCTGCACAACGGCGATCGAGGATTACAAGGGCGAGGTCCGGATCACGCCGCTGCCCCACATGGACGTGGTCAAGGATCTCGTCCCCGATTTCACCCACTTCTTCGCGCAATATGCCTCGATCGAGCCGTGGTTGAAGACCAAGACGCCCGATCCGTCCGGCAAGGAGCGCCTGCAATCGCCGGAGGATCGCGCCAAGCTCGACGGCCTCTACGAATGCATCCTGTGCGCCTGCTGCTCCTCGTCCTGCCCGAGTTATTGGTGGAATTCGGATCGCTTCCTCGGCCCTGCCATCCTGCTTCAGGCCTTCCGCTGGCTCGCCGACAGTCGCGACGAGATGACCGGGGAGCGGCTCGACGAACTCGAGGATCCGTTCCGCCTCTACCGCTGCCACACGATCATGAACTGCGCCAACGTCTGCCCGAAAGGGCTTAACCCGGCCAAGGCGATCGCCGAAACCAAGAAGATGCTCGTCGAACGCGCGGTGTAGTTTTCCGGAATAAGCTCCCCTCCCTTTCAGGGAAGGGTATGGGGGTGGGTCGCGTCCGAGCGGGCTCGATGCCCGCTAGGGCGCCACTCAGCGCTTCGGCAGCATCGAGCTGCCTCACCGCTACTCACCCCTCGCCCCTCCCTTCCAGGGAGGGGGATGTTGACGAGTGAAACCAATGCCCATCCACCCGCTCATCCGCCATGCGCCCGATCCGGATCATCCCGGCTGGCACACGTGGGACGTGCCCGAGGACGGGCGGTTCGCCGAGGCGATCGGCAAGCTGCTGGTGCGCGCCGATGGCCCCGGCCGTGCCCGGGTCCGGATGTTTCCGCAGCATGCGCAGAGCAACCTTTCGAACGTGATGCACGGCGGCGCGGTGATGACCTTCATCGACATGGCCTTCTTCGCCGGCGGCGCGCTCGCCGGCGCTGACGTCGCCTATGCGGTGACGCTCGATTGCGAAACCCGGTTCCTCGCCCCCGGTCGCCTCGGCGTGCCGCTCGACGCCGAGATCGAGGTGCTGCGCGAAACCGGCCGGCTGGTTTTTCTCCGGGGCCTCGTCGTGCAGGAAGGCGGCATCGTCGCCGCCTTTTCGGGCACCTTGCGCAAGGCCAAGGCATGAGCGGCGTCCTTGCCGCCTATCAGGCGCTGATAGCCGCCGGCGAGCTTCGCGAGGATCGCGATCAGCGCACCGCAGCCGCCACCCTCGACCGGGTCGCGCGCGAACTCTCGCGACGACCGAAGGTCGGCCTGTTCGCCCGCCTCGCCGGCAAGGGACCGGCCGCGCCGCGCGGCGTCTACCTGTGGGGCGGTGTCGGCCGCGGCAAATCGATGCTGATGGATCTCGCATTCGACTCGATCGATGTTCGGCGCAAGCGCCGGGTCCACTTCCACGAATTCATGCTCGAGGTGCACGAGCGGCTGCGGGAAGCGCGGCAGCGGGAGGAAGGGGATCCGATCCCACCGGTCGCCCAGGCGATCGCCGAGGAAGCGCGCTTGCTCGCCTTCGACGAGATGGTGATCAACAACAGCGCCGATGCGATGATCCTGTCGCGGCTGTTCTCCCAACTGCTCGCCGCGGGGGTGACGGTGATCACCACTTCGAACCGGCCACCGCGCGACCTCTATCTCGGCGGGCTCAATCGCGAACTGTTCCTGCCCTTCATCGATCTGCTCGAGCGTGATCTCGACGTGGTTTCGCTGAACGGCCCCACCGACTATCGACGCCAGCGGCTCGGCGGCTTCCCGACCTGGTACGTGCCCAACGGCAAGGAAGCGACCGAAGCGCTCAGCGCCGCCTTCTTCCGCATGACCGATTATCCGCCCGAAGACCGGGAGCATGTTCCTTCGACCGATCTGGCGCTCGGCGGCGGCCGCAGCCTGCACGTTCCCAAATGCCTGAAGGGCGTTGCCGTCTTCTCGTTCAAGCGGCTGTGCGGCGAACCGCGCGGTGCCGCCGACTATCTCGCCATCGCCCGCCGCTTCCACACCGTGATTGTCGTCGGCATTCCCAGGATGGGTCCCGAGAACCGAAACGAAGCGGCACGATTCGTCACGCTGATCGACGCGCTCTACGAGCATAAGGTGAAGCTGCTCGCCGCCGCCGACGCAGCCCCGGCCGATCTGTACGTCGCCGGCGACGGGGCGTTCGAATTCGAACGGACCGCCTCCCGTCTCGAGGAGATGCAGAGCGAGGACTATCTCGCCGCCGGCCACGGCGAAAGCTAACGTGGAAGCGCGCCAATCCCGCGCGCCGTGATCTTCCACCGCATGCCTTTGGTGGTCGGCGACTGGGTCGGGGCGACTAGCCCTTTCGCCGCCATCGTGTCCAGAATCTCGCCGATCCGGTTGCGCGGCACGCCGACGTCGGCGGCGATCCCGGTCGCGGTGCGGAACGTCATCTTGGTAAGCGCTTCCAAGGCGCGTTGCTCGGTCTCGTCCAAGGCCGGCGCATTCTCGAAAACGATCCCGCTCTCGGGCAGCTCGCGCGCCGGCGCAGGCTCAGCGGAGCGCTCGTCGGCCACTTCCAAGGCGGTCTCCTGCGCCTCCTCGGCCTTTCGCGCTGCCTGCTCTGCCTGTGCGCCGGCCTGCTCCACCTGCTGAAGGATGCGCTGCGAGATCGAGCCGATGAAGGCACGGGCGGAGAATGCGGCGATCAGGCACAGCCCGACGAAGACGAGATAGGATTCGAGCCGTTCGCCACGTGCGTTGGTGAAGATCACGCCCAGGATGTCGCTGCGAACCAGGCTGAGGAACAAGGGGACGCAGGCGGAGGCGACCAACCCGAGCACGAGGAAGCGCGATTTGCGCGGCCCGCCATAGTCTCCAAGCTCCGACGATTTGCGATCCTCGGCAAGGAAGGCCGCATAGCCCCCGACCAGGCCGCCGACGAGGATGAGGGCGACCACGGTTGCGACCGCGATCATCTCGCCGTCACCGCCAGTCGGCACGGCAGCAGCGGCATTGGACAAAAGGCTGTTTGACATCGGACGTCCCCCCGGCACCCAATAGAATGCACGAAGCTACGTCAGCCGATCCATGCTGTCGATCCCGTCGCCGAAGCGCGTCGGAATTTCGGGTTCGCCGCGTCTCCCGGGGGAATCCCGAGGATCCAATTTTTCCCCAGCGAGGCGGTTGCCCCTCGCGCGTCACGGGTCTAAGCGGGCGCCACATTTGCGGCTGCGATCTGCAGCCGGATCCCGACTTTTGACTAGAAAGGATTGGGAGTCGCATGGCTCGTAAGAAAATCGCGCTGATCGGTTCCGGTATGATCGGCGGAACCCTCGCTCACCTCGCCGCCATTCGTGAGATGGGCGACATCGTCCTCGTCGACGTTGCCGAGGGAATCCCGCAGGGCAAGGCGCTCGATATCGCACAGGCCGGCCCGGTCGAAGGCTTCGATGCGGCGATCAGCGGCACCAATGACTATGCCGACATTGCCGGCGCCGACGTCTGCATCGTCACCGCCGGCGTTGCCCGCAAGCCGGGCATGAGCCGCGACGACCTGCTCGGTATCAACCTCAAGGTGATGAAGGCGGTCGGCGAGGGCATCAAGGCGAATGCCCCCGACGCGTTCGTGATCTGCGTCACCAATCCGCTCGACGCGATGGTGTGGGCGCTGCGCGAATTTTCGGGCCTGCCGCACGAGCGCGTGGTCGGCATGGCCGGCGTGCTCGACTCGGCCCGCTTCCGCACGTTCCTCGCCGACGAATTCAAGGTTTCGGTTCAGGACGTCACCGCCTTCGTGCTCGGCGGCCATGGCGACACGATGGTGCCGGTGGTCGAATATTCGACCGTTGCCGGCATTCCGATCCCCGACCTCATCAAGATGGGCTGGTCGACGCAGGAGAAGATTGACGCGATCGTCCAGCGCACCCGCTCCGGCGGCGGCGAGATCGTCGGTCTGCTGAAGACCGGCTCGGCTTATTATGCGCCGGCGACTTCGGCGCTCGAGATGGCCGAAGCGTTCCTCCAGGACAAGAAAAGGGTGCTCCCAGCGGCCGCCAACCTCACCGGCCAATATGGCGTCGACGGCCTCTATGTCGGCGTGCCGGTGGTGATCGGTGCGGGCGGCGTCGAGCGGATCGTAGAGATCGAGCTCAAGGACGAGGCGAAGCAGAACTTCCAGGTGTCGGTCGACGCCGTCAAGGAGCTGCTCGAAGCCTGCAAGGGCATCGACGAGACGCTGCGTTGATCCTTTCTGCCCTCATGCCTGTCGCAGCCGGTCGGGGCTCCACGGAGTCACCCCGCCCGGCTGCTTCGGCATTGGGGACGGTCCCCGCGCCGGACGGCGCGATTTCTCTCAAGGCCGACTTCGTTGGAGCCGCACACTAATGTCCATTCTCGTCAACGCTGATACCAAGGTCATCACCCAGGGCTTCACCGGCAAGCAGGGGACCTTCCACACCGAACAGGCGATCGCCTACGGCACCAAGGTCGTCGGCGGCACCTCGCCCGGCAAGGGCGGCCAGACCCATCTCGGCCTGCCCGTCTTCGACACCGTGCTCGAAGCGCGCGAGAAGACCGGTGCCGACGCCAGCGTGATCTACGTGCCGCCCGCAGGCGCCGCCGACGCGATCCTGGAGGCGATCGACGCCGAAATCCCGCTGATCGTCTGCATCACCGAAGGCATTCCGGTGCTCGACATGGTCCGCGTCAAGCGCGCCCTCGACGGCTCAGCATCGCGGCTTATCGGCCCGAACTGCCCGGGCGTGCTGACGCCGGGAGAGTGCAAGATCGGCATCATGCCGGGCAACATCTTCAAGAAGGGCTCGGTCGGCGTCGTCAGCCGCTCCGGCACCCTCACCTACGAGGCGGTCTTCCAGACGTCGAACGCCGGCCTCGGCCAGACCACCGCAGTCGGAATCGGCGGCGATCCGGTCAACGGCACCAATTTCATCGACGTACTCGAGCTGTTCCTTGCCGACGAGGCGACCCAGTCGATCATCATGATCGGCGAGATCGGCGGCTCGGCCGAAGAGGAAGCGGCACAATTCCTCAAGGACGAGGCAAAGCGCGGCCGCTCCAAGCCGACCGTGGGCTTCATCGCCGGCCGCACCGCCCCTCCGGGACGCCGCATGGGTCATGCCGGCGCGATCGTTTCCGGCGGCAAGGGCGGCGCCGAGGACAAGATCGCGGCCATGGAAGAGGCTGGAATTCGCGTCTCGCCGAGCCCATCTGAGCTCGGAAAGACCCTCGTTGGGCTGCTTGGCGTCTAAAGAGGGATAGAGCGGGGCGCACGGGCGTTCCCCAAGAGACATTCTCAAGAAGGCGGTAATCGTGGATAATTTCGGCGGCGGCGAACGGGAACAAGGCCCCAGCTGGGCGCGCGACAATTGGCCGGTCACGGATCTCGATCCGGTCAATGCCGGGCTCGATCCAACCTTGATGACGATCGAGAAGGTCGCATCGAAGGCGAAAGCCGCCGCTGTCGCCGCCGGAAAATCCGATGCCGAGGTCGAGCAGGCGGCGCGCGACTCGATCCAGGCGATGACGCTCATCCGCACCTACCGGGTACGGGGCCACCTCGCCTCCGATCTCGATCCGCTGGGCCTCGCGCAGCGTGATCTTCCCGCCGATCTCACCCCGGAGTTCCACGGCTTCACCGGCGCCGCACTCGATCGCAAGGTCTTCGTCGGCGGCGTCCTGGGTCTCGAATGGGCCACGGTGCGCGAGCTGGTCGATGTCCTGCGCGCCAATTATTGCGGCAAGATCGGCTTGGAATACATGCACATCAACGATCTGGAGGAACGCCGCTTCCTTCAGGATCGGATGGAAGGCCGCGACGCCGAGATCCGCTTCACGCCGGAAGGCAAGCAGGCGATCCTCACCAAGGTGATCGAAGGCGAGCAGTGGGAACGCTTCCTCGCCAAGAAATATGTCGGCACCAAGCGTTTCGGCCTCGATGGCGGCGAATCGATGATCCCGGCGCTCGAGGCGGTGATCAAATATGGCGGCCAGCGCGGCGTCGAGGAGATCGTCGTCGGCATGGCCCATCGCGGCCGCCTCAACGTCCTCTCGAACGTGATGGGCAAACCTTATCGCGCCATCTTCAGCGAGTTTGCCGGCGGTGCGTCCAATCCGGCCGACGTCGGTGGATCGGGCGACGTCAAATATCATCTCGGCACCTCGTCCGACCGCGAGTTCGAGGGCGTGCGCGTCCACATGTCGCTGCTGCCCAACCCAAGCCACCTCGAAGCGGTCAATCCGGTCGTGCTCGGCAAGGCGCGCGCCCGCCAGGTGGCGCGCGGCGACAACGAGGGCACCAAGGTACTGCCGGTGCTGCTGCACGGCGATGCCGCCTTCGCCGGCCAGGGCATCGTCGCCGAGTGCCTCGCTTTCTCGGGCCTCCCCGGTTACGGTTCAGGCGGGACCATCCACTTCGTCATCAACAACCAGGTCGGCTTCACCACGTCGCCGCAATTCGCGCGTTCGTCGCCCTACCCGTCGGACGTCGCCAAGATGGTCCAAGCGCCGATCCTGCACGTCAATGGCGACGATCCGGAGGCGGTCACCTTCGCCTGCAAGCTGGCGATCGAATACCGCCAGGAGTTCAAGCGCGACATCGTCATCGACATGTGGTGCTATCGCCGGTTCGGCCACAATGAAGGCGACGAACCGAGCTTCACCCAGCCGCTCATGTATGCCGAGATCCGCAAGCACCCGCCGGTCTCGGAGCTCTACGGCGCCCGTCTGGTCGCAGAGGGCGTGATCGACGACAAGTGGGTGGAGGGCCGGGTTGCGGAATTCACCGGCGTGCTTGAGAACGAGTTCGAGGCGGCGAAATCCTATCTGCCCAACAAGGCCGACTGGTTCGAAGGTCGCTGGAGCGGCATCGGTCGACCGGAAGGCCCCGAGACGGAGCGCCGCAACGCCGAGACCGGGATCGAGGCGGACGTCGTCGCCGAAGTCGGCAAGGTGCTGACCACCGTTCCTGAAGGTCTGACCGTTCACAAGACGCTGCAGCGGATCATCGACGGCCGCCGCCAGATGTTCGAGACCGGCCAGGGCTTCGACTGGGCGACCGGCGAGGCGCTCGCCTTCGGCACGCTGGTCCGCGAAGGCTATCAGGTTCGCCTGTCCGGCCAGGACAGCGGCCGCGGCACCTTCAGCCACCGCCATTCGGTCTGGGTCGATCAGACGGACGGCCACAAATATGTCCCGCTGACCCAGGTTGGATCCGGCCGCTTCGAGGTTCGCGACAGTCCGCTGTCCGAATATGGCGTGCTCGGCTTCGAATATGGCTATGCGCTGTCGGATCCACACACTCTGGTGCTTTGGGAGGCGCAGTTCGGCGATTTCGCCAACGGCGCCCAGGTGATGATCGATCAGTTCATCGCCAGCGGCGAGGCCAAGTGGCTGCGCGCCAACGGCCTCGTGATGTTGCTTCCCCACGGCTATGAGGGTCAGGGCCCCGAGCACAGCTCGGCGCGGCCGGAGCGCTATCTGCAGCTCTGCGCCGAAGATAATATGCAGTTCGCCAACATCACCACGCCGGCCAATTATTTCCACATCCTGCGCCGGCAGATGCACCGCGATTTCCGAAAGCCGCTGATCATCATGAGCCCGAAGTCGCTGCTCCGCCACAAGCTGGCGGTGTCGAGCGCGGAGGACTTCACCGGCGACAGCCACTTCCGGCGCCTGCTCTCGGATCCGAATGGGCCGAGCGAACAAAACGTCAAGCGGCTGGTGCTGTGCACCGGCAAGGTCGCCTACGAGCTGATGGAAGCTCGCGACAAGGCTGGCGACACCAATGTGTCGATTGTCCGCGTCGAGCAGATCTACCCCTTCCCGTCCGAGCCGCTGGTCAAGCGCCTCAAGGCGATGACCAATCTGGAAGAGGTGGTCTGGGCCCAGGAAGAGCCGAAGAACAATGGCTATTGGACCTTCGTCGAGCCGTTCATCGAGCAATGCCTGGTCGAGGCCGGCGTCAAGCCGAAGCGCGCCCGTTACGCGGGACGCGCCGCCTCGGCCTCGCCGGCGACGGGTCTCGCCAAGCGCCACGCCGCCGAGCAGGCGGCGCTGATCGCGGATGCACTCGGTCATGGCGGCGATGCCGTCTCGCAGCGCAAAGCCGGATAAAAAGGGAGTAGAATGGCCACCGAAGTTACCGTCCCGACGCTCGGAGAATCGATCACCGAAGCGACGCTTGGCCAGTGGCTGAAGAAGCCCGGCGAGCCGGTGAAGGCCGACGAGCCGATCGCCAGCCTGGAGACCGACAAGGTCGCCGTCGAAGTTCCCTCGCCCGTCGACGGCGTGATGGGTCAGCAGGTCGTCGCCGAGGGCGACACAGTCGCGGTCGGTGCGCTGATCGCCCGCATCGAGGCAGGCTCGGGCGGCGCTGCCGCGGCGCCGGCCGCTGCTGCGCCGGCAGCCGCAGCGTCGGCTGCGCCCGCGCCCGTTCCGGCCGCGGCTCCCACCGCCGCCCCTGCCTCCGGTCCCGGTGAGAACATCGCCGCGCGCGAGGACGAGTCGCATGACGGCGGGCCGCTCACCCTGTCGCCCTCGGTGCGCCGGCTGGTGCTCGAATTCGGCCTCGATCCCTCGAAGATCAAGGGCAGCGGCAAGGATGGCCGGCTGACCAAGGACGACGTGCTCGCCGCCGCCAAGAGCGCGCCCGCCCAGGCGCAGAATGCTGCGGCGGCACCGTCGCAGAGCGCCCCTGCCCCTGCCCCGACCGCCGGCGGCACCGAGCGGCGCGAGGAACGGGTCCGCATGACTCGTCTCCGCCAGACGGTCGCCCGCCGCCTCAAGGAAGCGCAGAACACCGCGGCGATGCTGACCACCTTCAACGACGTCGACATGACGGCGGTGATGGAGGCGCGCGCGCGCTACAAGGATCTGTTCGAGAAGAAGCATTCGATCCGCCTCGGCTTCATGGGCTTCTTCGTGAAGGCCGCGGCGCTTGCCGCGCGCGACGTGCCCTCGGTCAATGCCTCGATCGAAGGCGACGAGATCGTCTACCGCGACTATCTCGACGTTTCGGTCGCCGTGTCGGCGCCGAACGGCCTCGTCGTCCCGGTGATCCGCAACGCCCATGCGATGGGGTTTGCCGAGATCGAGAAGACGATCGCCGATTTCGGCAAGCGCGCCAAGGACGGCACGCTGACCATGGCCGACATGCAGGGCGGCACGTTCACCATTTCGAACGGCGGGGTGTTCGGATCCCTGCTGTCGACACCGATCATCAACCCACCGCAATCGGCCGTGCTCGGCATGCACCGCATCGAGGAACGCCCGGTGGTCCGGAACGGCCAGATCGTCGCCCGTCCGATGATGTACCTGGCGCTCAGCTACGATCACCGGCTGATCGACGGCCGCGAGGCAGTCACCTTCCTCGTACGCATGAAGGAAGCGCTCGAGGATCCGACGCGCCTCCTCATCGATCTCTGAGAAGAACACACCATATATCCGGCATGAACCGGACGCGGCGAGGTCGGACGGAGTGCCGGCCTCGCATCGCGACAGAAGGAAGCGAGACATGGCAGAGACCAATTTCGACGTGATCGTGATCGGCGCGGGGCCGGGCGGCTATGTGGCGGCGATCCGTGCTGCGCAGCTCGGCCTCAAGACCGCCTGCGTCGAGAGCCGAGAGACGCTCGGTGGGACCTGCCTCAACGTCGGCTGCATCCCGTCCAAGGCCCTGCTCCATGCCTCGGAGCTGTTCGAGGACGCCAATCACGGCACCCTTGCCAAGTTTGGCGTCAAGGTCGGCTCGGTCGAGCTCGACATGGAAACGATGCACGCCGAGAAGGCGAAGGCGGTCAAGGAACTGACAGGCGGCATCGCCTTCCTGTTCAAGAAGAACAAGATCGAGTGGCTGAAGGGTCACGCGGCTTTTACCGGTGCCAACAGCATCGATGTCGCCGGTACCGAGTACACCGCCAAGAACATCGTCATCGCCACCGGATCGTCGGTGACTCCGCTGCCGGGCGTCACCATCGACAACGAGGTGGTGATCGATTCGACCGGTGCGCTGGCACTGCCCAAGGTGCCCAAGCACCTGGTGGTGATCGGCGGCGGCGTGATCGGCCTCGAGCTCGGCTCGGTCTGGCGGCGCCTGGGTGCGACCGTCACCGTCGTCGAATATCTCGATGAGATCCTTCCCGGCATGGACGCCGAAGTGCGCAAGGAGGCGCGCAAGATCTTCAAGAAGCAGGGCTTCGACATCCGCACTTCGACCAAGGTCACCGGCGTCACCCGCAATGGCGACGGCGCCGTCGTTACCCTCGAGCCCGCCGCCGGCGGCGCCGCGGAGACGATTGAAGCCGATGCGGTGCTGGTCTCGATCGGCCGCCGCCCCAATACCGATGGGCTCACGCTCGACAAGGCCGGCGTGCAGGTCAATCAGCGCGGCATGATCGAGGTCGATCATGATTTCGCCACCCCGGTGCCCGGCATCTGGGCGATCGGCGACGTCACGCCCGGCCCGATGCTCGCCCACAAGGCGGAAGACGAAGGCATTGCCGTCGCCGAGAACATTGCCGGCCAGACGGGGATCGTGAATCACGAGGTGATCCCGTCGGTCGTCTACACCCATCCGGAGATTGCCGGGGTCGGCCGCACCGAGGACGACCTCAAGGCCGCGGGCGTCGATTACAAGGTCGGCAAGTTCCCGATGATGGCGAACAGCCGCGCCAAGACCAATCGCGACATGGACGGCTTCGTCAAGGTGCTCGCCGACGCCAAGACCGACCGGGTACTCGGCGTTCACATCATCGCCACCCTCGCCGGCACGATGATCGCCCAGGCCGCCCAGGCGATGGAATTCGGCGCCACCTCCGAAGACATCGCCTACACCTGCCACGCCCACCCGACCCATTCCGAAGCGATCAAGGAAGCGGCGATGGCGGTGCAAGGCCTGCCGATCCACATCTGATGCTCTCAGATCCTCCCCGCCCGCGGGGAGGGGACCGCCCAAGGCGGTGGAGGGGGTTCCGAGACCCACCCGGCACCCCGATTTCTTGACGCAGCGTGGGTCTCCGCACCCCTCCACCACCGCCTGCGGCGGCGGTTCTCCTCTCCGTTCGCGGATAGGATCTGACTGGCAGTTCGTTCCGCGCCTGCCTAAGCTCCCGCTCCACTTCGGGGGCACCGCATGAACGTCCGTCAACAGCTCCGCCGCTGGCATATCTGGCTCGGCTGGATCGTCGGCCTGCCGCTGCTTGCCTGGACCACGAGCGGGCTGGTGATGGTCGCCAAGCCGATCGACGAGGTTCGCGGCGCCGATCTGCTGACGGATGCGCCGGTCCTTCCATCGGGCCTCGTCCCGGCGCCGCCGGCGATCGGGCCGCGTCCGGTGCGCTCCCTCAGGCTCGAGCAGCGCAGCTTTGGGCCGCGCTGGATCGTCACTTATGCGGACGGCGAGTCGCGGGTGGCCGATCCGGCGAGCGGACGCCTGCTTCCGCCACTCACCGCCGCCGACGCAGCGCGCGAGGTTGCCGCGCGCTACACGGGCACATCCCCGATCACGGTCGTCGATCGCACCGACCGCGCCGCGCCGCCGATCGATCTTCGTCGCCCGATCGAGGCGTGGCGAGTGAGCCTGGCCGACGGTACCCGTTTCTACGTCGACGCGGCGACCGGCGAGATCGTCGCCCGGCGTACCCGCTGGTGGCGCTTCTACGACTGGATGTGGGGCCTCCACATCATGGATCTCGAAACCCGCGAGGACAGCCACAACCCGCTGGTCATCGGCTTCGGCATCGTCGTCCTGCTGACCACGATTATGGCGCTCATCATGCTGCCGCTCACCTTGCGCCGTCGCAGCCGCAAGAATGGCGACGCCGCGACAATGCGTTCGTGATAGGAACCGGCCGCATGCCGCCGCTCCCGCTGCCCCCGGTCATCGACCCTCTGCTCGCCTGGTTGGACTGGGGCGGAGTTGCGGTGTTCGCACTTTCGGGCGCACTGGTCGCCGCGGCCCATCGCCAGACCCTGGTCACCTTCATCTTCTTCGGAGTGATCACCGGCGTCGGCGGCGGTACGGTCCGCGACCTGCTGATCGGTGCTCCCGTCTTCTGGATCCATCAGAATGCGACGATCCTGATCTGCGTGGTCGCCGCCTCTCTCGTCTGGCTGCTGCCGGCCCGGATCTGGCGTGGAACCACTTTGCTGTGGCTCGATGCGGTAGGGCTTGCCGCCTATGCGACCTACGGCGCCGCGAAGGGGCTCGCCTTCGGCGTCGCGCCGATCCCCGCGATCGGCATGGGGGTGCTAACCGGCTGCCTCGGCGGCATCGTCCGCGACGTGCTCGCCGGCGAGCCCTCGATCCTGATGCGGCCCGAACTCTACGTCACCGCAGCGGCCCTCTCGGCCGCCCTCGTCGTGGGGCTGGTCACGATCGGAGTGCATGGCGGGGTCGCCGCATTGATCGCCGCCGTGGCCGGCTTTGCCCTGCGGGCCCTTGCCATCGCCCGGAAATGGTCGCTTCCCGCCTATGAGCGCTGACAGCCGATCTTCTGCCACGAAAGAACGCCGTTCGGGCTGAGCTTGTCGAAGCCCTCTCCTTCTTTCTCTCAGGCGGGACAAGTGAGGGCTTCGACACGCTCAGCCCGAACGGGAACAAGAAGCGGGTGGTGGTTACATATGCGGGATCGGACCCGGATCGCTCGGCCGGTTGCCGACGGATTACCGCCGCGGCCGGCTTAGCCCTGCGCGCAGTCGCTCACCGTCTGCAAGCGCTTAGAGCAAGCCTCTTCATACGCAGAACACCGTTCGGGCTGAGCCTGTCGAAGCCCTTCCCTTCTTTCGTCCAGGCAGGAGAAGTGAGGGCTCCGACACGCTCGGCTGGACGAAATTCAAATAGCGGTGATCGTTACACATTCGCCAGCGGGCGCGGCTCGCGCGGCGGAGTCGCGGCGCGTGCGAGCGGTCGCTGCCACAGGCCGACGTCGATCCAGCGGCCGAGCTTCCAGCCGACTTGGGCATAGGTGCCGGTCTGGACGAAGCCGAATCGTTCGTGGAAGCCGACGCTGTCCGAATTGGGCAGGCTGATCGCGGCGATCGCCTGGGTGAAGCCCTGCGCTTCGAGCGCGGCGAGCAACGGCCGATAGAGCAGGCTGCCGACGCCGCGGCGGCCACCGCCCTGCCGCACGTAGACCGTGGTCTCGACGCTGAACCGGTAGGCCGTCCGCGCGCGAAAGGCGCAGGCATAGGCATAGCCCGCGATCGTGCCGTCCGCTCCCTCCGCGACCAGCCAGGGATACATAGCGCCGGCGGCCTCCATCCGTGCTTCGATCGCAGCGGACTCGGGTGCCTCATCCTCGAAGGTGATCACCGTCTCGGCAACGTACGGGCGGTAGATATCGGCGATGGCTGCGGCATCGCCGATGCACGCGGGCCTGACCTTCACGCGCCGATCAGCTTCAGCAGCAGGGCGGTGAAGCCTCCGGGCCGCGGCTTTGCCGTGACTTCGGCGCCGGGGCAGGAGAGGCAGCGCGCCTGGACCGAGGCGCCGGTCATCAGCAACTCGGCATCGGCTGCCGCACGCAGCATCATCTGGCGCTGCTTCATGCCGATCCGGCCGAACGCATCGGCCGAAGCTTGCTCCTCTTCCTCTCCGCCGGTCGCGAACGCGAGCAGCAGCGAATCGAAGAAGCCAGGCTCCTGCTCCAGCCATACCGGCCTGGCGTCGTCCGCATCAACCTTGGCCATCCGCGCAGCCTCGGCGACGGCGTCGTCGAGGCCGCCGAAGGCATCGACCAAACCGAGCTGACGCGCGGTGCCGCCGTCCCAGACGCGGCCTTGCGCAATCTGGTCCACCCGCGCGACCGGAAGCTTGCGCCGCTCGGAGACGAGGGAGAGGAAGCGGCCATAGGTATTCTCGACACCCATCTGGAGCAGCCGGTCCGCTTCCGGCGCAGGGCCATGAAGCAGATCGGGCTCGCCCGAGAGCGGCGTCGTCTTGATGCCGTCCGCGCCGACGCCGATCTTTGCGAGCGCATTCTCGAAGCTCGGCAGGATGCCGAACACGCCGATCGATCCCGTGATCGTCGAGGGTTCGGCGTAGATCTTGTCGCCGGCCATCGACACCCAGTAACCGCCCGAGGCGGCCAGGCTGCCCATCGACACCACCACCGGCAGCCCCTTCGCCTTGGCCGCAAGCAGCGCTTGGCGAATGCGCTCGGACGCCAAGGCCGAGCCGCCCGGCGAATCGACCCTGAGCACGATCGCCTTCAGGTCGCGGTCGCGCATGCCGCGCTCCAGCGCCCTGACGATCGTCTCGGCGCCCGCAGTGCCGGCATTGGCCTCGCCGTCGACGATGTTGCCCGCGACGGTGACGATGCCGATCTCACCGGCCTCCTCCGTGGCCGGATAGGTCGACGCCCACTTGTCGAACGCGATCCTGCGGAAGCTCCCCGGGACGTCGGCATGAAGCGCGCCCGTGATCTTGGCGATGCGCGCCCCGAAGGCCTGGCGGTCGCCGATCTGATCGACCAGCCCCGCGGCAAGCGCCGCCTTGGCCATGTCGCCGCCCGCCGCCTGGATTCGGCCCGGGGCATCGGCAGCATAGGCCGCGATCTGGGCTTTCGGCCGCGCCTGCCGGACCGATTGCTGCCAGCTTTCCCACATTGCGCCGTAAAGCGCCTGGGCATTCTCCCGCGCTTCCGGCGACATGTCGCTGCGGGTGAACGGCTCGACCGCCGACTTGTAGGTGCCGACCCGGTAGACGTTGGCGGTGATACCGAGCCGGTCCATCAGCCCCTTGAAATAGAGATTGTTGCCGCCAGGCCCGGCGACCAGCACCCCGCCCATCGGATTGAGCCAGATTTCGCTGGCGTGGGACGCGAGAAGGTAGGAATCGTCATCATAGGCGGTGGCGTAGGCGAGCACCGGCTTGCCGGCCTTCTTGACCGCATCGAGCGCTTCCGCCGCCTGGACGAGCGTGGCCTGTCCGCCGCCCGAGAAGATGTCGAGATCCAGCACCACGGCCTGCACGCGGTCGTCGCCCGCCGCCTTGCGCAGCCCGTGGACGATGTCGCGGAGCCGGTATTCGCGGCCGCCCGCACTCCCGCTCAGCACTTCGCTCGCGCTTGCCTGTGCCGGCTGCTCGACGATCGGGCCCGACAGGTCCAGCACCAGCGCGCCCTTGTCGCCGCTGCCGACCGCAGGCCGCGACGTCATCGCCGCATAGAGAAATCCGAAGAAGAGGAGCATGAACAGGAGCACCAGCCCGTCCTTGATCCCGACGAGCAGTCTCCAAACCTTGCCGACGAATCGCATTGTCGCATTCCCGTAACAGCTTCGGCCTAGCGCAGGGTTGGGCCGTGGATCCGGACCGGACCCTTTGGACGAGGGCTAATCCACCGCCGCGGCCCTGTAAATGGATGCGGCCGGTCGGGTCGAAACGGATGAATTTTCCTGTCGCCGGGCGCTTGACCGCAGATGAACAGCAACTACATCGGCAGCGCTGGCACTCACTGGGGGTGAGTGCTAACAAGGTTGAACCCAGCGACTGCCGCACCTCGCCAAAAGGGGGGAGAGCAGCCGCATTACTAGAAGAGGTGACGTGCATGACTTTTCGTCCGCTCCATGATCGGGTGCTCGTGCGCCGCGTCGAGGCCGAAGAGAAGACGGCCGGTGGCATCATCATCCCCGACACCGCCAAGGAAAAGCCGCAGGAAGGCGAAGTGATCTCGGTCGGCTCCGGCACCAAGGCCGAAGACGGCTCGGTGACCCCGCTCGACGTCAAGGCCGGCGACCGCATCCTGTTCGGCAAGTGGTCGGGCACCGAGGTCCGCCTCAACGGCGAAGACCTGCTGATCATGAAGGAATCCGACATCCTCGGAATCGTCGGCTGACTCATCGCACATCCATCCACGTTGAATTGAACTAAGAGGAAAGAAGACATGGCAGCGAAAGACGTACGCTTTTCGCGTGACGCCCGTGAGCGGATCCTCCGCGGCGTCGACATTCTCGCCGATGCGGTGAAGGTCACCCTCGGCCCCAAGGGCCGCAACGTCGTCATCGACAAGAGCTTCGGCGCGCCGCGCATCACCAAGGACGGCGTCACCGTCGCCAAGGAGATCGAGCTCAAGGACAAGTTCGAGAACATGGGCGCGCAGATGCTGCGCGAAGTGGCCTCGAAGACCAACGATCTCGCCGGTGACGGCACCACCACCGCCACCGTCCTCGCCCAGGCGATCGTCCGCGAAGGCATGAAGTCGGTCGCGGCCGGCATGAACCCGATGGACCTGAAGCGCGGCATCGACGTCGCCGTTTCGAAGGTCGTCGAGGACCTCAAGGCCCGTTCCAAGCCGGTCGCCGGCTCGAATGAGATCGCCCAGGTCGGCATCATCTCGGCCAATGGCGACACCGTCGTCGGCGAGAAGATCGCCGAAGCGATGGAGCGCGTCGGCAAGGAAGGCGTGATCACCGTCGAGGAAGCCAAGGGCCTCGAGTTCGAGCTCGACGTCGTCGAAGGCATGCAGTTCGACCGCGGCTACTTGAGCCCCTACTTCATCACCAACCCGGAAAAGATGCAGGTCGAACTCAACGACCCGTACATCCTGATCCACGAGAAGAAGCTCTCCAACCTCCAGGCGATGCTACCGATCCTCGAGGCGGTCGTGCAGTCGGGCCGTCCGCTGCTGATCATCGCCGAGGACATCGAGGGCGAAGCGCTCGCCACCCTCGTCGTCAACAAGCTGCGCGGCGGCCTCAAGGTCGCGGCCGTCAAGGCTCCGGGCTTCGGCGATCGCCGCAAGGCGATGCTCGAGGACATCGCGATCCTGACCAACGGCGAGATGATCAGCGAAGATCTCGGCATCAAGCTCGAGACCGTGTCGCTGAACATGCTCGGCCAGGCCAAGCGCGTCACCATCGACAAGGACAACACCACCATCGTCGACGGTGCCGGTGCGCGTGACCGCATCGAGGGCCGCGTCACCGCGATCCGCCAGCAGATCGAGAACACCACCAGCGATTACGACCGTGAGAAGCTCCAGGAGCGTCTCGCCAAGCTCGCCGGCGGCGTCGCCGTGATCAAGGTCGGCGGTTCGTCCGAGGTCGAGGTCAAGGAGCGCAAGGACCGCGTCGACGACGCGCTGCACGCGACCCGCGCAGCTGTCGAAGAGGGCATCGTCCCCGGCGGCGGTACCGCTCTGCTCTACGCCACCAAGGCGCTCGAAGGCCTCAAGGGTGCCAACGAGGACCAGACCCGCGGCATCGACATCGTCCGCAAGGCGATCATTGCGCCGGTTCGTCAGATTGCCGAGAATGCCGGCAATGACGGCGCCGTGGTTTCGGGCAAGCTGCTCGACGGCAACGACGAGACGCTCGGCTTCAACGCCCAGACCGAGACCTACGAGAACCTCGTCCAGGCCGGCGTGATCGACCCGACCAAGGTCGTCCGCACCGCGCTGCAGGACGCCGCATCGGTCGCCGGTCTGCTCATCACCACCGAGGCCGCGGTCTCCGAGCTTCCGGAAGACAAGCCGGCTGCCGGCGGCGGCATGCCGGGCGGCATGGGCGGCATGGGCGGCATGGACTTCTAAGGCGTAAGGCGGCCTTCGGCAGCGGCGCTCGTCGCTGCCGAAGGATTCGCCTTAGCCCGGCCGGCGCGTCCGCCGCGGAGCTGCGGATCGCGTTCGACGTCCAAGGCGGGCTTGCCCGCCTTCTGCCGAGGCCCAAAAGAAAAGGGGTCGGAGGATCTCTCCTCCGGCCCCTTTTTCTGTGCCTTCGATCCGCCTTACTGCGCGTTGGTCGCCGTCGCTGCAGCCGCATCGTTTGCGGTGCCGGCATCGTTCCCAGCGGCATCGTTCCCGGCCGCGCCCTCGGCCACCGCGACGTCACCCGCCTCGGGTGTCGGCGCATCGCCGTTGCCGAGCTCCGGATTTTCCACGGTCAGGCTGTCCGGCGACGTATCGAGCATGTTCGCCGCCTCGTCGAGCTGGGCATTCTCCTCGGCGGTGGGGCCGGTGCTTTCCTTGTCTCCGCATCCGGCCAGGAGGGCGAGTGCGGCGGCCGTCAGGCCGGTGGCGATGATCGAGCGCATGAATGATCACTCCGAAGATGGCATGTCGGCCGCTGTCTGCCGCATTGCCGGGCAAATAAAAAGGGCCGCGCACCCGGTGGTGCGCGACCCTTTTCGTCGCATAAGTTCGCGAGAACTTAGTGCGCGGCGTTCGAGGTCGCGTTGGCGACCGCGTCCGACGCGTTCTCGACGGAGTTGCCGGCAGCTTCGAGGCTGTTGCTGGCATTGTCGAGAGCGTTGTTGGTCGCGTCGACCGCGCTCGCGTCGTTCGCCGAGGCGTTGACGTCGCTGACGGCTTCGGTCTCGGTGACGTTGAGATCGGTTGCGGTGTTGTTGCCGGCATCGTTGCTGGTGTTGTTGCACGCAGACACGCCGAGGGCTGCGACGGCAGCCAGGGTCAGACCAATCTTCTTCATGAAAACTTCCCTCCGTTTGGAGCAACTGATGATCCGCTGGGCGAGGTGCCGTGGCGTAGCCCATCGGCTCTCCAGCGCTGCATGCTGTACAAAAGGCGCAGCAGTATGTCTACCTATTCGGTAAGCAATTGCGGTAAAGCGTTTTTTCCGGTCATTCTTCCGTCACAATCCGACGTTGGACGCTCTTATCAGCGCCTTGAACGGCTTTCGGGCGCGCAAATCCCTCGTGCGAACGGAACCAAAGGGCGTGAAAGGCGTGTCGTCACTTGACCCGCATATAAAGATATCTTTATATCCTTATCTATGGCCGATGTGACTGACCTCTTTCGCTCCCTTGCCGATCCGACGCGGCTGCGGATTCTCGCGCTGCTGCGGGCGATGGAGCTGTCGGTCGGCGAATTGGCGCAAGTGCTCGGGCAAAGCCAGCCCCGCGTCTCGCGCCACGTCAAGATCCTGATCGATGCCGGCCTTGCCGAGCGGCGCAAGGAAGGCAGCTGGGTCTTCCTCAGCCTCGGCGATGGCGCGCGGGTCGATCCGCTGTTCGCAATGCTCGATCGCTGGGCCGAGATCGACGGCGAGGATCCATGGATGCTTGCCGATGCCGCGCGCCTTGCCGCGGTTCGCGCCGATCGTGCGGCCGCCGCCGAGCGCTATTTCGCCCAGCACGCCAATCACTGGGACGAGATCCGATCGCTCCACATCGCCGAGAGCGAGGTCGAAGCGGCGATCGGGCGCGCGCTCGCGGACCGGCCGGTCGGACGCCTCGTCGATGTCGGCACCGGCACCGGCCGGATGATCTCCTTGTTCGGGCGCGAGGCGCAGCATGCCTTGGGCGTCGATCGCTCGCCCGAGATGCTGCGTCTTGCGCGGGTCAAGCTTGCCGAGGCCGGCCTCACCGCCGCCGAACTGCGCCAGGGCGACATGTACGCCCTCCCGCTTCCCGCGGGCAGCGCCGACACCGTAATCCTCCACCAGGTGCTGCACTTCGCCCAGCAGCCCGCGGCGGCGGTCGCCGAGGCGGCCCGTCTGCTCGCGCCCGGGGGGCGATTGCTCGTAGTCGATTTCGCCGCGCACGAGCGCGAGGAACTGAGGATCCGCGACGCCCATGCCCGGCTCGGCTTCGCCGACGACGCCGTAATCAAATATATCGAGAGCGCGGGCCTGGAAGCCTGCGTGATCGAGCATCTCGAAGGCGGTGAGCTCACCGTCACCATCTGGGCCGGAGAGCGGCCCGAAGCTAAATTGAAGGTCGTCGCATGAGCACGCTCGCGCCTGGCATCGCCAGTTGGCGGAAACCCCTGTTCGAAGATGTCGCCGGCGACATCGACGTGTCGTTCGAATTCTTCCCGCCCAAGACCGAGAAGATGGAGCAGACGCTCTGGGAGTCGGTGAAGACATTGGAGCCGCTGGCCCCCCGATTCGTCTCGGTTACCTACGGCGCCGGCGGCTCGACCCGCGAGCGGACCCACAATACGGTGGCGCGGATCGCCAGGGAAACGACGCTCGCCGCCGCCGCGCATCTCACTTGCGTCGAAGCCAGCCGGGAGGAGATCGACGAGGTCGCCCGCGCCTATTGGGAAGCAGGCGTTCGCCACATCGTCGCGCTGCGCGGCGATCCGCCCGAAGCCGGCAAGAAGTTCGCGCCGCATCCGAACGGCTATGCGGGCGCCGCCGATCTCGTCCAGGGCCTGAAGCGGATCGCGCCGTTCGAGATTTCGGTGGCCGCTTATCCCGAAATGCACCCGGATGCGGTCAGCCGTCAGGCCGACATCGACAATCTGAAGCGCAAGATCGATGCCGGGGCCGATCGGGCGATCACCCAATTCTTCTTCTCGCCGGATTGCTTCTTCCGCTTTCGCGACGAAGCTGCCGCGGCGGGGATCGATGCCGAGATCGTGCCCGGGATCCTGCCGGTTTCCAATGTCGCACAGACCCGCAAGTTCGCCGCAATGTGCGGTGCCGGCATTCCGCCGTGGATGGACCGCCTGTTCGAAGGGCTCGACAATCTGCCGGCGGCGCGCCAGCTCGTCGCCGCCACCGTGGCGGCCGAATTGTGCGGCCAGCTTTATGCCGGCGGCGTTCGCCACTTCCACTTCTACACCCTCAATCGGGCCGAGCTCGCTTATGCGATCAGCCACCTTCTCGGCCTTCGCCCGACACCAGACCAGCAGGAGCAAGCGGCATGAGCGCGCGCGAGAGACTGATCGAAGCCGCCCGGGAGCGTATCCTGCTCACCGACGGCGCCTTCGGCACCGAGATCCAGAACCGCAAGCTGACCGAGGCCGACTATCGCGGCGATCTCCGCCTCAGCCGCGATCAGAAGGGCAATAACGACATTCTCGCCCTCACCCGGCCCGACGTCGTCGAGGCGATCACCAGAGACTATCTGGCTGCCGGCTCCGACATCGTGTCCACCAACACGTTCAGCGCCAACACGATCAGCCAGGCCGATTACGGTGCCGAGCATCTTGTCGGCGACATCAATCGCGCTTCCGCGAGCATCGCCCGCAAGGCTGCCGACGCGGCCGAAGCGGCCGATGGCAGGCCGCGCTTCGTCGCCGGCGCGATCGGGCCGACCAACAAGACTTTGTCGCTGTCGCCCAACGTCAACGATCCCGGCTATCGCGAGATCGATTTCGACGGCCTCAAGGACGTCTATCTGCAGCAGACGGAAGCCTTGCTCGAGGGCGGCGCCGATTTCATCCTGATCGAGACGATCTTCGACACGCTCAACGCCAAGGCGGGGATCGTCGCGGCGATGGAAGCCGGCGAACGGCTCGGCCGCGACGTGCCGCTGATGATCTCGATGACGATCACCGATCTTTCGGGCCGCAATCTGTCGGGCCACACGGTGGAGGCCTTCTGGTATGCGGTGCGTCATGCCCGGCCGCTGACCATCGGCCTCAATTGCTCGTTCGGCGCCCAGCAGCTCCGCCCGCACGTGCAGACGCTGGCCCAGAATGCCGACACCTTGATCATGGCCTATCCCAATGCCGGCCTGCCCAACGAGCTCGGCGCCTATGACGAGCTGCCCGAGCAGACCGCCGCCTTCGTCCGCGGCTGGGCGGAACAGGGCCTGGTCAACATCCTCGGCGGCTGCTGTGGATCGACCCCCGCCCATATCGCGGCGATCGCCAAGGCAGTGCAGGGCGTGACCCCGCGCAGCCTGCCGAAGGTCCGCACCGTCACCCGCCTCGCCGGCCTCGAGCCGATGACCATCGCCGCTTAGCATCTCTCTCCCCATCGGGGCCCATCAAAGTAGTCGTTTGATGGGAATTCTGTGGGGAGAGGGCAGGGAGAGGGGAAGTCGTCCCCTCCGTACCGATTACGAGTAGTCCATCATTATGACCGCCACTGCCCTTCCAATTGCACCTCTAGACGCCGACGCCGATGCCGACGTCGGGCCCGCCGCCTCCTCCACCTTCGTCAACATCGGCGAGCGTACCAACGTCACCGGATCGGCACGTTTCAAGAAGCTGGTCATGGCCGGCGATTATGCCGCCGCGGTCGAGGTCGCGCGCCAACAGGTCGAGAATGGCGCCCAGGTCATCGACATCAACATGGACGAGGGCCTGCTCGACGCCGAAGTGGCGATGACGACCTTCCTCAAGCTGATCGCCGCCGAGCCCGACATCGCCCGCGTGCCGTTCATGATCGACAGCTCGAAATGGAGCGTGATCGAGGCCGGCCTCAAATGCGTCTCCGGCAAGCCGATCGTCAATTCGATCAGCTTGAAGGAAGGCGAAGCCGAATTCCTCCGCCTCGCCCGCAAGGTACGTAATTACGGTGCCGCCGTGGTCGTGATGGCCTTCGACGAGACCGGCCAGGCCGACACCAAGGCGCGCAAGGTCGAGATCTGCTCGCGTGCCTATGATCTGCTGGTGCGCGAAGGCTTCCCGCCCGAGGACATCATCTTCGATCCCAACGTGTTCGCTGTCGCGACCGGCATCGACGAGCATCGCACCTATGCCGTCGACTTCATCGAAGCGTGCAAGGAGATCAAGGTCCGCTGCCCCCACGCGCACATCTCCGGCGGCCTTTCGAATCTCAGCTTCTCGTTCCGCGGCAACGAGCCTGTGCGCCGCGCGATGCACTCGATCTTCCTCTACCATGCGATCCCGGCCGGGCTCGACATGGCGATCGTGAATGCGGGTCAGCTCGACGTCTACGACGCGATCGATCCCGAGCTGCGCGAAGCGTGCGAGGACGTCATTCTCGACCGCCGCGACGATGCGACGGAGCGCCTGGTCACGCTCGCCGAAAAGTATCTCGGCTCCGATCCGGTCAAGGAGAAAGCCGAGGCGGAATGGCGCGGCTGGAGCGTCGAAAAGCGGCTGGAACACGCCCTCGTCAAGGGCATCGACGCCTACGTGGTCGAGGATACCGAGGAGATGCGGCAGCGGGCCGACCGTCCGATCCACGTCATCGAAGGTCCGCTGATGGACGGCATGAACGTGGTCGGAGACCTGTTCGGATCCGGCAAGATGTTCCTGCCCCAGGTGGTCAAGTCGGCCCGCGTGATGAAGAAGGCCGTCGCCCATCTCATCCCCTTCATCGAGGAGGAGAAAGAGAAGAGCGGTGCCACCGCCGGCAAGGGCAAGGTCGTGATGGCCACCGTCAAGGGCGACGTTCACGACATCGGCAAGAACATCGTCGGCGTCGTCCTGCAGTGCAACGGCTTCGAGGTGATCGATCTCGGCGTGATGGTGCCGTGGCAGAACATCCTTCAGGCGGCGAACGAGAACAATGCCGACATGATCGGCCTGTCGGGTCTGATCACCCCGTCTTTGGACGAGATGGTCACGGTTGCGGCCGAGATGCAACGCGAGGGCATGACCCTGCCGCTGCTGATCGGCGGCGCGACGACCAGCAAGGTCCACACCGCGCTCAAGATCGACACCGCTTATGAAGGCCCGGTGCTCCACGTGCTCGACGCCAGCCGCGCGGTCGGCGTCGCCTCGTCGCTCGTCTCCGAGACGCAGCGCGATCCGCTCGTCGCCAAGACCGCGGAGGATTACCACACGGTCCGCGAGACCCGCGCCGGCCGCGGCCATAGCGAGCTCGCCACGATCGACGAGGCCCGGGCCAATTCCTTCCCCTACGATCCGGCGGGCAAGCCGCCGGCGCCGCAGCGCCCGGGCGTTCAGCATTTCGGCGAATGGCCGATCCGGGATCTGCGCGCATCGATTGACTGGACACCGTTCTTCCGGGCCTGGGAGCTCGCCGGCAATTATCCCGCGATCCTCGAGGATCCGATCGTCGGCGAGAGTGCGACCTCGCTGTTCAACGACGCGCAGGCGATGCTCGACAGGATCATCGCGGAGCATTGGCTGATCGCCAAGGGGACCGTCGGCCTGTGGCGCTGCCGCCGCGAAGGCGACGACATCTTCGTGCTTGCCGGCAATGACGAGACCCGGCTGCCGATGCTGCGCCAGCAGGTGAAGAAGCGCGAGGGACGGCCGAACATGTGCCTGGCCGACTTCATCGATCCGGCCGGCGAGGACTGGATCGGCGGCTTCGCCGTCGGCATTCACGGGCTCGACGCGCATTTGGCGCGCTTCAAGGCCGAGAATGACGATTATTCGGACATTCTGTTGAAGGCTCTGGCCGATCGTCTCGCCGAGAGCTTTGCCGAAACCCTCCACGGCCACGTCCGCAACAGCATCTGGGGCTATGCGGAAGAGCATCTCACCAATGCCGATCTGATCCGCGAAACCTATCAGGGCATCCGCCCGGCGCCCGGCTATCCCGCCTGCCCGGATCACAGCCTGAAGCCGGTATTGTTCGACATGCTCGGCGGCGATCCGGCCGGGGTCACGCTCACCGAGAGCTTCGCGATGTGGCCGACCTCGGCCGTCTCCGGCTTCTATTTCGGCCATCGCGACAGCCAGTATTTCGGCGTCGCCCGGATCGGCCGCGACCAGCTCGAAGATTATGCCGCCCGCCGCGAAGTCAGCGTCGAGGAAGCGGAACGCTGGCTGCGGCCGAATTTGGACTGAGCACGCCTCTCGCATGACACCCCATCCTCCCCTACCTGCCAAGGGAGGGGCCGGGGGTGGGTGCGCTTTCGGCCCCTCGATGGGGCTGAAAGCGCCAGGGATTTTCGCTCAAGCTGCAGGCGCGGCTGCGCCGCGCACCCACCCCTAACCCCTCCCTTCCAGGGAGGGGATGACACAACAAAAGGCCGCCGCAGCACTCGCTGCGACGGCCTTTTCGTTTTCAGCGCCTGAACCCAGGGATCAGTACACCCGGGCCTTGGGCTTGATATACTCGATCTCGTCGGTGAGCGTATATTCGTGCACCGGGCGGTAATCGATCGTCACCTTACCCTCGTTGAACCAGGTCACCGTGTGCTTCAGCCAGTTGACGTCGTCCCGGTTCGGATAGTCCTCGTGCATATGGGCGCCGCGGCTTTCCTTGCGATTGGCGGCGCTGTGCATGGTGACCACGGCCTGGCCGATCAAATTGTCGAGCTCCATCGATTCGACCAGATCGGTGTTCCAGACCAGGCTGCGGTCGGTGACGTCGATGTCGGCCATCTGCTTGTAGACCTCGTCGATGCGGCCCTTGCCTTCGTCCAGCGTCGCCTCCGTGCGGAACACCGCGCAATCGGCCTGCATCGTGCGCTGCATGCGGTTGCGGATGACCGAGGTCGGGCTGCCGCCCTTGGCATAGCGGAAATGATCGAGGCGGCCGATCGCCATCTCTTCCGAGCCCTTGGGCAGCGGCGGCAGCGCCGTGCCCGGCTTGACGATCTCGCCGAGGCGCAGGCCCGTCGCACGGCCGAATACGACGAGATCGATCAGGCTGTTGGAGCCGAGGCGGTTGGCGCCGTGAACCGACACGCAGGCCGCTTCGCCGACGGCGAACAGGCCGGGGACGACGCTGTCGGGATTGCCGTCGCGCAGGGTAACGACCTCACCATGATAATTGGTCGGGATGCCGCCCATGTTGTAATGGACGGTCGGCACCACCGGCAGCGGCTGCCGCGTCAGGTCGACGCCGGCAAAGACCTTGCCGGTTTCGGTGATGCCGGGCAGGCGCTCGGCCAGGATCTTTGCGTCGATATGATCGAGATGGAGGAAGATATGATCCTTCTCCTTGCCGACACCGCGACCCTCGCGGATTTCCATCGCCATCGATCGCGAGACGACGTCGCGGCTGGCGAGATCCTTGGCCGACGGTGCGTAGCGCTCCATGAAGCGCTCGCCCTCGGAATTGGTGAGATAGCCGCCTTCCCCGCGCGCACCCTCCGTGATCAGCACGCCGGCACCGTAGATGCCGGTCGGATGGAACTGGACGAACTCCATGTCCTGCAGCGGCAGGCCGGCGCGGAGCACCATCGCATTGCCGTCGCCGGTGCAGGTGTGGGCCGAAGTCGCCGAGAAATAGGCACGGCCGTAGCCGCCGGTGGCGAGCACCACGGCATGGCTGCGGAAGCGGTGGATGGTGCCGTCTTCCATGCACAAGGCGATCACGCCCCGGCATTCGCCATTTTCCATGATCAGATCGATCGCGAAATATTCGATGAAGAAGTCGGCGTCATACTTCAGGCTCTGCTGGTAGAGCGCGTGGAGCATGGCGTGGCCGGTCCGGTCGGCGGCGGCGCAGGTGCGCTGCGCGGGCGGACCGGCGCCCATATTCTGCATCATGCCGCCGAAGGCACGCTGGTAGATGCGGCCTTCCTGGGTGCGGCTGAACGGAACCCCGAAATGCTCGAGCTCGTAGACCGCGGCGGGCGCCTCGCGGCAGAGATATTCGATCGCGTCCTGGTCGCCGAGCCAGTCGGAGCCCTTGACGGTGTCGTACATGTGCCAGGTCCAGTGGTCTGCGCCCATGTTGCCGAGCGATGCGGCGATGCCGCCCTGCGCCGCGACGGTGTGGCTGCGGGTCGGAAAGACCTTGGTGATGCAGGCCGTCTTCAGCCCCTTCTCCGCGGCCCCCATCGTCGCGCGGAGGCCGGAGCCGCCGGCTCCGACGACGACGACGTCGTAAGCATGGTCGATGATCTTGTAGGCGTCAGCCATGGGATGCGTCCCCGCCGAAGGCGATCTTGAGAACAGAGAAGAAAGCGAGCGCGGCGCCGGCGATCACGAAGAAGTTGAGCAGCACGATCGAGAACAATTTCATGCCCTCCTCGTGCACGTAATCTTCGAGGATCACCTGCAGGCCGAGCTTGAGGTGCCAGAAGGTCGTAACGATCAGCAGCAGCATCGGCACTGCGGCGAGCGGCTCGCGCAGCCAGCCGACGACATCGCCGTAGGAAAGCGACGGCAGCCGCAGGATCGAGGCGATGAACCAGACGAACAGGACCAGAGCGGCGATCGAGGTCAGCCGCTCGAGCCACCAATGATGTGCACCGGTGCGCGCCGAGCCGAGGCCGCGGACGCGGCCGAGGGGAGTTTCCATCCGCATCACTTCATCCCCAGGATGGCGAACCAGAACAGCGCGGTGAGCAGCACCGAGCCGAGGATCGTCATGTTGGCCCAGAATTTGTTGACCGAGAGCTCGAAGCCCGCACCGATGTCCATCACCAGATGGCGGATGCCGCCGAGCAGGTGAAAAAAGAACGCCCAGCTCAGGCCGACGCCGATCACGATGCCGACCCAGCTCGTCGCCCACGACAGGAACGTCTCATAAGCCTTGGCGCCGCTGGCGGCCGCCGCCAGCCACCACACCAGGGCTGCCGCGCCGACCGTGGCAAGGCCCGCGCCGGTCACCCGGTTGGCGATCGAGACGAACATGTGCGGCCCCCATCGCCAGATCGTCAGATGCGGCGAGAGCGGGCGCGATGGATTGCGGTGCATGAGGCGGGGCTCCCTAAGTACGCGCCGCTCTTAGGAAAGCACGCGCCCGGAGACAAGCGGCGTGACACTCCAAGCCACCCGGCATTTAGGACAGAAGATGCCCTCCATGGCTAACGCGATCTTAAAGCTTTCGCGCCACAACGGCCCCCTGGCTTAATGTCACATTGACGAGGACTTTCATGGGGACGGAACAGGGCGCAGTGCGGCTGGAGGCACGGATCGGGCGATACGATCCGGACGGAAGCCTTGCCCAGGGCTGCAGGGAACTCGCCGAGTTCCTCAAGGAAAAGGGTGCGCCGGTCGGCCGTGCCTTTTGCGAGCATCTCTCCTCCGCGCACGACGCCGGCACTCGGTTCGGCGAGGCGGACATCGAGGCGCTGACCGGCAAGATCGTCCCCTATATGATCATCAAGCATGGCGCGATCGGCGATCAGAAGTGGGCCGATCTGGCCCAGGGCTTCCTTCAGGATGCGAATGCCCGGGGCATTCCGCTCAGCGTCCTGTTCTCGTCCGTCGCGGCGGCTGTCGACTGCTGCTACACCCTGGTTGCCACCGAATGTGCCGAGCAGCCGGAGCGGATCGCCCGACTCGGACGCTGTCTCGCAATCTCGTCGCTGCTCGAAGCGGACGTGTTCGCCGCCCAGTTCGACCTCATCCATAGCCGTGCCGAGCGAGAGACCCGGGCCGCACGCGGCGCCCAG